>NZ_JAMBIZ010000040.1 GCF_025291715.1 Metasolibacillus sp.
TCTTGGCTAACCTCTACTTCTGTCTTCGGGGTTCGGGACTTGCACCCTATAGTTCATGCGCATGCTGGGCGCACATAGAAAAAACTGATGGGAATTATAATTCCCATCAGTTCATTTCATTACTTTTGCTCTTCATCTGATTGCACAGTTTTTCCTAGAGGCTTATGTGGTTCTTCTTCTGTTTTACCGAAAGGCTTATGCTCCTGTGGTAAATCAGCTGTTGTTGGTGATGTTTGCTCACCTACAACCTCTTCATTCACCGTTGTAGAGCCAGCTGTTTCTACAGTAGGTTGTGCCTCTGTCACTTGCGCAACAGGCTCTTCCTTGACAGCTTCCACTTCAGCTTCTGGCAATTTACCGAAGTCGCGTAAATGCTCAATTTCTTGCGCATTTAATGTTTCTTTCTCCATTAATGTGCCCGCAATTAAATTTAACAGCTCACGCTTTTCAGTTAAAATGCGCTTTGTACGCTCATATTGAGAGTCCACAATGTTTTGTATTTCTTTGTCGATTTCATAAGCAATTTTATCAGAATAGTTTTGGTCTGAATTAAAGTCACGTCCTAAGAAGACGTTGCCACCTTGACTTGAGCCATATTGAACGGCGCCAAGATTATCGCTCATGCCATACTCTGTTACCATTGCACGTGCAATGCTCGTTACTTTTTGGAAGTCGTTATGTGCACCTGTTGATACTTCTCCAAGCACGATTTCTTCTGCCACACGTCCACCTAATAAACCTGCAATGCGGTCAAGTAGCTCTTGGCGCGTTGTGAAGAAGCGCTCTTCCTTCGGTAACATAATCGCATAACCACCCGCTTGCCCACGAGGAACAATTGTTACTTTATGCACTGTATCGGCTTCATCTAGCTCTAAACCGACAACTACGTGCCCAGCTTCATGGAAAGCAACAAGCTTTTTCTCTTTTGCTGAGTAAACGCGGCTTGCCTTCGCTGGACCTGCAATAACGCGGTCAGATGCTTCATCGATATCTGCCATATTAATTGTTTTTTTGCTTTTACGAGCCGCTACAAGAGCTGCTTCGTTTAATAGGTTTTCAAGGTCTGCACCTGAGAAACCTGGCGTGCGTTGTGCCACCGCTGCTAAATCAACTGTATCTGCTAGCGGCTTGTTGCGCGCATGCACTTTTAAAATCGCTTCACGTCCTTTTACATCAGGGTGTCCTACTGTAATTTGACGGTCAAAACGACCTGGACGTAGTAAAGCTTTATCCAAAATATCTGGTCGGTTCGTGGCAGCGATGATAATAATACCTTCATTTGCTCCGAAGCCATCCATTTCAACTAACAATTGATTTAATGTTTGCTCACGCTCATCGTGACCGCCGCCAAGACCCGCACCACGTTGACGACCAACCGCATCAATTTCGTCGATGAAAATGATACATGGCGCATTTTTCTTGGCGTTTTCGAATAAATCACGAACACGTGATGCACCGACACCGACGAACATTTCTACGAAGTCAGAACCTGAAATCGAGAAGAATGGAACGCCTGCCTCACCAGCTACTGCACGAGCAAGTAACGTTTTACCTGTACCTGGAGGACCTACAAGTAGAATCCCCTTCGGAATACGTGCACCAATTTCAGTAAATTTGCGGTGATCCTTTAAAAAGTCTACAACTTCGACAAGCTCTGCCTTTTCTTCATCAGCACCTGCTACATCATTAAAGCGAACCTTTTTCTTTTCTTGGTCATATAGCTTTGCCTTCGATTTTCCGAAGTTCATCACTTTATTACCGCCACCTTGCGATTGGCTCAACAAGAAGAAGAATAAAATGATAATGATGATGAACGGGATAATACCTGTAAAGAAGTTCACCCATCCGCTCGTTTCTGGTGCATGCTCAACTTTTACATTGTAATTATTTTCAAGATCGAAAATAAGCTGCTGCGCCTGCTGATCGTTTTGTAAAACATTCAGCGTAAACTTTTTGCTTGCCTCTTCATCATTTGATTTTTTATACTCTCCGACAATGGAAAGCACGCCTTTTGCTGGCTGTATCATGACAGTATCTACATTGCCAGACTCCAGCTCCTCAAAAAACTTTTTGTAATCTAGCTCTTCAACAGCAGAATTACTGCCGTTTACTGTGCCAAAAATCCCAACGATTACGAGAAAAATTAATAAATAAAATATGGTATATCGAAATATTCGATTCATCCCCAGCCTCCTCACAACATAACAGAAAAACTATAGATAAAATCTTAACATACGTTCATTTTTTGATACAATGAAAAGCCCTAGAGAAAATATGTGAAAGTCGATTTATGTCAAAATCGTTACATATGTTCTTATTTCTAGAATGAATACACTTCTCTTTTCAAAATGCCAATGTACGGTAAGTTACGATATTTTTCTGCATAATCTAATCCATAGCCTACTACGAAACCATCTGGAACTTCAAAGCCTACGATATCCGCCTTTAAATCCACTTTACGTCCAGAAGGCTTATCTAACAACGTCACAATTTTAATCGATTTCGCTTTGCGGTACTTAAATAGCTCCACAAGATAGCTTAGCGTTAAGCCACTATCAATGATATCCTCAATAATGATGACATCGCGACCTTCTACACTTGTGTTTAAATCTTTCAAAATTTTTACTTCTCCTGAAGATACTGTAGCATTTCCGTAGCTTGATACGTCCATAAAGTCCATTTCGACATACGAATCGAAGCGCTTCATTAAATCTGTCATAAAAGGCATAGCGCCTTTTAATACACCGATAGCAAGCGGAAATTTATGATCGTATTCAGCTGTTAGTTGTGCACCTAGTTCACGAATACGCTCTTGAATCTGCTCCTCCGTAATCATAATTTTTTCAATATCATTTTGAATCATATGTGATTCCCCCTCAAATTGTTGCAAATTTCAATGAGCACTACGTACAATGAGCACACAATCGTCCTCTGCACGTTGACGCTTAGAAAATTTGTTATTTACACGCACACCGAGTACAGCTAATACTTCATCTTCCGCATCGACTAATAACGGCCAATTATCACGTTCTGCTAAAGGAATTTTACAGTCAATAAATAACCTTGATAACCGTTTCGCCTGCGACATATTTGCCAATTGAATACGGTCGCCCTCTTGCCTTGTACGAATATGTAATGGGAAACTTACCGCTTTCGATTGAAAATAGTAGCATTCACCATCATGATGCCCGACATCAGCTCCTACAAATAGTTGTATATTCCCATAATCAAGCCATTTATTTAATGTTATTACATCTGCAACACGCTCTTCATATATTGCGTTCGGACAAACGGTCACAATGTTATAGGCACGATGCATCATGTAATGATTCGGTAAATGGATTGTTGCACTACCATTTGTAGTTTCAAATAAAGCGTAGATAGATGATAATAATGATTGACTAAGAAGTGTACTTGAATCGTTATAAATATAGTTTAATAGTATTAAAATGAGCCTTCTTTGTAAAGCAGGTGATTCTCTTTGAAGCGTATGAATATCAATTGTATAACTTTCTGCCGTTTTTTTCACATTTCGCTCATACGCCTCCTGTGCTAAGTCCATCAAATATGCATCATCCTGCTGCAGTTGGCTCGCAAGCTGCACCGCATGTGTTGCAATACGAGGATTTTCCTCTAAAAGCAGTGGAATAATGCGATGACGAAAGCGATTACGCGTATAAGTATCCTTCGCATTGCTCGCATCCTCGCGATATGTGCCGCCACATTGCTGTAAATAGTTTGCAATATCTGCCTTTGTTACAGTTAAAAATGGGCGAATCAGCTCACCTCCAGCAAATGGTCGACTTGTCACCATGCCTTGTAAGCCATTTACTGTGGCTCCCTTCGCAAGTGCCATTAGCATCGTTTCAAGCTGATCATCTGCGTGATGTGCTGTCACAAGCTTTGTACACCTCTCTCTATGCATAATCTGCTCTAGAAAGAAATAGCGCTCTCTACGACAAAGCATTTGCAAATTGCCCGCTTCTTTTTCATGTATATCAGCTATCGGAATCGCTATGCTATGTATTGGGATATGCTGTTCTGCACAAAATGCCTCTACAAATGCTCGATCCGCTGCGGAGGCTTCTCCTCGTAGCATATGGTCCACATGCGCTACTATAATCTCTATTTGTAGCTGTGCTCGCATTGCTTGAAAAAAATACAGCAAGCCCATCGAGTCAACGCCGCCAGAGCAAGCGATGAGAAGACGGTCTCCTGCCTCAACTAATTGCTGCTTTTTGATATAACGCATAACATTTGCTTCGAATGAATCCACCTTCCCACCTCCAAATCAATTTACTAATTAGCCTTTATCGTTGCCCACTGTGGAATGATATGCTGCAAGGTTAAACCAATTAATGTGCAATCATCCTCAATATCATAGCGCCCTTTATAATGTGCCATTACATCATACAATAACACATCAATCGGCATTTTTTCGGCAATTCTTTGCTTAATTAACTCTAAAAAATAGGACTCCTGCTCGTCCCAATTCAATTCACTTGAAAATAAGCCATCGGATACCATAAAAATCACATCGTCTGCACGTAGCTTCATTTTTTGTGTTTCCACCGAAAACTGTGGCATAAAGCCTACAGGTGCACTTGTTCCATCAAGTTTCATCACAGTTTGTCCGCGCACAATATACGTCGACATACTGCCAGCCTTCCATGACCAAAGCGTGCCATTCTGCAAATCGATTAACGCAAAATCAATCGTCGCATACATGTCTATTTCACGCTTCAATGACATAACATAGTGTAACGTATGCATCGCTGTTTCTGGATTCATATTATACAACAAACATTCACGCATCATGCGGATTAGCTTTCGACTTTCTCGCTGTGCCTCTTTATTTTGTCCCATTCCATCAGAAAGCATAACCGCTGTTAAACCTGCATGTATTGGAAAAATAGCATGCGCATCACCAGAGCCGTTTACAAGCTCCTTCGCCTGACTATAGCTATCATAAGCCAGCTCATAGCGAACAGCGGAACGAAAACGTACTTGCATATGGCGGAAAGGCTCCTGTTTCATCTCATAATGCTCGACAAATAAAGGCTCCTGCCAAACATCATAAAAAATTGGCACAATTAAGCGCTCGCAAAGCTGTAACATATCATATTGATTGCTCTTTTTCGGTGTCAATGAGCATACAACGATGCGCTCACCTGGTTTGCTTTGTAAAACATCTATTTGAAAGCAAGGTACATATGCCTGCTTAAATGCGGTCATAAGCTCATCCTCAATAGATTGAAAGGACAATGCCTCCTCTTTAATTTCCTGCATTAATCGTTGTAAATGACGACTCAAATCACGCAGCTGTAAAGCAATCATTTTTTTTCCGTGATAAAATTGCCCATTCATTTGCTCCTGATAAAGCTGTGCTTCCAATTCCTCTAGCAATTTTGTCGACTTCACACACTTTTGCTTCACTTGCTCCTCTGTACGTAACACTTCCGCAGGTTTAGTTGCCGCTTTTGCCGTACACCAATTCTCTACAGTTTGTGCCATTTCCGCATCAGCCCAGCAGCGCTCGTAGCGAAAACAGCTCATACATGTCGCTAAAGGCTCAATCTTTTTCTTTTGCACATAATCAGCTGTAAAACGATCGAAGACAAGCTCCTTCATAAAATCTACGAAATGCTGGAATTGCATTAGGTTTTCAGTCGCATGCTCTGTCATCCATGCCTGTCTTTTTAATAAAACCTCATCTCGCTCTGGGTAAAATAAATCGTGTAGTGTTGTAAATAATGATTGTGGGAGTAGTAGAAAAATAGTTGCTGCCATAACAATTGAGAAGAAATATACGATATCAAGCGGGAGTGTCGCATCATAAAAAAAGAATAAAGCACTAGGTACTATGCTACCTAATGCAACGCCTAGTCGTCCAAGTCGTTTACAGCTTCCTGCAATGACGCCTGTCACAGCATATAGTGCAAGCATCCCAGTAAAGGACAGGCTTGCAATACCTAGCAAAGTTCCTAAAATTGTAGCAGTCATCGTCGCTATCGGAACACCTGCTACTCTCGCTGCGATACAAATAATAAGATGCAGCATAAAGATTGTTAAGGAGAGCGAATAAATAACAACCGACTGCATTCCTCCAAGCATCGCCGCCGCAATAACAAAGCCTGCACCAATGCGCTCATACGACCATTCCGTCTGCCAAAACTGATACGGGCGTACAAAGAACAGCTGTATAAATAATGTCATCAATACAGCTAGTACAACTTCATAGCCTACATAAAGCAATACGAGAAATGGAGGCATGCCACCATAAGAAATGCTTTGCCATGGCATTTGAACAATTAAGGTAGCTAACCCTACCGCCAAGGCTGTTGGCATTTTATAAAATTTAAAGCGACATAGCAGCTCAAAAGCCCCAAGCTGTAAGCATAAAATAACAGCTTGTCCTAACCCAAACGATAATGAGCCTAATAAGCCTCCAATAATAACCGTTGTACGCAAATTATCATAGCGCAATCGCACAATTGCCCAAAATGGCAATAAAAACGGTAATGTCGCTTCAAAAAATACAGCCTGCGCTAAAAAATAGGCGATGATAAAAAAGGCTACTTGTAAACTATACGTAACTTTTTTATTTTTCGCATGCTCCTTCAGCCCTTGCCACATAGAAGGTGTTTCTAGCATTTCCACTCGTGTCATATCGTCATCTCCTCTAGCTTTTTTGCCATTATATAAAACTACAAGCGTAAAATTTGTCTGTTCATATAAGCAACTAGAAAAAATGTTTCGACGAATTTTTGGCAAATAGGAGAGAAAGTGAGGGATTTGGTGAATCATTCATCACATCCTCTGTCACAAAAAGGAAGGATATGTCCAATGAAGTTCTTATGTGAAAAAAATTTATGGATTGATTATACTTATATATAGTGACATAGATAGGAGTACATCAAGCATGACTAAAAACTTTACATATTTAGCGTTACTTTGCTCTTTCAGTATGCTATTAATTATCGGCGGCGTTTTGTTAGCAAAATTACCTGTTATCGTACAAATACTTATGATTAGCATCGGCTTAATTTTAGGGATTGTATGCTTCATCTCCCTTATTCGATTGCTAGTAACGCAAAACAAGTAGTAAAACGAAAAGGCTGTTCAACGAATTCGTTGAACAGCCCTTATATGTTACACCTTTTCTACGCCTGAAATAGCCAGTCAATTACGCCTCGGCGTAATTGCGTCCAGATTTTTTCAAGCAAGCCCGAGAAACGCCTCTCCAAAATCTGTGACATCCACCGTAGGCTTTATTTTTATTTAGTAAGTGCCTAAACACTTGCTAAATGAAAATAAATTAACCTCGTCTAGCTCCACGGCCACCGCGTTTTGATTCTGTTGCACGTTTTAATGTTGTAAGACGCTCATCGCTATCCTTCAAGAAACGCGCCATTTTTTGCTCGAAAGTCTCTTTTGGTTGACGATCGTTGCGCTCGTTTGATCGATTATCGCGACGTGGACGTTGAGGACGCTCTGGTCGCTCTGGTTGAGGCTTCGCTTTGCGGATTGAAAGACCAATCTTACCGTCAGCTTCAACATTCATCACCTTGACTTCAACTGTATCTCCTACTTTTAGAAGCTCATTGATGTCTTTCACATAGTTGTCTGCCACTTCACTAATGTGTACTAAACCCGTTTTGCCATCTGGCAGCTCAACGAATGCTCCAAAATTTGTGATGCCTGTTACCTTACCTTGTAATTTGCTGCCTACTTCAATTGACATAAAAAAAATGCTCCTCCTTAAAAATTAAGCGACTTCAAAAGTCATGTACTAAGTATACTGAAACTTTTAAAAATTTAGACATATCTACACCGTATCATAATTGATAATCGTTTCTATTCTATTATAACGAACAGGATAGTTGTGTCAATAACGCGGTATTAAATCCAATCCATTTCATACCAAGAAAGGCGATCCATTATTTTGAATACGGATTCGCCCTTACGATTATTCATCGTCCTTTTCTTGTTGCTCATCTTTTGGAATCGTGAAAATGATTTCACCTTCCTCAGACATAAAATATTCTTTACGTGCTAGCTTTGCGATATACTCATCATCTTCCAGCTTTGCAATTTGCAACTTGAGCATGTCCTGCACTTCTTGAATTTGCTCAAGATCTGCAAGAACCTCTACTTTTTGCCCCTCCTTCACATTAAGGCGGTCATATTGCTTCATCAACATACTAGATAAACTAAAAATCACTACACCTGCTACAACTAAAAAAGCGAGCATTCTACGTCGTCTACGAATAAGCTGCTGCTTTGAATATTTGCTTTTTATATTATTTTCATTAGAACGAATATAATCATTATCTAATTGTCTCACTCTGTTAGGTGATGGTTCTTGATGATTTCTTTGCCCCATCCTCTTCACCTCACAATTTTGAATAGTACAGCCATTATACTTTGTCCAGACTATTTTTTAAAGCGGTATTTAGTCATTACTTTATACAGTTTCATGACAGGGGTAAAGAGAAACAAAACTATTGATCTAAATATACGCCAGCACACTAGGAAGAAACGACTAATAATATAAATAACCCAATAAATCGGGCGAATAAAAAGCAATACAAACAAACGACCAATAAATCGGAAAAAGCGCCTGAACAATTTATCGTATAGAAAAATACCAGCTAGCTGAAATAGTGGATCAACAGCGCGCCACTGCCCACCCTTTGTCACATATAAAAAATAAAATGTACAAAATCCAAGCGCAATCCATACGATAAGCTCTAGCATGACCCCACATTGCCGAACCCACTGTCGCCTTGGTAAGCTACTCCATACCGCTCGAGTACTGTCAATCACGCAGCCTACAAATATGCCACTTGCAAGCATGATGACAGCACTCATTAGCTGCGCTGAAATCGTCATCCGAATAATTTATGGATAAAGCCTTTTGCTGCACTTTCTTCTTCATCGTACTGCATAAGCTTCACGTTGCCCTCTAATGTAAGGAGACCCTTGTCCACGTCTAAATGCACGATGCGTAGCTCCTCACCTCGAATGAGCAAATGCCCTTGAGATGTATGGATGAAAAATTCCTCCTGATCAAAACGCTCAATTGCTTTTATTGATGTCATATCCATTCGCTTGCGATTGCGAATCGTCACTATATGCTCGCCCGACGGAATTGTATAGCGATTACTTTCTTGATGTAATGTCATGTCCATCTCCTCCTTTTCGCTTCTGTCACACTTTATGCAAAAGAAAGTGAAAGCATGACTTGAATTATTTATGTAATTTATAAAAATGTGAAGGCAAGTATATTCAGAAAAAAATGATTAAAGTATAGACTTCAAAAAAATGTTTAGCTAAAAATACCTATTACCGGTAAATAAACTTCCAAAAATCAAGGAGATTAATACTATAATTAATTTACTAAATAACATTTATTGTGCGATAAGAGAGGTAAAATACATGAGTTACTCACTTGATTTTTCAATTGAAGAAGCAAACGAGCTATTACAGCAGCTTCATCAAACTCAGCAGCAATTTTTCTTTTCAGATAAAGAGTTATTAAAGCTATCAAGGCAATCCATTAAGCCTATTTTAGAAAAAACGTGTAAAAATATTGCCAAACTAATGAAATGTGAACGAGTGGAAGTTTGGCTGTTTAATGAGGAGCAAACACAGCTAACAATTGAAATGAGCTATGACAGCAAAGGTACCTCTCCCTTTTCTAATGTCACTCTTTTAAAGCATTATATTCCGACCTATTTTGAGGCAATTGTACATAAACGAACACTGGCTGTAGATAATATTGCAGTAGACCCCGTAATGGAGGGCTTACGTGAAAGCCTCTCGCTTGAATATTATCAATTTCAATCAATGCTTGATGCCTCCATTGTTTTAAATTGGGGCGTAGGTGGTGTCATTTGTTGTTTTTCTGAGCAGCAGCGCCATTGGACACCTGTTCATAGGCATGTACTGGCTTCAGTAGCAGATATGTTTGCTTTTATGTTTGATCGGTTGCACCGTCAAGAGGCAGAAAACTATATATACAAGCTAGCATTTACAGACACGCTGACAAATTTAAATAATGAACATGCATTTTATAAAAAAGTAGAACAATATTTAGCTCAAGATGAGCTCGGCATTTTCATTTATATGACGTTAGATCAATTTACAAATATCCGTAGTGTACTTGGCCATGAAGGGGGAGAAGAAGTGCTAGTAAACTTCGCACAGCGTCTATATTGCGCATTTCCTGAACCAGCAATCATCGCTCGCATTGGCTTCGATCATTTCGTCATATATGTACCGCTTGCGCAGAAGGACAAGCCGTTCCTAAATAAAAAAATTACAAATGCCTTAAAAGAACCGATGATTATTAAAGGGCAGGAAGTCTATATAACATTTAGCTATGGCGCTGCTTATTATCCTGCTGATGTAGACAATGTCAAGGACGGCTTGCAGGTCGCGCAAATTGCACTTGAGCATGCACGAAAACAAAAATCTCGTAAAGCAATTGGATTTTATCAACCGTCAATGCACAAATCTATGAAAGAAAATCTTTTATCTGAAATGAACTTACAAAAAGGGCTTGACTTAAAGCAATTTCAATTATTTTATCAGCCGCAAGTGTGCTGTAAAACGGGGGAAATAGAAGGCTTTGAGGCATTGATTAGATGGCAGCACCCAGAGCGTGGGCTTATTCCTCCTATCAATTTTATTAACTTAGCTGAATCAACAGGGCTTATTAAATTAATTGGAGAATGGGTTATTCAAGAAGCGATTGCACAACTCAAAAAATGGCATGCTGAAGGCAAGGAGCATTTAAGCTTGTCCATTAATTTATCACCCGTGCATTTCCTTTCTGCTAACTTGCCTGCATATTTATTACAATGCACACAATCAGCTGGTATAGCACCACAAAGCTTGATATTAGAAATTACAGAAAATGTGGCGATTGAAGACCGTGATGCTGCAAGAAATCGAATGGCTGAGCTAAGAGCAATGGGCTTCCCTATTTCAATTGACGATTTTGGTACAGGCTACTCATCCTTTGCTTATTTGCAAAATCTCCCTGTCCAGCAAATTAAAATTGATCGCCAATTTATACGCCATATAAGCAAAAATGAAAACAGTGCTGCCATTGTCCAAACAATTGTCCAGCTTGGTAAAACATTGAATTTACAAACTGTGGCAGAGGGTGTTGAAACAAAAAAGGAATGGGATTTATTAAAGCAGTTTGGCTGTGATAGCATACAAGGTTTTTATTTCAGCAAGCCACTACCTGTAAATGAAATAGATCAACTTCTTCAAAATGCTGGAGGTTCTTATAATGAAAATCAATCTACCTAAACTTCCTTCTTCTTTAACTAAGAAGGATTTCTCAACAATTTTAAATGAGGAGTATCCTGAACTTGAACGATGTGAAATTATTGATAGCTCCTTTATGAACGAGGAAGTCGAACGGGCTCGACTTGATCAAGTCGTATTAAAAAATTGCCAATTTAATTATACAAATTTCAGCCATATCCAATTAACCGATGTGCGCTTTGAAAATTGCGATTTATCCAACGTAAATTTTAGTAAATCCTCCATTCATCGCGTAGAGTTTATTAACTGTAAGCTATTAGGAAGTCAATTTCCTACATCTTCTTTAGGCAATGTTCAATTCGACAATTGCATTTTACATTTAGTTACATTTGACAGTGCAAAGCTAGAAAAGGTGATATTTAACGAGGCAGTTTTAACAAATTCGGACTTTTATGAGTGCAAATTTAAAGGAATTGAATACACTCGCTGCAATTTGAATGATGCCAATTTCGAGCAAACTTCATTGAAAGGCATCGACATTAGCTCATCGAATTTTGAAACATTGACGATTTCGATTGATAGTTTAAATGGTTGTAAAGTATCATCGTCACAAGCGGTTCAGCTCGCTTCGTTAATGGGGGTTATCATTGTAGATTAATAAAGAGGCTAACATTAGTAGTACAAATCCTGACTATGTTATGAATTTTCGAAAAGGAGTGACTTAAAAATGGATATGTATGAAAAATACATTAAACATATTAAACCTAATACCAAACTTATCTTAAGTGCTCAGAAAGCCCTTTTTTGTGCTATTCCTAAAAATACAAAAGCAGTCTACGCAAAAATAGAAAATAATAACCACTTAATTTGGAAAGCTTTTTTTGATGAAGAACCATCAGAATTTGAGAAAGACATCTTAAGTACAGCTGCGACAGAAGTCTTAGCAGATTTTCCAGAAATCATATCAATTGATGAACAGTATATTTATCATCCATCCCCAATAAATTTCAAAGATGAACTTTATTACAATTGGCCATATACAAGACTAGAACAATAAAAAGTATACGTAGAAAAAATAAAACGATATAAATTAAAAGGTAGCAATGAAAATGGAGGTACCAGCATACAATTGTGTGAAGCACGTCCAAGTAATTTTATACACATCAAGGTGATACGATAACAAAAATGGGCAGTGTCTGCTTCCTTTGAGGGATGGAACTATCGTAGACAATGTGAAGGTAGCTTGTTGAAAATTGAACATTACGTCGAGAGGTACGGATTCCGTCATAGTTATGCACACTAACATGGGTAATAAGAGATGACAGCAGAACAAAGACTATGTTTGAGTTGCCTTTTCTTATCTTGATACGTATATAAATAACAATATTCATCAAAATAAATTAAAGCCTCAATATATTTGTTGAATTATGGGTAATTACTAAAATTTAACAATTCGTATGTAGGACGTATAAAACTAGCCAATACGCGTTTTTGTAAACCCATTGCAGATTAATAAATATGGAGCTACTAATTGTAGCTCCACATCTCTCCTAAAAACTTCATTAGACGAAAATGAATCATCGAAAGCTTCTCCACACTTAACTGCTCATCTCCATTTGCAAGCCATTCTTGAATTACCCCTAGCACAGCTGAGGAAACAAAGGCGCGTAAGTACTTAGAAAACTCCGTATCTAGCTTATCAGCTTGTATCATAATTACATTTTGCAAAATTTGCTCACCGAAAATATTTTTCACCGCAATACTAAAGACAGGGCTCCCTTGCTCTCCTAACAGCACACGAAAAAATGTCGCACGCTCTTTTATGTAGTGAATAACCTCGACAAAGGGCGGATACAATTGCCCTGCCTGTATCGTGTGCGTCGCATCCAGCAAGCGAATTTTTTGCACACGCTCTGCTAGATGCTGCAATAGCTCCTGCTGTATATCCTCCATTACTGCAAATTTATCTGTGTAATGCAGGTAAAATGTACCTCGGTTAATTTTAGCTGCTAATGCTAACTCCTTCACTGTCACTCGCTCAAAGCCTACCAGTTCAATTTGCGAAATGAGTGCAAGCTTAATTGCTTGCTTCGTTTCAGAATTCATTTTTTCATGTACTGACATAAGACTCCTCCATTCACTGAACATATGCGTATAATTTGTTGATTGTATTTGTCAAAATGCTAACGTAAAATTCAAAGCATATCAACACACTGTTCAATGAAAGGGAGAAAAGATTATGGAGAACTATGCTATTTCATTAAACGATGTCGCAAAAAGCTTTCATCATAAACAGGTGATTGCACCGCTTTCCTTAACGATCCCAAAAGGTCAGCTCATCGGTTTACTTGGACCTTCAGGCTGCGGAAAAACAACGCTTATTAAAATGGTGATGGGGATGTTAAAGCCTGATAATGGGGAAATTCAAGCTTTAGGTTTGAAAGTACCACATCGCCAATTGCTGATAGATATCGGCTATATGGCACAGGCAGATGCGCTCTATTTAGATTTAACTGGTGAAGAAAATCTACAGTTCTTTGCGAAGCTTTACAAGCTATCTAAGCAGGAGCGAGCAGAACGCGTTGCGTATGCCGCACAGCTTGTCCGTTTAACGGATGATTTACACAATAAAGTAGGAAATTATTCTGGCGGGATGAAGCGCAGATTATCTTTAGCGATTTCCCTGCTACAAAATCCGCCTTTATTGATTTTAGATGAGCCGACTGTTGGCATTGACCCTTTATTAAAAAAGGAAATTTGGTCAGAGCTTGTTCGCCTAAAAAATGATGAGCAAAAAACAATTTTAGTGACGACCCATGCGATGGATGAAGCGGAGAAATGCGACCAATTAATTATGCTGCGGGATGGGCATATTATTGCCAAAGGCACACCTCAAGCATTGAAAGCTCATTACGAGGCTCAGGATTTCGATGAAGTATTTTTAAAGGCTGGAGGCGAGGTACTATGAGAATTGCTGCAATTGTGACACGAATTATACAACAAATGCGACGAGATCGCCGCACATTGGCACTCTTATTTCTTGCGCCATTGCTTGTCTTAACATTAATGTCCTTTATTTTTAACAGCAATGAAGCAAGCATCACTTTAGTTGTTTCTAATGACACAGCACCCTTAATTGACAATCTTGAGGAAACAGATTTTCATATTATTGAGCAAGATAATTTTTCAGTGCAGCAATTAAAGGAGCTGCAATATGATGGCTGGCTCAATATGGAGCAAGGAAATATCCAGCTCACTTTATTAAATGACAATCCATCTACTGCAAAAATGCTGACAGCCAAACTAGCTCAAATCATGCAGCCAACAGCGGCTCACACATTGTCAGCAGATTATGCTTATGGTGATAAAGATACAACAATTTTTGATACATTTAGCCCGATGCTTATTGGCTTTTTCGTCTTCTTTTTCGTTTTTTTAATTACTGGCATTGCGCTATTAAAAGAACGCACATCAGGCACGTTGGAGCGCCTATTAGCAACACCGATTAAACGCTTTGAAATTGTCGCAGGTTATATGATTGGCTATGGCATATTTGCCCTTTTACAAACAATTATCATTGTTTTATTTGGTATTTTTATATTGGATATTGTGCATGTCGGCTCGATTTGGCTTGTTTTATTAATCAATATTGTTGTAGCGCTAGTCGCACTATCATTAGGAGCCCTATTATCCAGCTTTGCAACATCCGAATTTCAAATGATGCAATTTATTCCGTTAGTTATTGTGCCGCAAATATTTTTCTCAGGCATTTTTCCGCTTGATAGCATGGCAAACTGGCTGCAAAATATCGGTCATATTATGCCCCTTTACTACGCGGCAGATGCGCTGAACGGCGTTATGTACAAAGGCTACGCATTGAGTGATATCGCTCTAAACTTAACTGTGCTTGCTAGCTTCGCCATTGTCTTTATTGCACTGACAATTGTTAGCCTGAAGAAATATCGGGTATTGTAGAAGCTATGTTGCTTATACTGCTTTTCTGTCTCGCTATTACATTGCACAATATTGAAGAAGCCATTTGGCTACCGAAATGGTCACAGCAGGCTTCAAAATACCAAAAGCCCGTCACACCAAACGAGTTTCGATTTGCTGTCATTGTCATTACATTTTTCGCTTATTTCTCTGCATTTAGCTTTAGCCATTTTCCACAGTCTAATTTGGCAAAATGGCTGTTCATCGGCTTTTTAGGCTCCATGATTTTCAATGCTATTTTCCCACATTTGATGGCAACTATTTTAATGAAAAGCTATGCACCTGGTCTTCTTACAGGCTTATTGCTCAATATCCCAATCAATTCTCTCATTATTTATCAACTGTTTTCTAAAGACTTGATTGT
Organism: Metasolibacillus sp.; assembly: GCF_025291715.1. Taxonomy (GTDB): domain Bacteria; phylum Bacillota; class Bacilli; order Bacillales_A; family Planococcaceae; genus Metasolibacillus; species Metasolibacillus louembei. The sequence goes on from NZ_JAMBIZ010000040.1 coordinate 15,644, forward strand.
GTGGAGTGAGCTCATCCTGTCCACATTAATTGTAGGTATTGTTTTATTAGCAATAATTCCTTTACTGTTTAAAATCGGCGAAAGATTATTTTAACAAGAAAACTAAAGTTATTTATGAGAAGGGACAGGAAATCTACCAAATATTAAAGAAGCCAAGCAACTAGCTTGGTTTCTTTATATTCAAAAATATGCAAATCGTTAACACACTAACAAAAAATGAATCAATTACTCGCACTACCCATACACCATAGCTAGTAAATGACATATAGGCAACCATGCCCCAAATTGCGGCATATACGAATGTTAAAACAGCTATCGCACCCCAAAAAGCAAATTTTCGTTTTGATGAAATCGTTGACTTATTTTTACTAACAGATGCTCTGTAACCTACATAAATTAAAATAAGTGTCAGCCCTATAACGGTGCTGCCATGCTGTAAAAGCTTATAGAGTGGAATGGGTAAGCCATATGTTTCATTAAGCATCGGAAGCTGTTCAACCATAAAGCCGGTACGATGTGTAAATGCATCCCATACAACATGTGTTAGCATCCCTAGCAATGCTGAATAACAAAAAACAATAGATTTCCATGCTTTACTCCCTACTGTTTCATAATGAGTCGTATCCTGCAAAAAATTAGGCAAATGCGTTAAAATATTTTGCTGAACAAACTGACGATAAATCCAATACACACATATAACTAACGGAAGATTAAAGTAAAGAAAGCCTGCAAATGTATGCCCAATCTCCCCACCTGGTCGTCCTCTTAAAAAATATTCAAAATCTGGCGCCATGCTTCCTAGAACGAGTGCGGCAAAATGAACATAGCGACTCCTTCGAGAAAAAGGCAATATTGCTGCTGGGTGTGCAAATGTTAAAGGCATAGTTATAACTCCTTACTTAAGTAATACTTCAAAATACCTCAAAAACTGCTCATCGTTTACTATACGATAGCCGCGCGTGCTTTTGAATGGTACAACAATAATATTTGGCGCAACAAGATAAAGGGTATTTGAAGCATTCCAATTAATACGATACACAGTGTCCAATATGTCATAGGAGCTATTTTTTATTTTCTTCAGTTTTAAGTTTTCGATATATGTAGCTATTTCAGCCTGTTGTTCCTTTGTTACTGTAATGCTCTCAAAGCTTATACCTTCTACCTTTTCAACAGTAAACTTTGTCGAAATGCTCTCTACCTTTAATAAGCCTTTTACTGTATCTGTCTTAAAATACACAACCGATATTGCGATAACAAATACTAATAGGGTGATGGAAAGTAATTTTTTCAATACAAAACCTCCCTGTTATTCAATTATCTTTTTTAACTCCATTAAAACATTAGATATATAGGCATTAGTATGAGGTAAAAAATCACCTTTAGCTACTCGTCTATCTACTTCAACTTGTCTCAGCTTCTTATCTACTACGATACCTGTAGCGCAAATATTCTCTATTTTCCCGAACCATAACTGTTCAAATAACGCTAACTCTACCTTCATTATGCCTACGACTTCTTCCATTTGAAATGTGTAATTTAGTGGATTGGGTATGTTATAAAAAAATATATGTGCCAATTCCCTATCAATGATGATGTCTTGAATAATTTCATCCTGTATACACCCAATATAAATTAAATCCTCTAGTGCTAAATCTATGCCTAGCTCTTCATGCACTTCCCTAATACCATCTGCAACATTTTCCTCTGCATTGATATGCCCTGCTGCTGTTATGTCTAACAGATTCGAATAATCCTTCTTTTCAGCACTTCTCAATTGAAAATGAAGAAAATGTTTATCCTCCTCTTTGCTAATAAACCAACAATGGAATGTTTCGTGCCATAGTCCTTTGCTATGCACCTCTTCTCTTGTGGCTATCCCGATATGCTTTCCATGATGATCAAAAACCTTTAATAATTCTGTGTCCATTTTATCACCTCTACAAATTCGTCTTGTTGCGTATAAGACGATGCAACCATGTAGAGAGATACAATTTTGTTAGAGAAAGATGGAAAACCTGCTCAGATGCATATTTGAGCAGGTTTCATACACTTTATTTTTTTGCCTGAAAATCATAGGTATTATCTATCAATATTCCTCTACTCTAGTAGGCAATACGAGAAAAATATTGCACTTATTCGCTAGACATATGCCTACTTTTTCACATATTATGCTTCCTATACTCCTCCAAGCACTTCTCACAAATACAGCTTGTCGGATTTTCTGATAGCATTTCCTTTGGGAAATTTGCTGTCATGCACCAGCAGTCACCTTTTTGACTCGCAACACCACAATGATTGTTGCCGCCGCATAGCGGGCATTGTTTTTCATCTGCCATATGCTTAGTCCTCGTCGTCGATAAACTCGGGCTCGATTTTTTCTAGGCGCTCTTCCTTTAAAATCGTGAACATATTTGCTGCATCTTCCTTGCGAGCATTTTCGTTTAGCTGCTCAACGCGGACTGTCACAATTTTTTGCCCGAAGCGGATTGCTAGCTCGTCACCAACCTTTACTGTGCTGCTTGCCTTCGCTACTTTGTCATTAATTGTAATACGCCCTTGTACTGCAACTTCCTTTGCTAGCGTACGGCGTTTAATTAATCTTGATACTTTTAAAAATTTATCTAATCGCATAATTATTCTCCCTTTTCCTGCTTTTTTGCCTCATTCCAAAAGGCGTCTAATTGTTCTAACGTGAATGCTGTGAAATCTTGTCCACTCGCCTTTACTTGCTGCTCCACATAGCCAAAGCGACGGGCAAATTTTTCATTTGCATGAATCATTGCTTCCTCTGGGGAAATTTTATAGAAGCGTGCAATATTCACTAATGTAAATAAGACATCACCGAATTCATCAAGGCGTGAATTTGCTGAGCCTTCTGTAATCTCTTTGCGGAATTCCTGCCATTCCTCCGCAAATTTGTCCCATGCATCATCAGCATTTGGCCAGTCAAAGCCAACAGATGCCGCCTTCTTTTGGTAATTATAAGATGTTTGCAATGATGAGTCTACACGGTATTCGCCTGCTAAAAGCGGCTCCTCTGACTCACCCTTTTCCTGACGCTTAATTGCCTCCCAATTTGCTACAACTGCATCGGCATCCTCTGCTGATACATCGCCGAAAACATGCGGATGACGACGAATCATTTTTTCGCTAACTGATGCCAGCACTTCCTCTAAATTAAAATAGCCGTTATCTTCACCAATTTGCGCATGTAAAAATACTTGTAACAGGACATCGCCTAGCTCCTCGACTATTGCGAAATCATCTTCCGCATCAACAGCCGCTAAAAACTCATGTGTTTCCTCAATTAAATATTTTTTCAATGATTCATGTGTTTGCTTGCGATCCCAAGGACAGCCATTTGGTCCGCGCAATACCGCAATAATACGGCGCAATGTCGTCCAATCACGCAGTGCATCCTCGTCTGTTGTTACAGGTGGCACGTAGACGGTTGTCAAATTGTTCAGCTCTGCCGCTTGGTCTAACTCGTATAGTGGTACCGTCACTAACTTTTCCTGAGATGAGCCTGCTGCTGTCACGATCGTCACAGGATAATCATCGCGATACTTCTCCATTAATGTGAGCTTGACCTCTGAGGCACTGAACTCATCATATACTTGTGCAATTAAAATATGCTGACGCATGTTCAGTTCATCCATCGTCAAGTTTGTGCCATCTAATAATTGAAAGCCTTCGATTGGATCAATTTGCAGCGCAGTAAAAATTGGGTCGAGGAAGCTTTGTCCCCCCTCAATTTTCAACGCAATTTGTCCATTGCGGGCTGCCTCAATTAAATGCTGTACCGTTTGCTCTGCAACAAGCGGATGTCCTGGTACTGCATATAATATCGGCTCATGCTGTACTGCTTCCATTAAATATGTAGCGATTTCCTCATAAACAGGCTGGAATGTATCATGCTTTTCATAAATAGCATCGAAGCTATGAAATTCGATACCTTCCGCTGTCAAATCCTTGATAACAGGATGATCGAGCGTGCGTACATATAGCTTTTGAGCTTTTGTTAATTTTTTATAAATGCCTAGTGGGAGCTGCTCAAAATCAGCTGCGCCTAAGCCGATTACTGTTAATTCATTCATCATTTTTCCTACTTTCTTTGATTCAGCCACAATTGGTATAGTGCCATCCGACGACCAAATGGAATTAAAAACCATTCCTTTTCCTTTAGTACACGGCTTTTCGCAAGTATCGTCATAAACGTAGCTGCACCTACTGAAATTAAAATCACACTCATCATCGCAGCCTGCATACGCCCATCTACTGTACTGAGCAAGAAGGAGCAAATAAAAGCACTTGCCTCTACTACTACAATCATCGCCATGCTTGCCAGTGCAAGCGTCTTGTAAAAGGCATTCGGTGCTAATCGAACATTGACAATTCGCTTTACATATAGCATAAGGAAAATCGCACTAAGGAACAAGCCAAAATCACTGGCGAATGCTGCACCACTAATGCCAATGAGCGGGAGCAACCATATATTTCCTAGCCATTTCACAATAAAGCCTGCAATCACTATCAATGCAGGTACTTTCAATTTTCCATAGCCTTGCAAAATAGCTGTGAATGTTAAAATAATTGAAAACGGAATAATTTGCACAACCACAACCATTAAAACCGTTGATAGGTCTGTTGTTGTAAATAGCAGCTCATTGACATATGGCATCGTAATAACTAACCCGAGTGCTGCTGCTGTTCCAAATAATAGTGCTGTACGATATGTCAGCTGCACAAATGGAATCGCTCCACGTCCTGCTGTTTTTACTTTTTGCGCAATGAGTGGCACAATGGCTAACGATAGCGATGAAGCAATCACGACACCTAGCTGGACAAGTGGCTGCCCTCGGTCATAAATTCCCTTTTGTGTCATTGCCTGCTCCGTCAGCATTCCTTGCTCTAGCAGCGCTGTATAAACCGTAAAGGAATCCACTAGCTGAAAGCCTAATAACATTAAGCTGCTTAAGCTGACGCTTAAGCTAAATAATGTCACATCTTTAATAATCGGCCATGCATGTATTTTTGTAGCATGCCGCACAGGCTCAAATTGTTTACGTACATAGACGAGCAAAAGTACAATGCCCGCAATCTCCCCAACTACCGCACCCAACACCGCCATATTGCCTGCTGCATAAATCGACTTCGATGTTTGCATCACTAACAATGTGCCCCCCAAAATGACAAAGACACGAATCAATTGCTCAAACACCTGCGCATAAGCAACAGGCTCCATTACACCCTTGGCTTGGAAAGCTCCCTTTAATAAAGCGAGTGTCGGCATACAAAGTGTCACAAAGGCACCTGTCTGCAATAAAGGTGCTAGCCTTTCATCGCCCATCCACTGCGCTAATGTTTGTGCACCGAAAAATAATAAACTAAAAAATAAAAGCGAAAGCACAGTTAAATAGCTAAAAATCACTTTAGAAATTGCCCGTCGCACGCTTACATCCGCTGTATCCGCTAGCATTTTCGAAATCGCTACTGCAAAGCCACCAGATGTCCATACGACAAAAAATGAAATAAAGGGATACACTTGCTGATAAACGTAAAACCCTTCATCCCCAACTAAATTTTGAAAAGGCACGCGATAAACCGCACTCAGCACTTTTACTAAAAGTGCTGCTAGCGTCAATAAAAGCGCACCTCTCATATATTTTTTCATTCCATATTGCGTCATCGTTACAACCCTTCCTCATCTATACGAGTGCCTACAGTATAGCATGAATACAGCAGCTCTCGTAGAAGGACTGTTTTTTAGAGGAGAAGTTGCCATCGTGTTTTGAGCTTCATCATTGTGTGTACTTTGCGGCTCATTTGTTAAATCTGTATCTACTTATTTTGGATGTGCCTTCCAAAATAATCTTCTTCTGTTTCCTTACTTCTTTTAACACTCGCTTACTTGTTGTAGCAGAAAAGCCGCATAACCTTTCTACCTCTGAACGAGTAATATATTCATTATTCGATAATTAATCCAAAATAACTATAAACCCCGTCTAAAACCAATCCTTAAGCAACGTCCAGTTACTAAAATTACTTAATTTAAACTTCATTTCACTAATATAGAGATTTTCTTCTGATTAATAACCACCTATATAAGTAAATATTTTACATAACACTGATAAAATAAATTATACATTATTAATAAAGATAAATTTAACAACAATTGACATAAAAGTATTGTAATGATACAATATATACAACTAGAGGGTAATAAGTAAAAACATAGAATAATATATATTAAATAAAATTTTTAGAAAATACTATAATAGGAGTGGAAAGATGCAATTTCATAAAAAAATAGTAAGTGGATTATTTGGTACAATGCTTGGTGTTGCTATTCTAGGAAATACAGTAAATGCTGAAGATAATTACGAAGAGTTATTTAAGCAAGATCAAGAATTAATAGAATATCTTGATGCAAATACTGAAAAAATGATAGAAGAAGATAAGCATTATGTTGAACAATATTTAAAAGAAAAGCAAATAGACCCAAAAGGGATTGTTACATTTTCGACTACTTCTAATCTAGGATCGATTGGGGATATCTTAGTTGATACAACAGTGAATTCTGGAAGCATTGCATTTACAGGTCATGCCGCAATTGTTGCATATTCAGATCACAGAAAAACAGTAGAATCTTTTGCAAAATCTTTTAGTCCTATAGACAAAGATGGTGTTCAATTTTATAACAATACTTGGAAAAATAAAAGCAAGGCATATCTGTTAGGTGTTAAAAACGCAAAAGCCACTCAATATGGAACAGCAGCAAAGTATGCTGAACAACAAATTGGAAAACCATACAATTGGGTGTTTACTAACAAAAGTACAACAAATTCATTTTATTGCAGTCAATTAGTTTGGAAAAGTTGGTTAGATGCTGGTATTAATGTTGAAACAGGGAGTGTTCCTAACGCTGTAATTTCACCAGCAGATTTAGTAAACTCCTCTAATACCTTCCTGATCTCACGTAACCCATAACTATAGTTGTAAACTAAATGTTCTCTGTCCCTCAGGTAGAGAACATTTTAGTTTTAGTTGACCTTATCCTAAAAAGTTCTATCAATTAAGGAGATAACTCTATGTCAAAAAGGGCAATTCTAATAGTTACATTTTTAATTATTATAACAATTATTCTCTCTTTTTTATTTTTACATAATAATAAAAAAACAATTTTACAAGAAAATTACAAAGTCCCAAAATATAAAATTTTCCTTTCAAATATGCATTCAAAAAAATCTTATATAGGGGATATTGATGATAATGGAATTTGGCTAGATGGGGAAAAAAGTGAGTATATGGACTTAAGTTTAGTGGATATTAAAGATGAATACGCTTTACTATCTGGTCATAGAAAGAATAACAACTTACTATTTACCTCTGATAATTCATTTAAGAGCCTTGTTTACTATGACGAAAATTTTAATGATATGTCTGGATCTACTGCAAGTTATTTAGAAAATAACGGAAAGATTACATCTACCCTTAATTTAGGTGTAGAGGATAATTCTTATTGGGTAGCACTAACCTCTAGAAATAAAGAAGAAATTTTTTATACTACACAAATTCCTATGTATACAGAGGAAATTCATAAAAAAGGAAATACAATAGATCTTTTTGGCTTTAATTTAAATAGCGAAAACCAATTTATTGCATCTATTATTAGATATAACGAGGAAAATCAAAAGATAGAAACAACGAAAAAATTTGAAGAATTTTCAAACTTATATAATGTTCTTTCTCATGATAATTATTATTATGCTTTACCAAGTAAGGCAGGAAAAGAGTTTGGAACAGAAATTGTTGTCTTTGATAAAAAAAAATTAAAAATAGTTGAAATAAAAACATTTAATACTCCTATAGACAAAATATTTATGATAGATAACTATTTCTTCGTATTAAAACTAGATGGAACATTAAGTAAATATGATGAAAAATTTAAAGAAGTAACTAATAAAGATATTTTAAATGGAAATTCAAATGTTTATTTAGATTTTTCTCTTTACTATGAAAATTCGATTTATATCTTACTACATTATAATGAGCATAAAAAAATTAATGGTAAAATACTAAAAGCTACAATTATAGAAATAAACACACATGATTTAACGGTTATTTCAGAAACACCGATATATATGGAAAATTATCTCTCGGATTATACTGAAATAATAAGATTTATCCCTATGGATTTTTTTAAGGGAACCGCTGATTAGAAAATTATTGATTAATATTTTAAGGAGGTGAAATTTATGGAATTTTTATTTGCTCTTTTACTATGTCCATTTCTAGTCATTATATTTTCGATAGTTAGTTTCTCATTATCAAAAAAATGGTTTATAGCCCCTGTATTAACATTTTCTATATTCACAATTTTAACATATACTAGCTTAGGATCCACTTTCTTCTTTTGGGCTGTAGCTTATTCTGTACTATCATTAGTTACAAGTATTATTATGATTTTAAAAAAATCATAGATTATCGGTTCTAAAATAAGGTTTTTGCCTTTGTGTAAATGACTATTTAACCCTTCAAGATAAATTGTCATTTTGTATTTAGATAAACTTGTTCAAAACTTTAATTTGGATGTGTAGGAAAGGGTTATCATATCCAAATTAGTTTATCGGTTCTTGTTTCAGCCATCTTCCCATCAGTCTGATGAAGGTCAATGTAACAATATCTAGCAAAATGTGAACTATAGTCTTTAAACTACGTCATTAAGAAACATTCCAGCGATTCTTCATTCGGAAACTGCTTCTTATGTTTTGTATATTTCTTAATTTATTGAATGATTCAATCACGTAATTGGGGTCATTATGATGCCATTAACCACAATATCTTCCAACATTTTTTAAACAATAACCACAAAACCACCAGATGTCCCGACAACAAAAATGAGATAATCGGCAACCAGCATTTTCACTAAAAGTGAACCTCTCATATATTTTTCATTCCATATTGCGTCATACTAACAGCCCTTCCTCATCTATACGAGTGCCTACACTATAGCATGAATACAGCATCTCTCGTAGAAGGACTATTTTGGGCGGAATAAGTTGCATTTTTGAAATTGTGCATATGTCTGGCACGCCTAATTTATATCTAGTTGTTTTGGATATACCTTCCAAAACAATCTTCTTCTGCTCTCTTAATTATTTTAACATTAGACTACCTTTTCGGTGTATTTAACCATAAAAAACCACCAAATGAGCTCATTCGCTGCATCCAGTGGCTTTGGAATTAATGCTGCATTTGCTTCGCTAAAAATGTTGCGCTTAGCTCCGCTGCTTTTTGTTCGACTTCACCGATAAAGTGTGCCTTGGAAAATAAGTAAACTGCTCCGATAATATCGCCATTGTTAACAATTGGCACGATGCAGTAAGATTTTACTTGCTCAAACTGTCCTGGTACAATTTCCAAAGTTGTTTCCAATTTTTCAAGCGTCGTATTGCGAGATTTCAAGCAGTCCTCTGCAAAAGCAGATAGTCTACGATTGACATACTCCTTTTTCGAGGCACCTGCAATCGCAATGACTTCATCGCGGTCACTAATTAGTGCAGGTGTGCCAAACGTTTCATAAAGCGATTCTACATATTCCTGTGCAAATTCACCTAAATCATTAATTGGTGAGTATTTTTTTAAAATTACTTCGCCTTCTCGGTCTGTATAAATTTCAAGCGGATCTCCCTCGCGAATACGCATCGTGCGTCTAATTTCTTTCGGAATAACAACTCGTCCTAAATCATCAATACGTCGTACAATTCCTGTTGCTTTCATTATTAATTGCCTCACTTTCAACAAATTCAAACTATGCTTTTTCCTAGTATGGTGTAAAATGTTGAAATGTATGCAAGCTCAACCAAAAAATTTTGGCAGTTGGAAAAGAGAGGACTTTTTCAACTGCCATATTTTTTTAACCTCTATAATGTTTTCAATATCACTGCTCCACAGGCTCTTTTATTGCCTCGGCAATAATTTGCATCATGCCTTCTAAGACATCAAATGGCAAATGCTTGTTACAGCGCTTGCTGTCGATTGTTATTGTCAGCTTCATGCCATCCATGCTGAAGCCTGTTGCACGCTCGTATTTCATTGATTCAGAAACAATTTTCCCACCATCTACTTGCGCTGTACCTTGCTCTGATAAATGAATGGAAATCACGCCCTGCTTTTCTTTAATTGACTCAACGCCTGCTGCTAAAGCCCATACCTTCATGCGCGCAATGCGTAGTAAGCGCACCGTTTCTGTTGGTACATCACCGAAGCGATCCTGCATTTCATCAATAATTTCTACATAATCCTCGACATGCTCCATCGCTTTAATACGCTTATACATTTGAATTTTTTGATAGCCATCTGGAATATAAGCATCAGGAATATATGCCTCTGTATGCAAAATAATTTCGACATCTGGCTTCTCTTCCTTTTTCACACCTGTTTGACGCTCAACAATGGCCTCCTCTAACATTTGTGAATATAAGTCAAAGCCGACTGCATCAATGAAGCCGTGCTGCTGTGCACCTAATAAGTTTCCTGCTCCACGAATTGATAAATCGCGCATCGCAATTTTAAAGCCTGAGCCCAGCTCAGTAAATTCTTTAATCGCCTGTAAGCGCTGCTCTGCCACATCTGTCAGCACTTTGTCGCGCTGATACATGAAATAAGCATATGCGACACGATTTGAACGTCCAACACGTCCACGCAATTGATAAAGCTGTGACAGTCCCATACGATCGGCATCATGCACAATTAATGTATTAACATTTGGAATATCGACACCTGTTTCAATAATTGTTGTTGTAACAAGCACATCGTATTCACCCTCTAAAAACTCCAAAATCGTCGCCTCTAGCTCTGATTCTGTCATTCTACCATGTGCAAAGCCGATACGTGCTTCTGGCACTAGCATTTGAATTTCCTCAACACGGCGAGCCATATCCTCTACACGATTATATAAATAAAACGTTTGCCCACCGCGCGCCATTTCTCGCTCAATTGCCTCACGCACAAGCGCTCCGTTATGCTCCATGACATAGGTTTGCACAGGGAAGCGGTTTTGTGGTGGTGTTTCAATAACAGATAAATCACGTACACCAACCATCGACATATGCAATGTACGTGGAATCGGCGTAGCTGTTAATGTCAGTACATCGACATTTGTTTTGAGCTGCTTAATTTTTTCTTTGTGCGTTACACCAAAGCGCTGCTCTTCATCCACAATCAGCAATCCTAAATCGTTATAAACAACGTCCTTTGATAACATGCGATGTGTGCCAATTACCATATCAACTGTTCCATTGCGCAAGCCCTTTATTGTTTCCGTTTGCTGCTTTTTCGTGCGGAAACGGCTTAATAATCCAACATTAATAGCTTGCTCCGCAAAGCGCTGCTGCATCGTTTCAAAATGCTGCTGTGCCAAAATCGTTGTTGGCACTAAAAAGGCAACCTGCTTGCCATCCTGAATCGCTTTAAAAGCCGCACGAATTGCTACCTCCGTTTTACCGTAGCCAACGTCACCACAAACAAGACGGTCCATCGGTCGCTCACGCTCCATATCGCGTTTCACTTCAATAATTGTGCGCAGCTGGTCCTCTGTTTCCTCATAAGGGAATAAATCCTCAAATGCACGTATGTCATCTGAATCAGGAGAGAAAGCAAAGCCCTTCTCTGCCTCACGCTTTGCATAAAGCTTAATTAAATCATCTGCAATATCCTGTACCGCAGAAGCCACCTTCGCCTTTGCCTTTTTCCATTCTGGTCCACCTAGCTTATGTAGCTTCGGCTCCTTGTCCTCTGACCCGACGAATTTTTGCACTAAGTCGATTTGGTCAACAGATACATAGAGCTTATCGTCTGCTCTGTAGCGAATATGCAAATAATCTTTATGCTGACCACCAACAACGAGCGTCTCAATACCGATATATTTCCCTACACCGTGATGCACATGCACAACATAATCGCCAGGCTGAATTTCCGAGTAGCTTTTAATACGCTCTGCATTGGACATCTTCTGTGAGCGTGCTCGTTTTCTTGTCTGCTGCTTAAATAGCTCGTCATCTGTTACAACCGCTATTTTTTGGAGTGGTAGCTCAAAGCCATTCGTTAATGCAACATCAATTAAATAAATGCCTGCTCCTTGCCCTAATCCTAGCTGTGCATGAATTTGATAGTCTTCCAATGTACGCTGAATCGCTGCAAGACGCTCTTTGCCTTCTGCTGCAAATAAAATGGTATATTTATCCTGCTGCCAACGCACAAGCTCTGATTGCAGCAAAGCAATTTGCCCATGAAACTGCTGCATCGGCTTACAAGAAAAGTTCACTGTTTTACTAAACTTAAAGCCTGAAAACGTTCTTGTGAATAGCGCAAAATAATAGTTTGGTAATGTGAGCATCGCATCAATTTCTTTTAATGTGAACGATGGCTTTACATCATGCAGCATTTTGCCCTCTTCAATTAACGATAAAAACCATTCTGTCTCCTCGCGCTCCCACGCATCTGCTACTTCTTGAATGCGCCCAAGCTCATCCCAAAAGACGATACCATCCTGTGCAAAATAATCACCTAAAAATGTTTGCTGCTCAAACAATAATGAGCCATACTTTGCGACAGTATCAGGCAAATTTCCATCCTTCAATAAAGCAATATCTTGTTGAATATATTGGTAAAGTAGCTCTTGAATTTCCTGCTTTTTTACTTTTTTTAAGCTATTTGCTAGCGCTTCCTCCAAACGAATTGCGAGCTGTACGCGCTGCTCTGCATTTAACAGCAATTCTGTTGCTGGTAGAATGCGTACACTGCTCAGCTTATCAATTGAGCGCTGGTCATCTGCTGAAAATGTTCGAATCGAGTCTACCTCTGTATCAAATAACTCGATACGAACTGGTGCCTCTGCATCGAGCGGATAAATATCTAAAATTCCTCCACGCACTGCAAATTCGCCTGGTGTTGTCACCATTTGACTGCGACTATACCCCATTGTTACAAGCTGATTCAGCCATTCCTCAATGACAATTTCCTCGCCGACTGCTGTATGCAGTATATGTGACTGCCATATATTCATTGGTGTCATCATTTTGCGCATACCTGCAACAGGAATAATATAAATGCCACGCTTATGATTAACTAAATAGTCAAGTGTCGTAATTCGCTGTGCTCGAAGCTCTGGGGATGCTACAGACATCCCTGCTGCAATAAACTCCTCGGCTGGGTAATAGTGCACCTCTTCCTCTCCAACAAGTGCCGTTAAATCATCCACTAGTTTTTGTGCTTGCAATAAGTTTGGAGCTAACACATACAACGGTCGCCCTGTTTCTAAATAAACGGCTTGTAACAATGCTGGCCTAGCGCCACCTGTTAAGCCTGTTACTAATTGGCTTGCTTGACGGTCCTTCGTTACTTGCTGTAAAAATGCATTTATATGCTTATCTTGCGAGAATAATTGATGAAAAACTTCCATAGCAAAGCCTCCTTTCGTAGAGCCCTTAATTTTCGCATATAGGTAAATATTTCAATAAAAGTACAAGTAGCTGTCCGAAAAATAGAAATCCATCTACTTTTCGGACAGCTTAAGTTTATTATTTTATTGTAGCCATTTTTTTAATGCGTGATAATCAGGAAACTGCCTTAAGGAGTCTTCACAGTGCTCACATATACAATGCACTGTTGTATCTCCGCGCTCGTCCCTTTCCACATAATCATCCACTTCACCAATTTCAAATTGATGAAGCTTACGAATTGTTTCATCCGCATCAAATGGCAATGTCCCAATCTCTGTTTCACAATGTCTACAACGATAACGAACTGACAAGGCAAGTCCTCCTTCAAATACATATCTGTATTCAAAGTATAGACTTTCTGTTGTTTATTTATGCACCGTTAAAGACATTCATTACATCTAAAAACTTTTTCGTTAACGCCAATTCCACAGCATCGCAAGATTTTTTAATCGCATCGTCCATAATCGGTCGTTCGTCCTGCGAGTATTTTGATAGTACATAATCTGCTACCTTCATGCCTGCTGGTGGGCGATTCACGCCAACACGAATACGATTAAAATCCTGCGTTCCTAAGTGCTGAATTAATGATTTAATCCCATTATGTCCACCAGCACTTCCCTTTTGACGTAAACGCAGCTTACCTGTTTCTAAATCTAAATCATCATAAATGACGATAATATCCTCTACGGCAATATCAAAATAATCCATTATCGGACGCACACATTCCCCCGATAAATTCATATATGTTAACGGCTTTAACAACATTACTTTACCTTCTGGACGGTGCAGCGTCGCATACATGCCATTAAATTTCGTTTGATTTAATGGTGCTCCCCATTTTTCAGCTAATGCATCAATCACATCAAAGCCAATATTATGACGTGTATGCGCATATTGCTTGCCAGGGTTGCCTAAACCAATAATCAATTTCATCTATGTTCACCCTTTTAGTTTTATCTACTTATGCAATTCTAGCCTATTCTACCATAGAAATTGCTCAGTGTCCTTTGTTGGTGATTGTGTCCTGTATGTATCATTCTCTAATTGTTAGAGCTAGATAAAGCATCTAATAATTTAGATAAAAAATGAACTATAAAAAATAAAGTTAATCCTATAATCAATATTAAAAAGTCATTTGCTAATAGCCTTTTGTCATAAAAATGCTGTGAAAAGGAATTTATCAGTAATACGCCTCCCCAAAATACAAAAGTACACCAATAAGCGTTATTCGCATATTTAATCTTATGATCACTTGTTTTGAAAAACATCTTTTCTTACTCCCTCCTCAAAAACTCGTCTCATTGCTAGAATAACACAGTTTTTTACAGATGCTAGATTATTCCTACTATAGACACCGCATCATTTTTATGCGGAATCACGCAATTGTTTTTTCGTTTTCCTAACTTTACAATGACAAATAAGGGAGGTTTTATAGATGGAATATAAAAAAGTGATGATTACATTAACAATCATCTGTATGTTCGGTATAACGGGAACTTTATATACAGCAATTTTAGATGGAAGATTTAATTGGTCACCCTTTGTTTTAGCATTATCGTCAGGCTTCTTTTTATGGTATGTCAACGACACTCGTAAAAAAGTAAACGAAAGAAAGAAAAGTCATGAGTAATAATGGAAGAGCTAATTTATTTTTTATTTTATGTGCAATTATATTTTTAAATAATTTTGTGGCAATTTTATTAAAAACAGAGGTTAATAAAACATCCTTTACCTTGTCTATGATGTTAGGAGTTTTGTTATTAATTAATGGGATTGTCTATAAACGAAGAGCGAAAAATGAATAAAAATTACTGCTTGGTGTTTCAGTCGCTATGCTCTATCTTTTTTGTATTTTTATCATTCATCTACATACTGCCACCTACAGGAGAAAAGTGACATGATATTCATCATCAGGATATTCTTTTTAATCGCAACAATACCATGCTTTTACCTTGCCAGCGTTGCACTAACACCCGCTAAACACTATTTTTTTGTTTTAGCTATTTGGTTCATTGATGATAGTCTAAATTATGGACACAGTAAATTGGGAGTTTATAAAGTATAATAGTCTCAATAATTTACTAGGAGTG
>NZ_JAMBIZ010000041.1 GCF_025291715.1 Metasolibacillus sp.
ATCGCTTCGCAACAATGAGACCACTGAATATTCAGTGGTTTTTTTGTGCATATAAAATCCCCCGCTAATTAAATTGGACCAAATAAGTTGTTTTACGGGCGAGTTCAATGCATAATCGGGCGAATTTCTACCCAAAATAGGCGAGTTATTTTTGATAGCTCTCATAATACAAAATATGGTTGAAAAATCTTATGAGAGTAGAACGACGCTTCGTATAAGCGATACGATTTGCCGATAGAAGTATCAAAGTTACTGATAAAACATAGAAAGTTGCTGATAGACTTTGCCATAAACACTAAATGTTCAAGCCCTCCACATTGTAAATTATGAAAAATAAGTTTGTTTTAAGATAAAATAAATAATTTTTTTGCTCCAATATGCTATGTTGATGGTGCCCCTGTGAGAATAGGACATCGCTTCGCAACAACAAGTTAATTGTATGGAAACACTTCTCACCTGATAAGATTGGATGAATCATATCTTTCGAGCGAGTATTCAACTGGATTCATGCTACTTCTAAACTCTTTTACTAATTCCTTATAAAAATTTCTTCCATAACTAATTCCAATTAGCTGCTTATTCGTCTTTAATTATAAGAAGGAGGGAAATGAAGTGCGTGATACATATGAGCAACACTATGAAGCAATCTATCAATACATACTCTTTTTAACGACAAACCCAGCAATTGTCGATGATTTTGTTCAAGAAACATTTATTCGCTTTTATCATACGAAACAAGTGCAAAATGAAAAAGCACTACTGATTCGAATTGCTCGCAACCTAGTGTATGACCATTTTAGGCGTAAACGGCTATTAAAATGGCTGCCATTAACTAAAACAGATTATGAAGATAAGGCTCCTTTACCTGAAGATTTGTTATTGCGTACACAAGAAGTACAGGAGCTGTATAAGGCATTAGCGAAAATCAAAATGAATTATCGAGAAGTGATTGTTCTTCGTTATATTGAAGAATTATCAGTAAAAGAGGTTGCCTACTATTTAGAGCTATCAGAAGTACAAGTGAAGAACTACACTGCACAGGGGTTAAAAGCGCTACGAAGCATAATGGGGAGGGAAGAGGATGTTTGATTTTAAACAATTAGCTGTGAAGCCAAGCATAGAAAAGAAAGAACTGCAATATCGTTTACTGGAGCAACGACTACAAAAAAGGCGTACGCCGTTATTACCTATTGTGTTGCCCCCAATCATGGTGTTAATTGCATGTTTACTGTTTATTACAATTCCCTCTTCTAAGTCGTATGATAAAACAGCGTTTGAACCTGATACGATTGTTCAAATTTTAGGGACGTTAGGTGAAGGGAATCCAAGCTCTATTTATCGTTGGGATGTAAAAAATATAACAAGCCCTTCACTACGTGATAGCTTTGAACAAGCTTTACATGAAATGAAGCCAATTACACTATCTCAAACGCCTAATATTACATATACGGTTCAATTAACATATGAAAATGGGGTAGTGGAGCAATATTTTATTGAGTGGGCAGAAAATATACATGTAGGTGATAGAAATGGGCAATGGTATGTCGTAGAAAATCTCGATTTGTATAATGCGTTAACCGGGCCAATTTTCCCTCTTACAGACAGCAATAATTTGTTGATTTTGCTTATTATGATGTGTTTACTATGGGTACTTGAGAAGCGAATACGTCCACAAGGGCATAACGGCAAGAAGCTACCTTTGTATTCAACGAAATGGTCATATGCAATAGATGTAATAACTTTATTGATTATTGTTGCTCCTCTTTATCTTTTTAAAAACCCATTTGTGTTTAGCAGTTTTGCTGCTGCCATTATAGGTGGAGGGTTAAAGTTATGGCTAGAAGCCCGCTATGGAGGAGAAAGCTGGCGTTACAAAATTATTGTTTATCATATATGTTATATTCTAATAGGCTTTAGTTCTCTGTTAATAATGTAGCGTGTGAGGTCATTCCTCGCACGCTTTTCATGTATAATAGAAGCAGAATTATGAACGGAGTGAAAGAAAATGAAGCGAGAACGACCACTTGTGGAGGCTTTAGAGAAATTTATTAAGCAAGAACCGTATTCGTTACATGTCCCAGGCCATAAAAATGGGCACATTTCATATTTGCCAGCTGACATACAGCATGCTTTACGTTATGATGTGACCGAATTAACAGGGTTGGATGATTTCCATCAACCGGAGGAGGCTATTGCAGAGGCAGAGGAATTGCTACGTCAAACGTATGGTGCAGATCGAAGCTTCTTTTTAGTGAATGGCTCGACAATAGGTAATTTAGCAATGATTTATGCAGTTTGTCAAAAAGGGGATACGGTTCTTGTACAACGTAATGCACATAAATCCATTTTTCATGCACTAGAGCTTGTTGGTGTACAACCTGTGTATTTAACACCAGAATGGGATGAGCTTACATATAGCGCAACACACATACATGTAGACGTTGTGAAAGAGGCGTTACAGCATTTTCAAGATGTGAAGGCAGTTATTTTAACATCGCCTACATACTATGGAGTTGTTACAGAGCACTTAAAGCTTATTATTGATTTGTGTCATACATATCAAATTCCAGTATTAGTGGATGAGGCACATGGGGCACATTTTTGTGCGAGCACCAGCTTCCCTGTATCCGCTTTAACATTAGGGGCTGATGTTGTTGTACAATCAGCACATAAAACATTGCCAGCGATGACGATGGCTTCATTTTTACATGTGAAATCGAGCTTAGTTGAAATTGACAAGGTCAATCGATATTTGCGCATGCTACAATCAAGCAGTCCATCATATTTATTGCTAGCTTCATTAGATGATGCAAGACATTATGTAAGTACATATATTGAAGCAGATGCCCATTATTTAATGGAAAAGCGAGCTCAATGGATTGAATCGCTACGAGCAATTGATCATTTAACGGTTATTGAAGTAGATGACCCTTTAAAGCTATTATTACGCGTTTCAGGCTATACAGGCTTCCAATTGAAAGAAAAGCTAGAGAAAAACCATTTATATGTAGAGCTAGCAGATACAGAGCAAGTGCTAGCAATTTTGCCGCTTTTAAAAAGAGGGGAGACATATCCTTTTGCAGATATGCGTATACGTATAAAAGAGGCTGTGAAAGAACTACTAACAAAAGAAGGTGCAGCTTCACCAAAGTTAAGTACGCAGTTCAGCTTAACGAAAATTACAATTCCTGAATATAGTTTTCAGGAATTGGCGCAATTAGAGAAGGAATGGATACCTTATATGCATGCAATAGGACGTGTAGCAGCGTCGATGATTATTCCTTATCCCCCAGGAATTCCGCTCTTTATACTAGGAGAGAAAATTACTTTGGCAAAATTAAGTCAGCTTGAGGAGCTGCTAGCAATAGGCGCAGCATTTCAAGGAGATCATCAATTAAATAAAAAGCAAATTTATGTCATAAAGTAGCAGTTGGAGGAATATAACAACATGGTAAGCAATTTATTTATTACGTTTGAAGGACCAGATGGAGCTGGAAAAACATCTGTGCTGAAGGATATTATAAATCGTTTAGAGGAGCACAATGTAAACTTTCTAGCAACGAGGGAGCCCGGAGGAATTCGCATCGCTGAAAATATTAGAGAAGTCATTCTAAATCCAGCATATACAGAAATGGATGCGCATACGGAGGCACTGCTTTATGCGGCAGCACGTAGTCAGCATTTTTATGAAAAAGTCGTACCTGCATTGCAAGCGGGCAAGCATGTGCTGTGTGATCGATTTATTGACTCGTCACTTGCCTATCAAGGCTTTGCTAGAGAGCTTGGAGTAGATGAGGTCTTGAGTATTAATGAATTTGCAATAGGGAAAAATCTCCCGGATTTAACGATTTTCTTTGATTTGCAGCCACAAGTTGGTTTAGCTAGAATTCAAGCAAATCGTGCGGATGAAATTAATCGCTTAGATGTTGAAAGTTTGGCATTTCATGAAAAGGTTTATGCTGGCTATGAAGAGGTATTGCGTCGTTATCCAGAGCGCATTCGCATAGTAGATGCTTCAAAGTCATTAGATGAAGTAATTGAAGATGTTTGGAATATTTTAAAAGAGGTTATAGTTTAAAAGTAAATGAATTACAACATATGATTGTGCTATAATAGTACTATCAACTTTACATTTAACATAAATTGAATGTAAATAAAGTCTCTAAAATGGGACATAATTTAATGAAGGGGTGAGGGCGGATGAAATTAGTAGTAGCCGTTGTACAAGATCAAGACAGCAACCGTTTATCAAATGCATTAACAAAAAATAATTTCCGAGCAACTAAGCTAGCAAGTACAGGTGGATTTTTACGTTCGGGAAATACGACATTTTTAATTGGTACGGACGATTCATTAATACCTAAGCTTTTGGATATTATTAGAGAAAACTGTCGAGCGCGAGAACAAATGGTAGCACCAGTTTCACCGATGGGAGGCAATGCCGACTCCTATATCCCATATCCTGTTGAAGTAGAAGTTGGTGGCGCTACGGTGTTTGTATTACCAATTGAGCAGTTCCATCATTTCTAATCAGATTATAAAGAGCGCTGGAGGGGAATTCATTGAAAATTAATCAAGATTTACGTGTGCTGAACACAAATC
Organism: Metasolibacillus sp.; assembly: GCF_025291715.1. GTDB lineage: Bacteria > Bacillota > Bacilli > Bacillales_A > Planococcaceae > Metasolibacillus > Metasolibacillus louembei. The sequence goes on from NZ_JAMBIZ010000041.1 coordinate 4,603, forward strand.
GCAATGAACTAAAGCCTACACCGCAAAGCGCAAATCGTTTTGGAGAGATGGTTGTCAAGCAAGGCTCAAAAATGCAAACAGAGCAATTGACACGTTTGCTTGGTGATATTTCAGCAGCAGGAGAGCGTGTGGCAAGGTCGCGTAATTTACGTGAGCTGACACGTTATAAAATGCTTATTAAACGCTTTTTACAGGAAGCTGTTGATTATGGTCTTGAAATGAAGCAGTCGCATACGTGGAATCGCTTTGGTGAAGGCCGTCGTTTAAAAATCATTGAGACAATTGATCAACGTTTAGTTGAACTAGCGCAAGATTTGTTAGATGAAGAAAAGGAAACGATTGATCTGTTAGCTAAAATAGGCGAAATTAAAGGATTATTAATTAATCTATATATGTAAAACCCGTGTCTCAACCACATGACACGGGCTTTTTTCTAACATGAATAGGTCGAAGGTGAAGTAAATGGCACATGATATGAATGAGCTGGAAATGCTACAGCCTGTAGTTATAAAGCAAATTCAAACAATTTACGAGAAAAATAGAATGGTCCATGCCTATATTTTTGATGGTGAAAAAGGAAGCGGAAAAAAGGCTGTTACGCAGTTTTTTGTGAAGCTTTTATTATGTGAAAATGTGTCGAATAATGTTCCATGTGAAACATGTCGAAATTGTATAAGGGTAGATACAGGTAATCACCCAAACATTCGACAAATAGAACCAGATGGACAATTTATTAAAGTTGACCAAGTGAGAGAGCTTATTTCTGAAATGACAATGACGGCAGCAGAGCAGGGCCGTAAAATTTATGTGCTGCATCATGCGGATAAATTGAATGTCGCCTCTGCTAATACGTTGTTAAAGTTTTTAGAGGAGCCAGATGGTGATGTGATGGCAATTTTACTAACAGAGCAAATTCAATCTATATTGCCAACAATACGCTCACGTTGTCAGCATATAAAATTTTCACAAGTACCACGACAGGTGATTCAACAGCAATTAGTAGAGCAAGGTGTCACACAGTCGATGGCAGCTACGGTAAGCATGGTAGCGAATGAACTAGAAACAGCACTTTTTTTAGCGAAAGATGAGCAATTTGCACATGCAAGAAAAACAGTGTTAAAATTAATAGAAGCTGTCAGAAAAAATGTCCATGAATCGATGTTGATCGTCCATGAGGAATGGTTACCTTCCTTTAAAGAAAGAAATGAGATGGAGCAGGCGCTGGATTTACTGCTATTTGCTTATCGCGATATTGTTGCATTGAAAGCAAATATGGAAGCGTCTTGTACATATCCAGATATGTTACAAGCTTTTAAGGAAATCGCCTTACACATGACATACGAGAAACTATCGAATCAAATGCAGGCAATTTTACAAGCTAGACAGCAGCTACAACGTAATATGAATAGGACGTTGTTGATGGAGCAGCTTATGCTGAATCTGCAGGAGGGGTACACATTTGTATAATGTAGTTGGTGTTCGCTTTAAAAAAGCGGGCAAAATATATTATTTCGATCCAGCAATGTACGAATTAGAGGAAAATCAATACGTCATTGTAGAAACAGCGCGAGGCATTGAGTATGGTAAAGTCATTATCCCTACAAAGGAAGTTGGAGAAAGCGACGTTGTTTTACCATTAAAACAGGTTGTGCGCCCAGCGGATGAGCGCGATCGCATTCAAGTTGATGAAAATCAAGCGGAGGCAAGACGTGCGTTTGATTTAGCAAATGCAAAAATTATCGAACATAGCTTAGATATGAAGCTAGTTGATGTGGAATATACATTTGACCGCAATAAAATAATTTTCTATTTTACTGCGGAAGGACGAGTCGATTTCCGTGAGCTTGTAAAAGATCTTGCATCAGTTTTCCGTACGCGAATTGAATTGCGTCAAATAGGCGTGCGCGATGAGGCAAAATTATTAGGTGGCATCGGTCCATGTGGGCGAATGCTATGCTGTTCAACCTTTTTAGGTGATTTTGATCCTGTATCAATTAAGATGGCAAAGGATCAAAACTTATCATTAAATCCGACGAAGATTTCAGGGCTTTGCGGTCGTTTAATGTGCTGTTTAAAGTATGAAAATGATGACTATGAAGCAGCAAAAGAAGGAATGCCAGATATCGGTGATACAACAATGACACCGAATGGTATGGGAAAAGTAATAGGTTTGAATGTGCTAGAGCAATTAGTTCAAGTATATTTACAGGAACAAGAGCGCACAGTAGAGTACACGCTCGATGAAATATTGCAATGTGAGGGAAATCTCATATAGGTTAAATACGTCTTGGTGTAATTGAAGTTAGCTAACAATTACATCAAGGCGTAATTCATAAAAGTAATAGACTTCAGCTGAATAAAGATAAAGATTTAATGGGGTGGCTTGAGTGAAGGACCGTAATTTCTTAAATACCGTTATGGAATTCGAACAACAGCTTGAAGCGATACAGGAGCAATTTAACTACTTAAAGCAGTTTGTTGCACATATGATGGAGGAGCACCAAACACTTCAAGCAGAAAATCTCCACCTACGGACACGCTTAGATGAATTGCAAGCAAATGAAGCAATACAAAATGAGGAACGTAAAAATGAAGTGGCGGATATTGGCGAAGGTTATGATAATTTAGCGCGCCTTTACCATGAAGGGTTTCATGTATGTCATGTGCATTTTGGTGGCTCACGTAAAGGTGAGGATTGCTTATTTTGCCTATCGTTTTTAAATAAAACAACATAGTGAATGAAAAGGAGCTGTCTGATGAGATAGCTCCTTTGTAATGAAAAAGCTAAGGGAGTTTACAAATGGAACAATGGTTACAGGATGACGAGCGCTTAGACTATTTATTAGCAGAGGATTTACGCATTATTCAAAGTCCCTCTGTATTTTCCTTTTCTTTAGATGCTGTATTGCTAGCACGTTTTGTGAATATACCAAAAAATAAGGGGCATATTGTTGATTTATGCTCAGGTAATGGTGTAGTGCCATTATTTTTAAGTGCACGTACAAAAGCGCAAATTACGGGTGTGGAATTGCAGCCAAGATTATATGATATGGCTTGTAGAAGTGTGCGTTACAACAATTTGGAACAACAAATTACGATGACATTAGGTGATGTGAAGGAAGCGGCTGATCAATTAGGTGTTGAAAAATATGATGCTGTCACATGTAATCCACCATATTTTTTAGCACATGAGATGAGCGATAAAAATATTAGTGAGCATCATGCTATTGCTCGCCATGAAATACATTTAACATTGGAAGAAGCCATTATTGCAGCGAGTCGTTTGCTAAAGCAAGGAGGTAAAGCTGCCTTTGTTCATCGACCAGGTCGCCTGCTTGATATTGTTACAGCAATGCGCGCACATCGTTTAGAGCCAAAGCGTATTCGCTTCGTTTATCCGAAAATGGGCAAGGAAGCAAATACATTATTAATAGAAGGAATTAAAGATGGTAAGCCTGATTTGAAGATATTACCACCTCTTTATGTCTATGATGAGGACAATAATTATACGGCAGAAGTGAGTGAGCTTTTATATGGAGAACACAGCTAAGCATTATTTTTACGTATTGCAATGTGGGGATGGCTCTTTATATGCAGGTTATACAAATCATTTAGAGCGGCGCGTAGCTGTTCATAATGCAGGTAAAGGGGCAAAATATACGCGTGCACGCTTGCCTGTCATATGTATTTACTTTGAGGAATATGCGACAAAGCGAGAAGCAATGCAACAAGAATATGCTTTTAAACAATTAACGCGTGAAAAAAAGGAAATTTACATAAGCGGCGCTAGGGATTAGCTACTCCCTAGCTTTTTGTTTGATTATAGCATAATGGTGTATACTTATGATGATAGTTAGGGGGAGTAAGCATGAAATCACAAAAGAGCAGCCAGCATGAGACAGGTGCATGCTTATATTTAGTGGCGACACCGATTGGCAATTTGGAAGATATAACGATGCGAGCTTTGCGTATTTTAAAGGAAGTTGATGTGATTGCGGCGGAGGATACGCGCAATACGAAGAAGCTATGTAATTACTTTGATATAACGACACCGCTTGTAAGCTACCATGAGCATAATATCGAAGCAGGTGGAGAGAAGCTTTTGCAATATTTACGTGATGGTAAATCTGTTGCGCTTGTTAGTGATGCAGGCTTACCTTGCATTTCAGATCCAGGTGCTGATATTGCAATGAAGGCAATTGATGAGGAGTTTGCGGTTATTCCAATTCCTGGAGCAAATGCAGCGTTAACGGCTTTAATTGCCTCAGGTATTACACCACAGCCATTTTATTTCTTTGGATTTTTAAATCGCAATAAAAAGGATCGACGTTTACAGCTAGAAAGCTTAAAAAAACGCCAAGAAACACTTATTTTTTATGAGGCACCACATCGCTTAAAGGATACATTAAAGGATATCGAGCTTGTTTTAGGCAATCGCCGTATTACGTTAGCGCGTGAGTTAACAAAGAAATTTGAAGAGTTTTTACGTGGAACTGTTGATGAAGCACTCGAATGGGCTAGCAATAATGAAATTCGTGGAGAGTTTTGTGTTGTCCTAGAGGGAGGCACCGAGGTAGATTCTGAGGATGAGCAACAATTTTGGACGGATATGACAATCGAAGAGCATGTACACTATATAATAGAAGAAACCCAAATTTCATCGAAGGATGCCATTAAAGAAGTAGCAAAGCAACGCAATTTACCAAAGCGAGATGTCTATCAGGCATATCATCAGTAAAATGCAAACGGCTTTTGAGAAATATAGGCTAGTCCCTACATTTCTCAAAAGCCTCTTTTGCATTATTTTTTTAAGCCTTCTTGGATTTCTTTAATTAATAATTCTGCACCTTCAGGGCTTAAAATTAATTTGCCACCTACAAGACGTAGGTTGTCATCAGACACTTCACCAGTTACAGCACATGTCATATTTGGCATGTATTTTTTTAAGATGATTTTATCATCATCTACATAAATTTCTAATGCATCTTTCTCTGCAATACCTAATGTACGGCGTAATTCAATAGGAATTACTACACGTCCTAATTCATCGACTTTACGAACAATACCAGTTGATTTCATAATAATAGTTCCTCCTTAAAATAAATTGTATAACAATTCTACAAAATTCGACATGAATTGCTTGTCTAACATGAATCATACCAAGTAATTACATAATCGTCAATAAATTAGTTTGAAAAAAAAGTTACTTTATAAATGATTTGTTAAAAAACAAGCTAAAAACACGTTTTATTGAGAGAAATTAGGATATAATTAAAATAAATTCTAATCTATTCATCGGTGTAATTCTACAAAATTCGACATTTTTTGTCGAAAGTTTTGATATTTATTGAAAAACATTGAATGGAAAGTGACAATATTTTTAAGTACAGGCTAAAATCAACCATTCAGACAACAAGCTTTAATATTCTATCGTTGAAACGAAATTCGTACTTCGATAGAATAGATACTATATTGCAAAGTAATTGGAGGCACTCTACGTGAACGAAAAACAAACATTTTATATAACAACCCCGATTTATTATCCAAGCGGTAAGTTCCATATCGGTACTGCCTATACGACGGTAGCATCAGATACGATGGCACGTTATAAACGTCTGCGCGGCTACGATGTGCGTTTTTTAACAGGAATGGACGAGCATGGTCAAAAAATTCAAGAAAAAGCAGCTGAGTCAGGCAAAAATCCACAGGACTATGTGAATGAAATTGCGGATGCTGCGAAAAAGCTTTGGGCATTGATGGATATTTCCTATGATGATTTTATTCAAACGACAGAGGAGCGTCATACAAAGAGCGTTGAGAAAATCTTTAAGAAATTTTTAGACAACGGTGATATTTATAAAGGTGAGTATGAAGGCTTATATTGTGTACCTTGTGAGTCATACTATACAGAGACACAGCTTGTCGATGGCAAATGTCCTGATTGTGGACGAGATGTGCAAACAGTAAAAGAAGAATCTTATTTCTTTAATATGAAGAAATATGCAGACCGTCTATTGGAATACTATGAAAACAATGTAGAATTTATCGAGCCAGAGTCACGCAAAAATGAGATGATTAATAATTTCATCAAGCCAGGACTAGAAGATTTATCTGTTTCACGTACATCCTTTGACTGGGGCATTAAAGTACCAGGAGATCCAAAGCATGTTATTTACGTATGGGTTGATGCATTATCGAACTATATTACGGCATTAGGCTACGGCTCAGATAATGAGGAGCTATTTAATAAATATTGGCCTGCTGATGTGCATGTAGTAGGGAAGGATATCGTACGCTTCCATACAATTTATTGGCCGATTTTCTTAATGGCACTAGATTTACCATTGCCGAAAAAAGTCTTTGCGCATGGTTTTATTATGATGAAGGATGGCAAAATGTCGAAATCTAAAGGCAATGTTGTCTATCCTGAAATGTTAGTCGAACGCTATGGGTTAGATGCGGCACGCTATTTCTTATTGCGTGAACTACCGTTTGGTTCAGATGGTGTATTCTCACCAGAATCATTTGTAGAGCGTACAAACTTTGACTTAGCGAATGATTTAGGTAATTTATTAAACCGTACTGTATCAATGATGAATAAATATTTTGATGGTATGATCCCAACAGAAAATCTTCAGCCAACAGAATTTGATGAGACTTTAAAAGCACATGCAAATGAGACACGTATTAAATATGAAGAAAGCATGGAAAAAATGCAATTTAGTGTCGTATTAGCAGAGCTTTGGTCGCTCGTTTCTCGAACGAATAAATATATTGATGAAACAGCGCCATGGGTATTGGCGAAAGATGAGGCAGATCGACCAAAATTGGCATCTGTTATGGCGAATTTAGCAGAAAGCTTGCGTCATATTGCCGTAATGCTTCAACCATTTATGACACAAACACCATTGCGTATTTTTGAACAACTAGGTCTAAATAATAAATTATTAGCATGGGATACGATTGAAACATTCGGCAATATTATTCCACCAAACGTAAAAGTAGCAGAAAAAGGAACACCTATTTTCCCACGTTTGGAAAATGAAGTGGAAATTAATTATATTCGTGAGCAAATGCAAAGCTCAGTACAAACACCACAGGAGCAACCGAAAAAGCCAGAAGCTGAAGAAGTTGATGAAATTTCAATCGATGACTTTATGAAGGTTGATTTACGTGTTGCAACAGTTACAGCATGTGAGCCTGTGCCAAAAGCAAATAAATTATTAAAGCTACAGGTGGATTTAGGATATGAACAGCGTCAAGTTGTTTCAGGTATTGCAGAGCATTACACACCTGAACAATTAGTTGGACAAAAGGTAATCGTTGTAGCGAACTTAAAGCCTGTCAAGCTGCGCGGTGAATTATCACAAGGGATGATTTTAGCTGGTTCACATGATGGTGTACTAACATTAGCTACAGTAGATCCAAAGCTTGAAAATGGAGCAAAAGTAAAATAATGCATGGAAAGCCTGTTGGAAAATTTTTTGACGACAGGCTCTTTCTATTCAAAAGCATTTAATTATATCAATATAATTAAAAAATGAAAAAAAAGTAAAAAATATAGGCTTATAGTACCTTATATAAAACTCTATACACATATAATGTCACGAAATGACCGTTTTTGTAATACAAATGTAATGTTTCTGAAAACTAAGAAATAATTCAATCAAATAAAATAAACGTCAGGAGTAATGAAAATGGTAGCTTTTATAGATACACATGTGCATTTAAATGCAGATCAATATGATGATGATTTACAGCAAGTAATTGATCGCGCTTTAGAGGCAAAGGTCGAAAAAATGGTTGTCATTGGCTTTGATCGAAAAACGATTGAACGAGCAATGTCATTGGCAAATCAATGTGATTTTATTTATGCAGTTATCGGCTGGCATCCTGTTGATGCAATTGATTGCACAGAGCAAGACTTAGCATGGATTGAGGAGCTTGCAGCACATCCGAAAGTAGTCGGTATTGGTGAAACAGGACTTGATTATTATTGGGACAAGTCACCAAAGGATGTGCAACAGTTTTGGTTCCGTAAGCAAATCAAGCTAGCACAAAAATTGAATTTACCAATTATCATTCATAATCGAGATGCAACTGGGGACGTTGTGCGCATTTTACGTGAGGAAAATGCTGCGACTGTCGGCGGGATTATGCACTGCTTTGGAGGCAGCGTGGAAACGGCCCGTGAATGCATTGATATGAATTTCATGATTAGCTTAGGTGGTCCTGTTACATTCAAAAATGCACGTCAACCGAAGGAAGTAGCAAAGGAAATACCTTTAGAGCATTTACTGATTGAAACAGACGCACCATACTTGGCTCCTCACCCATATCGTGGGAAAAGAAATGAGCCTTGCTATGTGCCGTTAGTAGCAGAGGAAATTGCAAGACAAAAAGAGCTTTCTTTGGAAGAAGTTGCTAACGCTACAACAGCAAATGCAATACGCTTTTTTAAATTGGATGTTTAATTTGTGAAGTCGCCTCCAATACTGCATTTAAAGCACTTTGTTGAAAGTGTTTTTTAACGGCTAAAAAACTTTATAGTTGACAGCATGAAATCTAGTCCGTATAATTCAGCGAGTATCAAGGAGGCGTATTTTCATGTCAAATAATTCCATGAAAAGCCAGTTCTTAGGATCATTGAGGAGCAAGGAAACAAGAACAAAAATTTTATCGTTTGTCTTGTTTGCTGCTGTAATTTCATTCGTTCTTTTCCAAGGGACGAAATCACCTGTCGTTATTATGGCGAACGGGGAAGAGCAAAAAGTAGCAACACACGCAGAAACTGTTGGCGAGCTTTTACAAGCACGCCACATTAACGTATCAGAATATGATAAAGTAACACCCTCAGTAGATACCAAAATCGTTAGTGGAATGACGATTGAATGGGAACAGGCAAGAGAAGTAATCGTTTCAGTTGACGGGGAAGAGTCAAATGTATGGACAACTGAAAAAGTAGTGAAGAACATTTTGGAAGAAGCAAATATCGAGGTAACAGAGCACGATAAAGTATCACAAGGCTTAAATACTGAAGTAGGAGCAGATAACAAAATCGATATTCAAAAGGCGTTTCAGTTAACGCTTGTCGATGGCTTAGAGAAGAGACAAGTTTGGTCCACTTCGACTACGGTCGCTAACTTTTTAAAACAACAAGAAATTCAATTAGGTGAATTTGATCGTGTCGAGAATAAACTGGAGGATGTTATCACTCCAGAAGGAAAAATCGTAGTTGTTCGCGTAGAAAAGGTTACCGATGTAGTGGAAGAATCCGTTGATTTCGCAGTCGAAAAGAAAAACGATTCTTCATTGCTTAAGGGCAAAGAAAAGGTTGTAACAGAAGGCGCAGTTGGGAAAGTAGAGCGTACTTATGAAGTAGTAAAAGAAAATGGTAAAGTTGTCGATAAAACATTGAAGTCTGAAAAGGTGAAAAAAGAGCCGACAACAAAAGTAGTAGCTGTAGGAACAAAAGTTGTAACTGCAAGTGTTTCTCGTAGCAATGCAGCAGCACCTGCAGGTGGCAAGGAGTTTTATGTAACAGCTACAGCATATACACCATATTGTAATGGTTGCTCAGGCACTTCAGCAGCAGGTATTAACTTGCGTAGCAATCCAGATTTAAAATTAATTGCGGTAGACCCAAACGTTATTCCATTAGGAACAAAAGTATGGGTTGAAGGCTACGGCTATGCGATTGCTGGCGACACAGGTGGCGCAATCAAGGGCAATAAAATTGATATCCTTATGCAAACAAAGCAGCAGGCATATAGCTGGGGGCGTAAGCAAGTCCGCATTAAAGTATTAAATTAATAATAAGCAATGAGCTGAATCTTTAGCTCGTTCCTTTCGTGCTGTATTTATCTTGATATACATTCATTGAATCAAGATAAAGGCATCGGCGGATGGCTCAGATTTTGAAAAATCCGGAAGTAATAAACTACGTGTACGAGGCTGATTAGACAGTCTAATAGTAAGTGCTGCTTTTATAATGGCAGCCACATTTCTACGTGTTTTCATACAAGCGAACAAAAAAAGTTTAAGCATTACCAAAATGTTCAAAGGCAAGGGTGTAGGGAATTTTGAATTTCCCTCCGCACCCTTGCCTTTCTAATTGTGTGAGAATTGTGTGAGTGCCTGGCACCTAATAAATATGCTAAAATAACCTTATAACTAATGAAAGAAAAGAGGCACATTTTTGGATATACGAGAAATTATCGTTGTAGAAGGTAAAGATGATACGACAGCGATTAAGCGAGCTGTTGGTGCTGATACAATTGAAACGAATGGCTCCGCAATTAATGAAGAAATACTAAGCCGTATTCAGCATGCACAGGAAAAACGAGGTGTCATTGTTTTTACGGACCCAGACTATCCAGGACGTCGCATACGAGCAATTATCGAAGAACGTATACCGAATGTTAAGCATGCTTTTTTAGCGAAAAATAAAACGATCGCTAAAAATGGTAAAGGTCTTGGAATTGAGCATGCAAACGATGAAGATATTCGTCAAGCGCTTGAAAATGTCTATACGCCGAATGAGCATATCCAAACAGAGGAAATCACACTTGAGGATTTAATGCTAGCCCGCCTTATGGGGCATCCGCAATCGAAGGAGCGACGCAATCGGTTAGGGGAAATATTGAATATTGGTATGACAAATGGCAAGCAGCTGCATAAGCGTTTAAAAATGTTTCAAATTACACAAGCTCAATTTGCACAAGCAATTGCACAGTTAGATCAGGAGGCACAAAATGCATAAAGATATTGCAACACCTATTCGCACAAAGGAAATTTTACAAAAGTATGGATTTTCATTCAAAAAAAGCTTAGGCCAAAACTTTTTAATCGATCCAAATATTTTACGCAACATTGTTGGGCATGCGCAGCTAACAGAAAATAGCGGTGCAATTGAAATTGGACCAGGAATCGGTGCTTTAACTGAGCATTTGGCTCGTGCGGCAAAGAAGGTTGTATCATTTGAAATTGACCAACGCTTATTGCCTGTGCTTGAGGATACATTAAGCCCATATGATAATGTAACGATTGTTCATTCAGACATTTTAAAGGCAGATGTAGCGCAGGTCATCGCAAAGGAAATGCCAGATATTCAAGATATTATGGTTGTTGCCAATTTGCCGTATTATGTAACAACGCCAATTTTATTAAAGCTATTACATGACCGACTGCCGATTCGTGGCTTCGTCGTTATGATGCAAAAAGAGGTAGCAGACCGCATTACAGCCAAGCCTGGTACGAAGGAATATGGCTCTCTTTCAATTGCCATTCAATATTATGTTTCAGCAGAGATTGCGATGATGGTACCGAAAACGGTATTTATGCCACAGCCAAATGTCGAATCAGCGGTCATTCGCCTAATCAAGCATGATGCACCACCTGTACAGGTTATGGATGAGGAATTTTTATTTGAGGTGACACGAGCGTCGTTTGTGCAACGCCGAAAAACGATTTTGAACAACTTGCAGGCAGGACTACCAAATGGTAAGCAAAAGAAAGAGGCTATTTTAGAGGCGTTAACTACGTGTGAAATTGAGCCAACGCGCCGTGGCGAAACACTAACAATTCAAGAGTTCGGTAAATTAGCAGACGCACTTTATCCAACTTTTGCGAAACACTTATAATTTGGCAAACTTAAGACCATAATAAAAAAAATAATTTTTTTTGTGAGAAAAAAGTTGACTAAAATAATTGTATGGTGATAAAATATATTATTTTTGACAATGTTTATAAATCGTGATACACTATTATTTAGTGAGGTGTATGCGAAATGCCAAAAACAATTGCCAATATTAAAAAGGCTTTAGATGGTCATTTAGGCAAACGTTTGCAAATAAGAGCGAACGGTAGCCGTAAAAAAACGGTTGAGTGTGCAGGTGTACTAAGCGAAACACATCGTGCGGTATTCGTAGTGGAGCTCGATCAAAATGAAAATGCGTGCAAGCGTGTTTCTTACAGCTACACAGATATTTTAACAGAGGCAGTAGAAATTACTTTTTTAGATGACGCAATCGCGGTAGGTAAATAGTTATTCATATGTAAAAAGCACTCAAGTTTTTGAGTGTTTTTTGTTTTTAGCAGTATAAAGCAAGTAGATGTAAGCATACTAAAGAATCCAACTGAACTTGAGAAAGGGAGGTCATCTGCATGGCGCGAAAAGGCATCATGTCGAATCGTCTAAAGGAAGAGATTGCAAAGGAACTTGGATTTTATGATGTAGTAGAACGTGAAGGCTGGGGTGGTATTACTACCCGTGATGCAGGGAATATGGTTAAACATGCGATTGAAAAGGCAGAAAAACTTCTTGCTGAACAACAAGCTACTGATACAAAGTAGTGAAAGATGTTAACTTAAAAAACCGATCAAAATAAGGAACGTTGGCAAGAGGCTGTTCGAGAAGTATTACTTTTCGAGCGGCTCTCTTTTTTATTTTCTAATTATTCCTATTTCGTTTTCCAGACAATGAATATGATAAAATAGAAATACGAGAGCTTGAATAGGGAGGAAATGAAAGATGCTTTACATTAAAGCGCCAGCTAAAATTAATTTAACATTAGATGTACTATATAAAAGACCTGACAATTATCACGAGGTTGACATGATTATGACAACGATTGACCTGTCAGATCGAATTGGCTTAGAGGCACGTCAGGATGGCTTAATTAAAATTATTTCAGCAGATCGCTTTGTACCGAGCGATGAGCGCAATTTTGCTTATCAGGCAGCAAGGCTATTACAAGATACATACGGTATTAAAGAGGGTGTATCGATTACGATAGATAAGGAAATTCCAATAGCCGCAGGTTTAGCAGGGGGAAGCAGTGATGCAGCAGCGACGCTTCGCGGTTTAAATGAGCTATGGAATTTAAATTTAACGATAGATGAGCTAGCAGAGCTTGGGGCACAAATTGGCTCAGATGTACCATTTTGTGTCTACGGAGGCACTGCACGTGCAACAGGTCGTGGTGAAAAAATAGAGGAGCTCCCAGCACCACCAAATTGCTGGATTGTGCTAGCAAAGCCAAAAATTGGTGTATCGACAGCGGATGTCTATGGTGGATTGCAATTAGATAATGTAGCGCACCCTGATACAGCAAAAGCGATAGCAGCTATTGCAAGCAAGGATTATAGTGCATTATGTACGTCGCTTGGCAATGTGTTAGAAAGTGTGACATTAAAGCTTCACCCTGAGGTTTCAATGATTAAAGAGCAAATGTATCGATTGGGTGCAGATGCAGTGCTAATGAGCGGTAGTGGACCGACTGTTTTTGGCTTGGTAGACAGCGAGGCACGCATTGCTAGAATTTATAACGGATTGCGAGGCTTTTGTGATGAGGTGTATACAGTTCGCTTGCTTGGAGAGAGGAATACACTTGCGTAAATGCGTACATTTATGATAACTTACGTATAAAATATTCGTATTCTTAATAGAAATAGGAGAGGGTCATATTATGAAATGGAAGCGTAGTGAACGACTTGTCGATATGACATACTACTTGCTTGAACATCCCCACCAATTGATCCCCCTTACGTACTTTTCGGAATTATATCAGTCAGCGAAATCTTCGATTAGCGAAGATTTAACGATTGTGAAGGAAACGTTTGAGGAGAAGGGAATCGGACTTTTAATAACAGTACCTGGTGCAGCAGGCGGGGTAAAATATATTCCGAAAATGTCTGAGCAGGAAGTAAAGGATATGATTCAAGAGTTGATTACTCAGCTACAGCAATCAGATCGTTTATTGCCAGGTGGCTATTTATTTATGACGGATTTACTTGGCAACCCAGACTTTATGAATCGAGTAGGAAAAGTATTTGCGAGCGTCTTTGCTGAGCAGCAAATCGATGTTATTATGACAGTAGCAACAAAAGGTATTTCGATTGCTCATGCAATTGCGCGTCATTTGAACGTTCCTGTTGTGGTTGTGCGTCGAGATAGCAAAGTAACTGAAGGATCAACAGTGAGTATTAATTATGTATCAGGCTCTTCGCGTCGTATTCAAACGATGGTTTTATCTAAACGTAGCATGAAAAGTGGACAACGTGTACTAATTACCGACGATTTTATGAAGGTAGGCGGTACGGTGAATGGTATGAAAAGCTTGTTAGAGGAATTTGAATGTGAGCTAGCAGGTATCGCCGTATTAGTTGAGGCACAGCATGCGGATGAGCGATTAGTGGACGATTATTATTCATTAGTAAAGCTTCACGAAGTCAATGAGAAGGATCGCATTATTGAATTAAGCGAAGGCAATTACTTTCAAAAGGAGAGATTGTAAATGAAAGCAGTAGCAACAACAAAAGCACCAGCAGCAATTGGACCATACGCACAAGGCATGATTGTCAATAATATGTTTTATTCATCAGGTCAAATTCCATTAACAGCTTCTGGTGAGCTAGTAGATGGCGATATCGTTGAACAAACGAATCAAGTATTTGAAAATTTAAAGGCAGTGCTTGCAGCAGCAGGCTCGTCATTAGATCAAGTTGTGAAAACAACTGTATTCATGAAGGATATGAATGATTTTGCTGCGATGAACGAAGTATATGCTTCTCATTTCGGTGAGCATAAGCCAGCGCGCTCTGCGGTAGAGGTAGCCCGTTTACCAAAGGACGTAAAAGTCGAAATCGAAGTCATTGCATTAGTAAAATAAAAGCAGCAGTAGGGAAGGTAGACAAATACCTTCCCTACTGCTTATTTTGGATAAACATCTATATCAAAATAATCCTTTTCAGGACTTCCCCATGTATAGCTTAAGGCACTGCCATTTTCTAATGTTACTAAAACATTATAAAAATATGGATAAATCCCCGCATCACTTCGAAAAACTTCAATATCACGCACATCTTCCTTCGTAAGTGACTGTACCTCATACAAATCAAATATGACAGCAGCAAGTAATTCCTCTCTGTCCTCTACATTACCCATTCGATAATTTTGATAAGTGAAGTACAATATTATGCCTATAGAAGCAATAAAGTAAAGAATAAAAAGCCATTTTTTTATAAAGCGCCATTTTCCTTTCATAAAAATATCCACCTTCATTCTAAATAATTTGATATAAACCTTATAATACCCTTAATTTACATTATAAGGTTTATATAGTAATGTTTATATCATACCATAATTTAAAGGAAAGAGGTAATCACATGCAAAAAAAATTAAAATTATCAATACTATTATTGACAACTTTGATGCTAATGTTCAATTTCAATCTTTCTAATTCTTATGCAAATGTAAATCTTTTTGAGGATATTGATATGGATGAACAAGAGAGGATATACCAAGAAATCATAAAGGATTTACCTACTGCAACAGTATCAGATTCAGACTACACTCCTTTCTCAATCCCTGCATATGTACCTAAGGCGGGGGATATATTATATACTCCAAGTATACAATGTAAAAATGATCCTAATATTTGTAAAGGAATTAGTGGTCATGTTGGTATAGTAGTCTCTGATGCAGGAGCGGTAATTCATACTGCAGGCAAAGGTAAACTACCTACACTAATTCCTCTCACTACGTGGTATAAAAGCTATGCAGAAACTACAGTCGTTAGACCTAATAATGCTACAAGAGGTAAAAATGCTGCCGATTGGGCTAGGAATTATTATGGTACTGGCGGGGCTGGTTCGAAAAAAACTTATGCTGTAACAATTAACTCTGATTTATCAAAAACTCTTTCATTGAATACTACATACTGCTCTTTATTAGTATGGCAAGCATATTATTTCGGAGCAAATCAATTTTTATCCCTAGGAGATCCTGTAGTACCAGTCTTATTTGTGAATTATGCAGGGTATCATGATATGAGAGTACTTGTGAAACTCTAATTATAAATATAACATGAGATTGGAACAAGATTTATGTTTAACATGAAGGCGCATTGGCATTTTACAATTTGTAAAATGCCAATGCGCTTATTCTAATGGATTCAGAAATCAACTGTTTAATTGCTCAATTTAGAAATAAAGCTGCAAGAAACTAATATTGCACCTTTGATTCATTATAAATTAATAATACTTAAATCCTATCATTTAAAGCAAATTTCGCTCACTTTACCTAAAATTTTTAAAATAAATTATTTAAATATTTAAACTATTTAAATAATTTAGTATTATTAAGATAGAGATTGATATTCTATAAGGAGAATATCAATTTTTAGCAAAGGCATCTTAGATTAAGGGGGTGAGAGAATGGAAGTAACAGATGTAAGATTACGACGTGTACATTTAGAGGGGCGTATGCGTGCGATCGCTTCCATCACACTAGATGATGAATTCGTTATACATGATATTCGTGTAATAGATGGTAACTCAGGCTTATTTGTGGCAATGCCAAGTAAGCGCACGCCAGATGGTGAATTCCGTGATATCGCGCATCCAATTAAGTCAACTACACGCAATAAAATTCAAGAGAGCGTGTTAGCTGCATACTATGCATCAAGTGAGGAAGAAACGCTAGAGCAAGTGAATGCATAAGTCAATTATGCTGTTGGAAAACCATGCATATGCAAAGGTTTTCCAACAGCTATTTTATTTTAAAAGGATAAATCTCCCTATAAATATGTCATCGTTTTGTCAAGCCACAATACCTTGAAAAACAGGCTGATTTACTATATAGTCAATATGAGACTTAGAGTTAAACTGGGGGACTTATATGACAAATATTTTTGCAATTGTTTTGGCTGCCGGCCAAGGAACACGCATGAAGTCCAAATTATATAAAGTGCTGCATCCTGTTTGTGGCAAGCCAATGGTGGAGCATGTTATCAATCATATTGAAACACTTGATGTTCATCGTATCGTAACAGTAGTTGGTCATGGTGCTGATAAAGTACAGGAGCAATTAGGTGATAAAAGTGAGTATGTGCTACAGGCTGAGCAATTAGGAACGGCACATGCGGTTCAACAAGCAGAAGCTATTTTAGGCAATCTTGAAGGCATAACACTTGTCGTATGTGGAGATACACCGCTTATTCGACCAGAAACGATGAAGGCGTTAGTTGACTTTCACCGTGAGCAAAATGCCAAAGCGACAATTTTAACAGCTATTGCAGAGGATCCAACAGGTTACGGGCGCATTATCCGCAATGAGGGTGGGCAAGTTGCACAAATTGTGGAGCATAAGGATGCAACACCAGAGCAGCATCTTGTAAAGGAAATTAATACGGGCACATACTGCTTCGATAATAAGCTTTTATTTGAAACATTAAAGCTTGTGAATAATGACAATGCGCAAGGTGAATATTATTTACCTGA
The DNA here is from genome assembly GCF_025291715.1 of Metasolibacillus sp. Lineage (GTDB taxonomy): Bacteria > Bacillota > Bacilli > Bacillales_A > Planococcaceae > Metasolibacillus > Metasolibacillus louembei. Next base: position 21,886 of record NZ_JAMBIZ010000041.1, read on the forward strand.
CGTAATTGAGATTTTACAAAAGCAGCAAGAAATTGTAGCAGCATATGTGACAAAGGATTTTAATGAAACATTAGGTATTAACGATCGCTTTGCCTTATCACAGGCTGAGGAATTAATGCGTGCACGTATTAATGAACGTCATATGCGTAACGGCGTGACAATTATTAATCCCGCAACGACACATATTAGCGCAGATGCGGTAATTGGGAGCGACACAATTATTTTACCAGGCACAATTATTGAAGGTGTTACAGTCATTGGTGAAGATTGCGAAATCGGTCCTAACAGCCATATTATCGACAGCCAAATTGGTCAAAATACAACTGTCCATAGTTCTGTAGTTAAAAGCAGTGTTATTGGTGATAAAGTAGCAGTTGGTCCATTTGCACATATCCGTCCAGAATCTACACTTGGCAACAATGTGAAGATTGGCAACTTCGTGGAAGTGAAAAAGAGCCAAATTCAGGACGAATCGAAAGTGTCGCATTTAAGCTATATTGGTGACGCAGAGATTGGAAAAAACGTCAATATTGGCTGCGGCTCGATTACTGTCAATTATGATGGTAAAAATAAGTATAAAACGATTATTGAGGACGATGTATTTGTAGGCTGTAATACGAATTTAGTTGCACCTGTAACAGTGCGTAAAAACGCGTTTATCGCAGCAGGCTCTACAATTACAAAGGAAGTACCTGAGGACGCACTAGCGATTGCACGTGCAAGACAGGAAAATAAATTAGGTTATGTCAATAAATTAAAATAATATATAGAAAACAGGAGGGCATCATGCCATATCATTACGCTGACTCAAAACTAAAACTTTTCTCACTAAACTCAAATAACCCACTTGCACAAGAAATTGCACAAGAGATGGGTGTAGAGTTAGGTAAATCATCTGTAAAACATTTCAGTGATGGAGAAATTCAAATTAGCATTGAAGAAAGTATTCGTGGTTGCGATGTATTCATTGTGCAGTCAACTTCTGCACCTGTAAATGAACATTTAATGGAGCTTTTAATTATGGTTGATGCAGTAAAGCGCGCCTCTGCACGTACTGTCAATGTAGTTATGCCTTACTATGGCTATGCTCGTCAAGACCGTAAAGCAAAAGCACGTGAGCCAATTACTGCAAAATTAGTAGCGAACCTATTAGAAACTGCTGGTGCAACACGCGTTATCGTATTAGATTTACATGCACCACAAATTCAAGGCTTCTTCGATATTTTAATCGACCATTTAGTAGCAGTGCCAATTCTTGCTGACTACTTTGGCTCAAAAGGCTTTAATTCGGACGAAGTTGTCATTGTATCACCAGACCATGGTGGTGTAACGCGCGCACGTAAAATGGCAGAGCGTCTAAAAGCACCAATCGCAATTATTGATAAACGCCGTCCAAAACCAAATGTGGCAGAAGTAATGAATATTGTAGGTAATGTTGAAGGTAAAATTTGTATTTTAATTGATGATATTATCGATACGGCTGGTACAATTACAATCGGTGCAAACGCATTATTAGAATCAGGTGCGAAGGAAGTGTATGCTTGCTGCTCACACCCTGTATTATCTGGTCCTGCGATTGAGCGTATTGAAAATTCAGCAATTAAAGAGTTAGTCGTAACAAATACAATTCAGCTATCGGAAGAAAAGAAATCACCAAAGATTAAAGAGCTTTCTGTAGCAAAATTAATGGCAGATGCAATCTCTCGTGTTTATGAAAACAAATCGGTAAGTACATTATTCGATTAATCATTAAGAGCTGTATAGAAGGTAGTTCAACTACCTCCTATACAGCTTTTGTCATTTTAAAAAAATAGTTGTGCAGAACATTACATTCGCTATAATCAAGTTAACAACAATAGAAAGTAGCGGTTGAATGAGAACTTATAATGAAAAGATAAGCATTTATCATGGAATGGCATCGACATTGACGCTGAATACAACAGCAAACTATATTCCGATATTTTCGATGGCAATTTTAGGAGCGACCAATTATCAAGTAGGGTTAATTAGCTCAATTCCGCCCTTGATCACATTATTAATGACAGTGCCAGCTGCGATTATGCTCAATAAAGCGGCGGAACAGAAGAAGCTTGTTGCCTTTTCAGTATTGATGGCAAGGCTTGTTTTTATGCTGTTAATTTTTATTGCCTATATTCCACAATCCATTGCATCATGGGCATTATTAGCACTAATTGCACTGATGAGCATTCCGAACACAATGGCTAATATGGGCTGGCAGGCATTGATTGGCAATATGATTGAGGACAGAAGGCGCGGGCAATTTTTCAGTGACCGCAATCGGCTGTTAACAATCGTAGGACTGATTTCAACATTGACAATTGGCATTATTATGCGTGATGCAACAACGAACACCTTAGCCTATCAGCTGCTCTTTGGATTAGCCTTTTGCTTTGGTTTATTGGAGGTTTATTTTTTGTTGAGGCATGAGGAAGGCGCTCCTACACAGCAAAAGGAACGTAAGAAAGCGATGAATTGGGCAATTTTCAAAGACACAAATTATGTCCGCTTTTTATTGGTGGCGTTAATTTTTAATTTCGGCTGGCAAATGGCATGGGGACTTTTTAATATTTACAATGTGCGCTATGCAGAGGCGACGATTTTTTGGATTAGTATGTTTAGTGCTGCCAATATGCTCGCACAAATTTTCTCTTTCCCATTATGGCGTAAATGGGCTGATAAGTATGGCAATATGCGCGTCTTTGTATGGATAGCCTTCGGAATGGCTGTTGCTCCATTTGCGATGGCATTGTCAACAAACTTTATTTATTTAACATTGATGTCCGTGCAATCGGGTTTATTCGTATCAGGTACAGTTTTAATTTTATTTAATTTGCTGTTGGAAAATTCGCCAAAGGAAAACCGTACATATTGCATCACCAGCTATAATGTATTGCTAGCAATTATCGCCTTTATTGCACCACAAATTGGTATTTGGCTACTCGAAGCATTTACGATGTCAACTGCGATGAATATTAGCACGATTGTTCGATTGGCTGGGGCCTTTGGATTCCTTTATGTGTGGATGACAAGTAGGGACCGTGGAGCATTGCAATAAAACAACAAGGCTGTACTTCTGTGACGAATGGTCGTAGAAGTACAGCCTTTCTACATTTGAATGGAATTTGTGTACAAGGTTAGCTTCGCTACTTCCGTTTTAGTGTTGTCCTTTGAAGGATAGTAATAATTAAAATTACTAAGCCCGCTACACCGATAAGCACGGCCATAAAATGATAATCTAAAGACATGAGTAAGATATAGAGCAATCCAATTACACCTAGTAAAATTGGATTGCTTAAGCCCTTTTGTTCTTTGTTTCGTTCAAGATAGGCTATTACAAATAGGAATAAAGAGGCGAGCAACAGGGGTATGTATATTAAATCCAAGAAATTCACCTCATTTTTTGTAATTAGCTCGATAGTTTATAGTGCTGAGAACCACAAAAATGAGTGCGGCACCTAAATAAAAAATAAAGCTAGTTTTATGAAAGCCAGATTTGTAGAAAAGAATTGTAGAAGCTATGAACAGTACAGTGATGAGCGTGTTAAAAACCCAATAGTTTCTCATAAGCATCCTCCTAATTAAAAATCGTGAGTTCGAGGTAAGTTTCCTATAAATTCACTTTAATTAATTATTTTTTCCAAAAGAATTAATTTCTCTGAGAGTAGTTTATAGCTTGAATGTTTTTCAATATGGATATCTACGTTCTTCATAGTAGTTAAATAGTTTCTTAATTCAGCAGTATAGGCAACAGTGAACTCGAAAAAGTTAAATGAGTGTTTCCATTCCTCTTCATGTGAGAAGTGATCGAAGTTTGTTATGATGATATCATTATTGCTGATTTCAAATGTGTAAGTATTAGAGTTTCCAAAAGTATCAAGAATTTGCTTTTCTCCATTTGGATGTAGCTGTGTTAACAAATCACATAGTGCAATTAAAATTGTACTATGCATTGTCGTTGAAAAAAAGGAAAATTCCTTATTCATATCTTGGATAAATACTTCTAAAAAGCTATCCAAATAATAATCAGGACCTAAGTTAGTATCTTTTAGTACAGCAATATCATTTTCAATATTAAATATTAATTGCATTGAATAAAGCCCTCCAAACTATTTTTTTACTTTTATGACTGAAGTTCCACTGACAGGGTAAGATGTCTTTATAATATTATCTTTTGTAACAACTGTTGTCATCTCAGAAATACCATGTTTTTTAGGGTTATAAGTGTACACTTTAGTTCCATCACTATGTGTACTTTTGAGTGTTCCTTTTTCTAAAGATTCCATAACTAAGTTTTTAATTTGAGCATCACTTAAGGCCTTAGGGAATAAGGTTGTATCTTTAGTTGCAGCAGTACCAGAGACATGTCGTTTATATATATGTTCCCAACCAGTATTACTATTTCCGTCTAATAAAATTCCTTTAGAATTATGTTTTTGTATTTTCCCTAAATTAGAAAATGCTTCAACCTCCCCATTCTTCCCAGCTTTCTTTAAAAGTTCATACAATTTTCCTGCTTTAACTACTTTCCCTGCTGGGAATAAGGAAACTAAGGCTATTCCTTTTTCAGTAGTCCCTGCATTAGGATTAAAGATGGTTTTGACATCGTCTAATACAAAGAAATCCAAACCTGCTTTAGCAGCGTCTAAAGCAAATTCTCCAGCTTTCTTAAGCCAAGATGTAGTTGAACTAGCCCAGTTTTTAGCAGTATCTAGCCATGATGAAGACGCAGCAGCGATCTTGGCTGTTTGCTGCATAGTTTTTGCCTCACTTGAAATAGAAACCGAATCTTCCTTTTGAATTAAATTATTATTGCTATTTTTATCACTTTGGCTTTCTAGAGAGGATTTCGTAATGGAGTAAGCAGCTGTATCATATCTATGATGAATGTTAGTAGTGAATTGCTGATGATTTAAATTTGTATTAATTGTCATAATAACCTCCAAATAAGTATATTGTTTGGTTTTAAATAGTATAAATCTGAGTTGTCTTGGAACGACAGTTTAATGAATGTAGCATGTAATATAGAAGATATCATAATACTTCATTTGTTATTGACTATAGGAAATAGAGTTTTTGTCTTTCAGATATGCTTATGTTCGTGTTACTAAATCTATTTTTAATAACAAGTCAAATACTATCCATATTTTTCATTTCTACAATATCTTTCTACCCTCAAGTTGACTTCATCTTAGCAGTATACATACCACATTCACAATTGCGTGGTTCCGTATAAATTATATGCGGAACCACGCAATTGAAATTAATACAGTTATGAAAATTTGTAGTTTTACACTATTAAAATAAACATATCTATCTGTTATTCTTGCTGTTAATATGAGACAATGGTACTATTATATGGGTGTAAATGGGGTGATAAAGTTGGTATACAAAAATAAAATATTTGAGAAGATGAAGGCAATTGTTCTATCAGCTAATTTAGATCATAACTTTCAAGCAGCTTTATTAAGGTACATAAGCGAAAAGCAAGATTCTTCAATGGACTTTGGGGAGCTTTGTATTTTTCATTATCAGGCTTTTGCACAGCAAGCAAAAGTGGATGAAGATATTATTGCTATTGCTGCCGCTGTTGAGCTATTAATATTGAGCTTTGATATAATAGATGATTTGCAGGATGGGGATGCGGATTATTTGTGGTGCCAAGATCCAGCAATGGGCATGAATGCGGTTTTAGCTATGCTCTTTTTAACGGTCAAATGCATTCAAGAAAGCACATTTTCACATAAGGAACAAGCAATCCAGCTGCTGCATGAATTTGCGCTGAAAAGCATTAACGGGCAGTACTTAGATATTAAAAATCAAGGACAAGACGAAGCATCTTATTTAAATATGATTGAAACAAAATCAGGTGCGTTAATTGCATTAAGTAGCTCGATTGGCGCTGCACTAGCTACTGGGAAAATGGATGAAAGCATCATTCAATATTCCACGTATATTGGTGTCGTTCAACAAATATTAAATGATATTCACGATTTGAAAACATGGGGCAAGAAAAATGATATGTTGAATCGTAGATTTTCTTTACCAATCATTTATTTAATGGAACAGCCAGAGGCATATGCTGATATTTTAAAAAAGTATTACAATGATATGGCAATGGAAATTGACAGTGCTTATTTTGAAAATATTTTGTTAGAAAGTGGCGCAATCCGCTATGCGCTCGCAATAAAAAATGTGTTTAAATATAAGGCGTTAGATTTAATAGAAACGATGCCATTCAGCAATAAAGATAAGGAACATTTAAAAGCATTAGTAGAATAGGAGAATTTATTATGGTTAGCAAATTAATTAAACATTTAGCAGAGAACCCACAATTGGTTTCACTATTACAGGATAATAAATTATCGCTTGTAGGTGTATCGAAATGGGAGCAACAGGCGATTGTAGAGGCGATGAATGAACCAATGAAGGCACGAGTGGCATTTTGGCGAGGATAAAAAATGAATAGAAAAAATAGCGTATTTTGGGGAGTAATGATTGTTTATACGTGTATCTTTTTTTATTTAATGGCACCTATTATAAAATCACCGTTTATCGGAATTGTTGTAGAGCAAGTTGGGCAACAGTGGGTTATAAAGGATTTTGTTAATACTGGAATGATTGGGCATTCCAGTATTAAGCGAGAGGATATTGTATTAGAAGTTAATCATCAACCCATAAAAGAAATAGGTGGTGCTACACGATACACTATTAATCGCGCAAATAGTTTGATGATTCAAGATGTAGAAGGCAAAAAACGATTGGTTGAAATGACATATAGAGATTTTTGGGCGCAATGGTTGTATCATATTGCTCTTCCTACTTGTTATTTTATAATTAGTTTAATTATTTGTGTCTATTTATTTTTTAAGCGCAAGGATTCCTTTTATTCTTTCAATATATTTATGTTGTTTATATTAACGGTTGCATTAGAATTTGGCAGTATAGGAGCTACCATTCATAATGATAGTGTAGGGAAATTTATTTCCAGTAATGGAGGCATAGCAATTCTCGTTTTAATGCTTCATTTCTTCATCAATTACCTTGAATACTTAAATCTAAAGTATGTACTTATTATAAAACCGTATTATCTATATGGATTGCTTATCATGAGCAGTATATTAACATTGTTAGAAAAAGTATTCCCTACTATCTATCAATGGAATACGATGGTGCTGCTGGTTATGATGGTATTTCTTGTGATTTATGCATTACTCATTTTATTAGTTGCATATATCAAGACAAAGAAACAGCAGCTATTAGTATTGTTGCTTTGTTTAGTAGGTCCTTTTATACCAGCCCTAGTGCTTTATGTACTACCAATGCTTTTATTTGGGCAGTATATATTGACTGCAATCAATTGTCTGTTATTTCTGCTACTAATTCCTATTTTGTTGCTGCTCACACAATTCTCAGATTACCTGTTTGACATTGAGTATGAAATTTCAAAAATCCGCTATTACAGTATGCTGTCATTTGCTACTTCTAGTATGCTGTCTATAGGTCTTTATTTTCTATTGGACCTACAGTCATTAGATGCATTTAAAAGTTTCCTTTTCGTATTTGTCGTGACTCTAGGAATGCTTATTTAAAGGAACGAATAGACTATGCAAATCGCAAAGTTTTATATTCGCCTAAAGGGAATTACGTGCATTTTGTCTATAAAACCATTGAGCAGATTACACATATGCCATCGGTTGACCAATTGCTAAAACGCTTTAGTGAGGCATTGGCACAGCAATTAAATGTCAGCAATGTGATGATACATATTTACTCAGTTGGTGATGAGACACAGGAAATGATGGCGAGCCCAAAAGTGATTGATGGCTTAAAGCTAGGTACAGTGAAAAAAATGGGACAGCATTATATTGGCTGTTTACATGAAACATTGGATAAAAAATATATTGTTACGATTGCAAATGAAGGTGGCCTTTATTTAAAAAAAGAAGAGCTATTATCCTTAGAGCTGCTTATTATGTATGTAAGTAATTTTATTGATAACACACAATTTGTAGAAAGGCTTATTGACCAACTTGATAGCTCACAGCAAAGCACACCAGCATGGTTACAGAAGTTTATTTGGATGCAGTTAGAAAATGAAAAAGCACAGCTTGCACAAGAGTTGCATGATACGATTTTGCAGCAGCAGCTTTATTTGATACGAGAGCTGGATGTGACACAGGTAGATATGCAGCTAATCAAGCGACATCGCGAGCATCTAATCGAATTAACTGTAGAGTTGCGCCAGTATTGTGAACAATTAAAGCCGCCGTTATTGGATAAACAAGGCTTACATGCCGCATTAAATAAGCTATTTATAGAAGTAGAAGAGCGAGCAGAATTTACAATCATTCATGAAATCGAGGATATAGCGTTAGGTGCGTCAGAGCTACCATTATTAATATATCGGTCGGTTCAAGAGATGTTAAATAATGCCTTAAAGCATGCGCAGGCAACTTATGTGAAAATTACGCTGACTGCAGTAGCACAGGGCTTTGAACTAATCTATTTTGATAATGGAATTGGTTGTGATTTAGCTAAAGTGAACGAGAAAAGCTCGATGGGGTTACAGGGAATGAAAGAGCGTGTGCATGCATATAACGGTTTCATTGAGCTAATATCTGCACCAGATGAAGGGATGCGCATTTGTATAAAAATAGAGGAGTAATGTGAGGATGATTAAATTATTATTAGTAGATGACCATCCATTGATTTTAGAGGGAAGCAAGCAAATTTTCAGCGATGCACCTAATATTGTAGTGGAGACATTAGCTGATGTACAGACATTTTCAGAGGTGATTATACATACGCAGTATGATGTATTTTTACTTGATATTAATTATAGTACAATCTGTTTGTGGTATGTTGGTTTAGCTCCACAGTTTGCTTATTATCCAATCCAATTATATGATGTTCAATAGATTTGAATTTAATTTTACCTCTCAAATTAGAAATGTAAATGAAAGCGCCTCTAACACTTTCGTTTTTATTCTAAATAACTCAAATAGAAAACGATTCTCCTAGCTTTACAAATAGTTAAGAGATTCGTTTTTTAAATCATTTACAGGTAACAGACCAAGTATGTGACAGGAAGTCTTTGTGTACTGTAGGTAATTTAATCTTAGCATTCATTATACCGCATAAACAATTGCGTGATTCCGCATGAAACATATGCGGAATCACGCAATTGTTATCTAGACATGAGTAGAGGTATTATGAAGGTGTAACCGCTAAAATAAAATTAACAGTTTTTGCTCATTTCAATTGAACACTTTTTCACCAATTCAATAGTTTCCT
>NZ_JAMBIZ010000042.1 GCF_025291715.1 Metasolibacillus sp.
ATTGAACCGCCGTATACGGATCCGTACGTACGGTGGTGTGAGAGGACGGGAGTTAATCGCTCCCTCCTACTCTATTTAAAGAATTGCATTTGCTGATAAACTGAGGAAGGCGCAAATATCTTGCGGGAAGTCGCAAATAAAAAGAGGAAGCCGCAAATATCTGAGGGAAAGTCGCAAATAAATAGAGGAAAGCGCAGATATCTTGGGAAAAGCCGCAAATAAAAAGAGGAAACCGCAAATATCTTGTGGGAAACCGCAAATAAAAAGGGATTTCGCAAATATCTGAGGGAAAGTCGCAAATAAACAGAGGAAAGCGCAGATATCTTATGGGAAATCGCAAATAAAAGAGGACTTCGCAAATATCTGAGGGGAACTCGCAAATATCTTGGAAAAAGTCGCAAATAAAAAGAGGAAGCCGCAAATATCTTGTGAGAACTCGCAAATAAAAAGAAGAAACCGCAAATATCTGAGGGGAACTCGCAAATATCTTGTAAAAAGTCGCAAATAAAAAGAGGAAGCCGCAAATATCTTGGGAAAAGTCGCAAATAAACAGAAGAAAGCGCAGATATCTTATGGGAACTCGCAAATAAAGAGGGCTTCGCAAATATCTGAGGGAAAGTCGCAAATAAAAAGAGGAAAGCGCAGATATCTTATGAGAAACCGCAAATAACTACACTATAAAATACGCAACAACAAATGAGGTGATAGTGGATGAAGAAAAATATTAGCTTACTGCTTATCCTCCTTTTAATAATTATTGCAGTTGTAACATATATAAAAGGGCAAATTGAGGATAGCCAACGACTTGCAGAGGCGACGATTGGACAAGAAGTTGAGCTAGTTGGCTTGAAAAAGGGAGAGCTGGCACCTAATTTTACTTTACAAACATTGGATGGGCAAACCGTGTCATTAGAAGATTACCGTGGCAAAAAAGTGGTGATTAACTTTTGGGCAACATGGTGTCCACCTTGTAAAGTGGAAATGCCACATATGCAAAATTATTATAAAAAGCATGCAGCAGATGATAATGTAGAAATTTTAGCAGTAAACCTAACATATCAGGACGGCTCACATAAGCAAATTCAGCAATTTGTTAATGGGCTTAATGTACAGTTTCCTGTTTTACTTGCTGAGACAAAGGATATTGCTGAAGCCTATAAAATATTAGTGATTCCGACAACCTTTATGATTGATTCAGAAGGGCGTGTGCAGCATAAAATTACTGGACCACTTAGCCTAGAGACATTGCAACAATATGTAGCGAAATTAAAATAAAACAATAGACGTATCATTTTCTTCTATTATTCATAATTTGTTTAGTAGGAGGTTAGTAGATGCGCAAAAGCCGAATTGTTTTATTGTTTTGTGTCGTTGCGATTGTTGGAGGTAGTTTATTTTTATGGAACAGTGACTTTTTTTCTGCAAAAAAGGTACCTACAGAGGAATTATCAGTTGTTGATGAATTGTATACATTAATTTCACAGCAATCTGTGTATGACACATCGTCGAATGTGTTAGTAGAAGGAGCATTACGTGGTATGGCATCGGCAATTAAAGACCCGTATAGCACATATTATAGCGAACAGGAGGCTGCCATACATAGACAGTCACTTGCAAGCGAACGAGTAGGGATTGGTGTGGAGCTAGCAGAGACACATGGGAAGTTTGTCATTATTTCACCTGTTAAAGATTCACCGGCGGAAAAAGCAGGTGTGCGCCCATTGGATGAAATTGTCCAAATTAATAATGAGCGACTTGAAGGTAAAACAATGGGTGACGTTATGCGTTTAATGCAAGGGAAAAGCGGAGAAAAAGTAACGCTTGTCTTATATAGACCACAGGCAGAGCGTCATATTAAGCTAACAATTGAACGAGCAGCATTAAAAAATGAAACGGTAGAAGCTGCTGTTATTGAACGGGCTGAAGAAGCATTTGGTTACGTATCGTTGAGCATGTTTGGTGAAAAAACGGCAGAAGAGTGGAAAAATGCTATTGCAGAAATAAGTAAGAAAGATGTAGAAGGTTGGATTGTCGATGTACGAGGTAATCCAGGGGGATATTTGCATAGTGTAGCAGAAATTATTAGTACATTGGAAAACCGCGAGCGCATTTTCGCCTACATGCAAAATAATGTAGGCGCATTGGAGCCATTAGCAACACAACCAGAGTTAATCGACGCATTGACAAAGCCAATTGTTATTTTGCAGAACGAAGGGAGTGCTTCAGCGAGTGAGGTATTCTCAGCTGCCATGCAGGCGTGGGAGCGTGCAACAATTATCGGCGATACAAGCTTTGGCAAAGGGACAGTACAGAAGTCTTGGGAGCTGCAAAATGGTGGTGAGGTAAAGCTATCTACAAATAAATGGCTTACACCAACAAAGGAATGGATTCATGGCAAAGGTGTTTTACCAGATATAGAGGTAAAGCAGCATCCGCTCTTTACAATCGAAATGATGCCTTTATTAGGCACTTTCCAGCAAGGGGACTTTAGTGAAGAAATTGCTTATGTGCAAAATATATTGAATGAGCTCGGCTATTCTATTGGACGAACAGATGGCTTTTTTGATGAAGAAACAGTTGAAGTTGTCCAACAGTTCCGTAAAAAGCACGATTTAGTTCAGGGAGAAGAGCTAGATGAAAGCTTCTTTACTGCACTACAGGAAGAGGTGCTTTCCTATAAAGAAAAACCAGAGCATGATTTGCAGCTTGAAATGGCGATTAGCTTTTTATTGCATGAGCTAGAGAGTCAAAAGTAATTTTATATAGTCAGGACAATTTGCGCTACGCATTATAATAAGGTTTTGCTACAATATAGACTAGGGATTGTAAAACAAGAAGCTTGGTAGGTGAAGTTGTGTATATAGATATTATCGTAGAAGTACTAATGGCCATTTTACGTTTTATTATGAACCCATTATTATATATAGCTGCATTCTTTGCAGTTTATCTTGGTTATAGACGTGTGAAACGTGAGCGACGTTTTTTTAAAATTCGAATTTTAAATGGTTGGTCAGAGTTTGCCAATTTCGCAAAGGTCAGTTGGGCTGCTAGCATTCTCATATCTATCATTATATTAGCAGCTGGCTTTGTTGTGCCAAGTGAATTTTTATTGCTATTAACAGCTGTTAGCATTGTTACAGTGCTTGCTTTTATATTCCATTTATTATCGCCGATTGTGACGATAGCGGTTAGCTTTAGTGTACTTGCTGGGCTAGCGTATTTCGGAAAAACATTTACTGTGTTGGGCTTTACATTCGAAGGCTTTGCTTATGAGTATGGTGCGGCAATGACTGTTACACTAATTGCTGGGATGCTATTGATTATAGAAGCTCGTTTTATTCGTAAAGTAGGACCTCAATTTGCTTCACCAATTATAGAGCAGACGAAGCGTGGTAGGAATGCTGTTGCATATTTTAGCAAAGGTATTCAACTCGTGCCGTTATTTTTCATTGTTCCAGGCGATGCTATTGCAGCTTATTTGCCATGGTGGCCACAATTTAGTTTAGGTGCTAGCGAGTTTTCGCTTGTGTTATTCCCATTTGTTTTTGGCTTCCAGCAAATAACGAAGGGCACATTACCCACTTATTTTTACCCAAAGTATAGTCGTTCCATTTTTATTTTGGCACAGCTCGTATTAATTGGTGGATTAGCTTCCTATTTCATACCATTGATTGGTGTTATGACATTAATAAGCGCAGCAATCGTTCGCTTGCTTATTAGCCTTTACTTCAAAATCCAAGAACGCACAGATGCATATGCGGTTGCTCCACTCTCAAGCGGTGTTATTATTGCAGGTGTATTGCCCAATTCACCTGCTGAAAAAATGGGCTTAGTAGCAGGTGAAGTCATTCGTAAAGTGAATGGCAAAAACGTATTAACTGAAAGTGAGCTGTACGAGGCACTTCAAGTAAATGCAGCACATTGTCGTTTAGAAATATTAAACCATCAAAACGAAGTGCGCTTAGCACAGCATGTTGTGCATAGCAACGATCACTATAAAATTGGATTGCTATTAGTTAATTAAAGAGGCTGTTTGGAAAGAAGGTGCTTTCCAAATGGCTTTTGTATTTATTGTTGCTGACTATCTTTAGAGAAGGCTAGAAACACCGTTAATTTCCGTTACGAGGGACACTTTCTACGGGCGCAGGCTCCAACTAATTTTTTTTAACTAGGGCTGAAAAAATGGATTTTCCGCCTACGTTGTTTCCATGAGAGTCGCCCCCTCCACTTCAATCAACTAGAAAAAGCTTTTATGTAATAAAATAGCTAAAAACATACCATTGAACTTGATAAAAAGTCACTGACATGCAATGTCTACCTTTTTAAAGAAAGGTAATATACTTTCTTGTGACAAAGACTTTTTCAATTGATTGACATGAGGATGGCTTGAGTACTCCTATGGTTACTTGTCATAAAGCGAGCTAATCGTAACGGAAATTAACAGCATGTTTAGCCTTCCCAAAAAACAAGCAAATAAGCTCATCTATCTCTTTGAAGGAATTGTGTTTATTTTGCCAACTACAGTTTTTAGTAATATTCCTTTTAGATGAATAAAGGTTAAATTTTTCCGATTGCAACTTCCAACGTATGCTTAGCGTCTACATTGTGTACAATAACTTCGATATATTCGCGAAAAATGACGAATAATGTTAGCAATTATATCGTGCTGAGTATGTTAAAATGAGTATAAAACATAGTGCTTTTGATGTAGAGGTGATAGCCAATGAGAGATTGGTTTACAATAGCAAATTTAGAAAACATAATAGAGCAGTATCATTTATTAGGACCGATTTTTGGCATCTTTTTAACAGCTCTTGAAGCATTTATCCCCGTGCTTCCGCTCGTTGTCATTGTGATAGCGAATGTTAATGCATACGGCATCATTTTGGGAATTGTTATTTCATGGGCTGGTTCTGTTGTTGGTGCATATGGATTATTTTTAGTAGCGAGACGATTTGGTAAACATCCGAGGCTACAAAGATTCGTGCAAAATAAACGTGTACAAACATTAATTAAATGGGTTGATATGAAGGGGTTAGCGCCGATCTTAGTGCTATTATGCTTCCCGTTTTCACCGGCGGTCATTATTAATATCGTGGCAGGGTTATCCCATATTCGCAAGTACTATTATTTAGTAGCACTTATTATTGGGAAGTTTGTGATGATTGCTGTTACAGGAGGACTAGGATATGATTTACGTGCGATTTTAACAGATCCGAAAAAATTAATTTTAGTCATATGTGGTATTATCCTACTATGGATTATTGGCAAATGGGTTGAAAACAAATTAAATAAACGAGTGGAGCGCGATTTGCGAGCAGTAAGTAAGGAAAGCCATTCATAAGAAATAGAGCCGTTTGAAAGGATGTTATCTTTTTAAGCAGCTCTGTTTTTATTTTTGTAAACATGTGTTCTGTTATATAATAGAAAAAAGAGGAGGGGTCGCATGGCTTTACGCATCATTTCAGGACGAGCTGGTACGGGGAAAACGACGATGCTTCAGCAAGAAGTTGTACAGTATTTGAAGGAAGATCCTTTAGGTCCCCCATTATTTATTATCGTGCCTGATCAAATTTCATTTAAAACAGAGTATGATTTAACGAATCGCTATGATGTGCGTGGAATGATACGTGCACAAGTGTTGACATTCAAGCGTTTAGCTTGGTTTATTTTGCAGGAAACAGGTGGCATTGCACGCGATAAAATCGATAGCTTTGGCTATCGCATGTTGATTCGTCGTATTTTACAGGATAATAAGGAGCAATTTTCAATTTTTACACAGGCTGCAGGCAAGCGAGGATTTACACAGGAAATAGAGCAGCTGCTGCGAGAGTTTAGCCAATATGATATAACAAGCACCTCCATTATAGAACTAATAAAGGAGCTTGAGACATATGGTGCGGCACATACATTAGTAGCGAAAATGAAGGATTTTCAAATTATTTTACAACAGCTTGAGGAAAATATTGGAGAAGGTTATGTGGATGGAGAAGGCTTTTATCCAATTTTAGTTGAGCAATTAAAAAACTCTGAAAAAATCAAGCACTCTGAAATATATATTGATGGTTTTACCTCATTTACAATAAGGGAATTTGCTATTATCGAGCAATTGCTATTGTTAGCGAAACGTGTCACGATTGTCCTGCCTTTTGATAGTGAATATGATGCAGCAGATCCACAAGCATTATTTCATCGTGCTGCCTTTACATACGATAAATTAATGGATTTTGCTATGCAACACCAAATTGATGTGGAGGATCGGATACATTTAACAACAAATTATCGTACACAGCAATCCGATTTAGCACATATTGAAGAAAATTTTCATAAATCAGTTCCTACAGCACAAACTGCATCAGGAGCAGTACAAATTATTGAAGGAACGAATCGCCGTGCTGAAGTGCAAGGTATTGCACGGGAAATAATACGTCTCGTAACAGAGGAACAAATGCGCTACAAAGATATCGGTATTATGTATCGTCAAGCAGATATATATGATCCACTTATTGCAACAATTTTTCAGCAGCATGATATTCCGTTTTTTATGAATGAAAAGCGCCCAATGCTGCATCATCCTTTTATTGAATTTATGCGCTCCTCACTAGAGGCAGTCATTTCAAATTGGCAATATGAGCCTGTCTTTCGTGCAGTGAAAACTGACTTATTTTTACCATTAGACGAAGAGGCGAAAAATTATCGAGAGCAGCTCGATAAGCTTGAAAATTTTGTGATAGCAAAGGGCATTATCGGAAAGCGGTGGCATGACAATGACGTTTGGCAATATCGTAGATTTCGCGTTTTAGAAAAAATGGGTGCTGTACAAACAGATAAAGAGCTTGAAATACAGCGGATGCTAGAAGAGGCACGCCAAATTGTCCGAGAACCATTGCTACAGTTGGAACAAGCTTTAAAGAAAGCGAAAACGGGTTTAGAGATAGGACGAGCTTTATATGATTATGCAGAGCATTTACAGCTATATGATAAGCTACAAAAAATGAAGGAGCAGGAGCTTGAAACGGCGTCTGAATTAGCAAATGAGCATGATCAAGTATGGAATGGCTGGATAAATATACTTGACCAATTTGTGCTTATGTTTGGTGAACAAGAAGTAACATTGCAGCAAGCAGCAGAAATGCTAGATGAGGGGTATGATTCATTAAGGTTTTCTAGCATCCCACCAACAATCGATGTAGTAACGATTGCGACAGTAGAATATTCACGCTTCAACAATATAAAGGCCGTGTTTATTGTCGGGGTAAATGATGGTGTTTATCCGATGCGTATTGATAAGGAGGGGCTGTTATCCGATGCCGACCGTACTTATTTTGACAAGTTAGATTATGAATTAGCACCAAATGCTAAAAATCGATTACTTCAGGAGGCATTTTTAATTTATCAGGCTTTTGCTTCACCGACAGACAAGCTGTATATTGCGTTTGCAAGTGTAGATGAGGAAGGTAAAAGCTTGCTGCCATCGCTTTATATCACTCGACTGCATAAACTATTTACCGTTCAAAATAAGCGTACATTACCGCATATACGTATTTTCATTGATCCTGTTGAAGAATTGGATCAGCATAAAATATTATCTTATTTGCGTCATCCAAAGCCAGCAATTGCTTATTTAGCGACACAGCTAAAAGAGACAGAGCAAACGAAGTTACTTGCAGCAGAATGGCGGGCGCTACGAGCATTTTATCGTCGTTACCCTGAATGGGAGCGAATGCTCCAATTTGTGACAAGACCATTATATACAATTAATAAAGCGGAGCCATTGCAACCAACTATAACAGAGAGGCTATACGGTGAGGAACTACAGGCAAGCGTTTCACGCATTGAGAAGTTTTATCGTTGTCCATATTCACATTTCGCCACATATGGTCTGCGCTTAGAGGAACGGGCAGAATATCGCTTAGAAACGTTTGCAATGGGTGATTTATTCCATGAAGCACTACGCACGATTTTAACGAATGGGGATATGCCACCAGAAAATTACCGTCAATGTCTACAAAGAGCGCGAGAGGTTGTCGAGCCACTTGTCCATATTTTTTCTTATCGTATATTAGAAAGTAATTCACGCTATTTATATATTAAGGAAAAGCTAATTCGCGTTGTAGCACGCACATTATTTGCGTTAACAGAACATGCAAAGGTAGCAAAATTTAAGCCACTTGTCCACGAAAAGCCATTCGGTAAAGTAGATGATAAGACGATGAAAAAAGGGATAAAGCCATTACCTGCATTAGAAATTCCACTAGAAAATAAACGGAAAATGTACTTGCGAGGGCAAATTGATCGCATCGATGCGTATGAGGAAAACGGGCAATTGCATTTGCGTGTAGTAGATTATAAATCATCGAGTCGAGACTTAGATTTAAATGAAGTGTATCACGGTATTTCATTACAGCTTTTAACCTATTTAGATGTGGCAGTGAAAAATGCCAAGGAGCTACTGGCATTGCCTGAACACCAAAATATTGCTGTAACTCCAGCGGGGGTATTGTATGTTCATGTGCATGATCCTTTAATTCGTTTAGAGGAATATGTTGATGAGCAAATGCGTGAATTACAGCGTCTTGAGAAATATCGTATGCAAGGGCTTTTAACGAATGAAATTCCTGTATTAGAGGCAATGGATGGGAATTTATTAGAACAAAAAAAATCACCTGTTATTCCAGTAAGCATGACAACTAAAGGAGCAATTGGTGCGTACTCTAAAACGGTAGATGTAGAAACGATGCCAGTTTTGCAGGATTTTGTGATTGCAAAGCATAGAGAGGCAGGTAATAAAATATTCACAGGAGTGACAGATATTTATCCGTATAAGTTAAAAAATCGCACAGCCTGTGATTATTGTGCGTTTAAAGCAATCTGTCAATTTGACCCATCAGACGGGCATCAACAATATCATAATTTATCAGTGAAAAAGACAGATGACCTTATCGCGCGGGTAAGAAAGGAGTGTGGCTATAGTGACATTACTGATACCGAAGAAACCGAATGATGCGCAATGGACGGATGAGCAGTGGAAGGCTATTTGGGCAACGGGACAGGATACGCTTGTATCAGCAGCTGCAGGGTCAGGGAAAACAGCAGTATTAATTGAGCGTTTGATTCAAAAAATTATTGCCGAAAATGAGCCGCTCGATGTCGATGAATTGCTCGTTGTTACTTTTACGAATGCCTCGGCAGCTGAAATGCGAAGCCGTTTAGCAGATGCATTAGAAAAGGAAATTGCGAAAGATCCAAATAACCGCTTTTTGCGACGTCAATTAAGCTTAATTAATAAAGCACAAATTTCAACACTACACTCATTTTGTTTAGCCATTTGTCGTCAATATGCTTATATGATTGACCTTGATCCAGGATTTCGCATCGCTAGTCAAGATGAAGTTGTCTTATTGCAGGATGATGTGTTATCAACGATTTTAGAGCAGGCCTATAGCGAGGATGGAGAGCTATCACAGAAGGCTGTGTATGAGCTTGTTGATAGCTTTTCCTCTGATCGACACGATCAGGAAATTGAAGTGTTGCTATTACAGCTTTATAACATGTCGCGTGTACAGCCGGCACCGTATGCATGGTTAGATACACTCACGCAGGAATACGATATTGCGCCAGATGCAACAGTTGATGATTTAACATTTGTTGCACAATTAAAGAGCTCCATTTTAAATTCTTTATATGCAGCTGAGCATAATTTACTGACAATGAAGCGCTATGCTGAAGGTAATTTTGGCATTGGGACGTATCATACGCTAGCGACAGAGGAGCTTGCCTTTGTGCAGGTGGCGATTGATAAGCTCAAAAATAGCACATGGCAAGATATTTATGAGCATATGCAAAAGGTACAATGGGGTAGGCTGCCGACGATTAAAAAGTCAGATGAGGCAGATCCGCAAATAAAGGATATAGCGAAAGCACATCGTGATGAGGCAAAGGATATTGTCAAAGCGATAAAAGATACATTTTTTATACGTAAGCCTCAAATTTTACTTGATGAAATGAGACGAATGAAGCCCATTATTGAAACGCTCGTTCAGCTTGTGAAAATATTTAGCGAGGCATTTAAAGCTGCGAAACTAGAGCGTGCATTTGTCGATTTTTCCGATTTAGAGCATTATGCATTAGAAATATTGACAGTGGAAACGGACAAAGGAATTGAACCATCAGCTGTAGCGAAGGATTTCCAAAAGCGCTTTAAAGAAGTGCTCGTTGATGAGTATCAGGATGTCAATTTATTGCAGGAAACGATTTTACAGCTTGTCAAATCAGGCGATGAAGCCAAAGGAAATTTATTTATGGTTGGCGATGTTAAGCAGTCAATCTATCAGTTTCGATTAGCAGAGCCACGCCTATTTTTACGCAAATATAAAAATTTTACCGAAAATCCAATCGATACAGGCTTAAGAATTGACTTAAATGCCAATTTCCGTAGTCGCTCAGAAGTGTTGCAGGCAACGAACTATGTGTTTGAGCGCGTCATGGATGAGGTAGTTGGCGAAATTAATTATGATGACCAAGCGGCGCTAAAGTTTCAAGCACATTATAATAAAACGAATATTCCTGTTGAATTTGTTGTAATTGACCAGTTTACTGAGCAGGAGGAAGAAGCGCTTGATGAGGAGCTGGAGGAATTAAAAACATCACAACAGGAAGCGCGCTACATGATTCGTAAAATTCAACATATGATGGAAAAAGAAATGCCAATTTATAATCCGAAAGATGGTACAACACGACCGATTCGCTATAGCGATATTGTTATTTTAATGCGCTCGATGACATGGTCAGCAGATTTTACAGAGGAATTTAAAGCAGCGGGAATTCCGTTATATGCAGAAACATCAAAAGGCTATTTCGATGCGTTGGAAGTAATGATTATGTTGAATGTCTTAAAAATTGTAGATAATCCATTTCAAGATATTCCACTTGCATCCGTATTGCGTGCTCCATTTTTCGGTTTAACAGAAAATGAGCTTGCAGAGGTGCGTTTAGCAAAGCGTAATGTACCGTTTTTCGAAGCTGTCACTGCATTTATGAAGGAGCCAACGAATGCAAAAGTTGAGGAAAAGCTTCATTACTTCTTAACGCTATTGGAAAAATGGCGCCAGCTTGCACGGCGAGGCTCGCTCGCTGATTTAATATGGACCATTTATTTAGATACAAATTATTATGAGCTAGTTGGGGCGATGGCGAACGGCAAGCAGCGACAAGCAAATTTAAGAGCACTACATGATAGAGCATTGGCATATGAGAAAACATCGTTCCGAGGTCTGTTCCGATTTTTACGCTTTGTGGATCGTATGAAGTCACGAGGTGATGATTTAGGTATTGCTAAATCGATTGGTGAAGGTGATGATGTTGTTCGTTTAATGACGATTCATTCCTCTAAGGGACTAGAGTTTCCTGTTGTTTTTGTTGCAGGCATTGCCAAGTCTTTTAATCAGCAGGATTTCAAAGGCTCGTATTTATTTGACCAAGATTTTGGGCTTGCTGTAAAGGCGATTAATACCGAGGAACGTACGATGTTCACATCATTGCCATACTTAGCTATGAAGGAAAAGAAAATAGCGAAACTTAAGGCTGAGGAAATGCGTATACTTTATGTAGCGATGACCCGTGCAAAAGAGCGTCTAATTTTACTAGGCACGGTGAAAAATTGGGACAAGAAGCTTGCAAAATGGGGAAATCATCAAGATTTGCCACCTAAAGAGTTATTGCCAAATTATTTACGAGCGAGTGCCAATTCATTTTTAGATTGGCTAGCACCTGCTCTTGTAAGCCATCCAGACTTTTTAACGAGAGCAATACAGGATGAGGCATTCAGCGAGCATGAGGCAATCGTACAAAAGGATTCGCTATGGTCAATTACAGTATTGGCTGCCGAACAATTGCAAAACACAGAGGAGCAAGAGACATTTGTGCAATTGTTAGTGGAGGAAGATGTCGATGAGCAGCTTGTTGAGCAGTTAACAGAGCGTTTCACAGCAACATATCCATACAGGCAATCGATAGCAAAAAAATCGAAAACGTCCGTTTCTGAAATTAAACGCTTTGAGGCATTGCAGCAGGAGGAGGATATCGTCTACAATCCGCAAGCAATGAAGCAAGCATCCATTGCTAAACGGCCAAGTTTTATACAAGCAAAGGCTTTGTCAGCAGCAGAAATGGGAACGATTATACATGCTATTATGCAGCATGTGCCACAGCAAGGCTTTGCAACGCTTGATGAGGCCAATGAATTTGTTGCAAATTTAGTTGTACGTCAAGTAATAACGAAGGAAGAAGCGGTGATTGTAAACATGGAGAAAGTGCTCACATTTTTCAACTCACCAATCGGTCTACGCTTTAAAAATGCAACGCGACTGCTGCGAGAAGTGCCATTTACAATGAGTCGGATGGATCGTGAAGGAGACAACCAAATCGTCCAAGGGATTATTGACTGCTTGTTTGAGGAAGATGGCCAGTGGGTACTGTTAGATTATAAAACGGACAAAATTCGCCCACCATTTGATATGGAGCCTGCTCTAACAGAGGAAATGACGAAGCGTTATCAATTGCAGCTTCAAATTTATAGCGAAGCAATTGAAATAATTAACAAAACAAAAGTAAAAGAAAAAATATTGTATTTATATGATATTGGACAAACTGTTGTGCTTGAATAGTTTAACAATAAATTTTAGCTGCCTGAAATTTTTCAGGTAGCTCTCTTATCAAAAAGGAGTCATAACTGTGAAATTTCAACCTACATTAATGCATGAACGGGTACATACGATTGATATTTTACGCGGTGTGAGTTTACTCGGTATATTGCTTGTCAATATGTTTGGCTTTTACTTGCCACAGCCACATATCGATATTGCTTATTGGTTCACTGAGGCAAAGGATATTATGTGGCGGCAAACGCTAGATATTTATGTGCAAAGTAGCTTCTATCCGCTCTTCTCTATGTTGTTTGGCTATGGATTAGCGATGCAATATATGAAATCACAAAGAACAGGCAGCAATTTTTATAAATTTGCACCGAAGCGCCTCTTTATTTTATTTGGAATCGGCTTGATACATGCCTTTCTTATTTGGTGGGGCGATATTTTAGTAACATATGCATTTTGTGGCTTCTTTTTAATTGCCTTAATGCGTTTGAAAAGCTCATGGATGGTCGCACTAGCCATCATGCTTAATGCTTTACTGCATGGCTTTATATTATTTGCTTTGTCGATTCAAGGTATAGCAAACATGGAAAAGACAGCGCAATTTGTTGATATTACGATGGTGCAAAATGCCATCGTCGCATATGGGACAGGTACATGGAGCGATGCTTTTACACAGCGCTTAGCCGATTTGTCAGTACAGATGAGCCTTGGCGCATGGTTTGCCTCATTATTTACGATTTTGCCATACATGTTAATTGGGGCAGCAGCTGCAAAATGGCGCTTAATTGAGCGAGCAAAAGAGTTAAAAGTAATGTGGCTTATGCTAGCGATCATTGGGATAGGGTTAGGACTTTTCATTAAAAGTGCACCATATATGCTCACATATACAAACTTGCTAGACTATGTAAAGGTGTTTGTCGGTGGTCCAATTTTAGCGCTTGGCTATACGGCTGCGATTGTTGTTATTTGTTTATTGCCCTTTGCTTTAAAGCTATTATCACCATTTGCCAAGCTTGGGCGTATGTCGATGACGATGTATATTATGCAGTCAATTGTTTGTACATTTATTTTCTACAATTTCGGCTTAGGCTTGTATGGAAAAATGTCAGTTCAAATGGGAACCTATATGGCACTTGGCATTTTTGCTGCACAGCTAGTCATTGCAGAGCTATGGTTGTCGAAGTTTGCGCAAGGGCCGCTGGAAGCTATTATAAAAAGATTTACTTACGGTGAAAAATTATCAGAAAAATAAGGCTTTTTGTTGCATAATGATGTATGATGTAGAAAATGAAACTTCAATTAGTAGTTATTCGTTCACTATTAAGAAGAAACTTTCATTTAGTCAGACATTTACGGGTAGATTGATAGCTGTCTGTACATGCGAGATAAAAAAGAAGGAGTGCAAACACGATTATGAAACTATTATCATTTAAATTAAATGGACAAGTAAAATTTGGACCGAAAGTAAAAAAAGAAGAAGCGGTTTGGGATGTGTTAGCAATCCAAGATGCGTTACAAGTTTTTCCTTCTTTTCCGTCAACGATTATTGAGAGTATTGCATTAGGCTTTGACTTTGTAGAAAAAACAAGAAAATTAGTAGATGCCGCACAAAAAAGCGAAAACGCGGAGCAATTTAAATATACATTTAATGAAATCGAATGGTTAGCACCAATTCCACGTACACCAAAAAATATTTTATGCGTAGGCAAAAACTACGGGGACCATGTACAAGAAATGGGTGGAGATACAGCACCGGAAGATATTGTTGTCTTTACAAAAGCACCGACAGCAATTGCAGCAGATGAAACGACAATACCCGTTCATGCAGAAAAGACAGCAATGCTAGATTATGAGGGTGAACTAGCTATTGTCATTGGCAAACGTGGTAAGGATATTCCAAAAGGGCTTGCTTATGACTATATATTTGGTTATACAATCGCCAACGATTTAACAGCACGCGATTTACAAGAAAAGCATAAGCAATACTTCTTAGGAAAAAGCTTAGATGAATCTTGCCCAATGGGACCATATTTAGTATCAAAGGATGAAATTCCAGATCCACAAGTGTTATCAATTGTCACAAAAGTAAATGGTGAAGTACGTCAAAATGGCTCCACGAAAGATATGCTGTTTAACGTAGCAGACATTATTTCAATTTTATCAAAATATGTGACATTAGAGCCTGGCGATATTATTTTAACAGGCACGCCAGCAGGAGTAGGTAAGGGCATGAATCCACCAGCATTTTTAAAAGCAGGCGACGAAGTGAAAGTTTCCATTGAAGGAATTGGCACACTTGCAAATCGCTTTGCATAAATAATTGAAGTAGAACCCGAATGTATGTGAATAGCATCATTCGGGTTTTTCTTTGAAATTGTGTGAGAATTGTGTGGGTGCCTGGCACCATATTCATTGAAACTACTTATCTCACATGATAGGATAGGTCATGAAGAGAAAAAATGAGGTGGGATACGAATGAGTTTTTTAACAAGCACAACGCATCTTCATATTACGACATGGGTACTTGCACTTGTACTATTTTTCATTGCTGCATTAGCAAGTAAGCCAAACAAAGGCGTACATATGACATTGCGTGTTATGTACATTTTAATTATTATTTCTGGTGGCGCATTATTTATGGAATGGCGCGGTAATGTTGCGGAGAGCAATATGTTTTATGATATGAAAGTATTGTTTGGCATACTTGTCATCGGCTTCATGGAGATGATTTTAGTACGTAAAACAAAAGGGAAATCTACAACGATGTTCTGGGGATTGTTTGCTATCGTGTTATTAGTAACACTTTATTTAGGGCTATCAATGGGAATCGGTATGAATTTCTAAAATAAAAGGTGCAGAGCAATATGTCTCTGCACCTTTATTTTGTTCACGTATTTGCCGTATTTCGTTTTAATTTACAGGATTGTCATAGATAAAGGGTGCTGAAGTTTGGTAAAATGACGATGAACTATTGTGAGCTAGGAGAGAACTTCAAATGAAAATAATGAAATGGGTTTCTGCAGTAATCGCTGCATTTTTAATAATATCTCCATTATCAGCTGTCAGCTATGCTAAGGAGACACGAACGATTACAGATGAAAGTATATATGATGTATTAGTTGACCGTTATTTTAATAAAAACGCAGGCAATGATATCAATGTAGATCGACAAGATGCTGCTCAATTTGCTGGCGGTGATTTCAATGGCTTAGTGGATCGACTTGCAACAATAAAAAAAATGGGCTTTACAATTACTTCGATTGGATCTGTATTCACGACAGAAACATATGATGGTTGGACACCAACAAGCTATGAGCAATTAGAGCCTCATTTTGGTACAGAGCAGGAGCTAAAAGATTTAATTTCAGCTTACAATAAAGAAGGCATTGAAATCATGGTGGACTTCCCATTATCCAATGTTAGTGTGAATCATGAATGGGTGAAAGATTCAGCAAAACAAGCATGGATTAAGTCAGAGCACAATGGGCTTGTGCAATGGGATTTAGCAAATGCTGAAGTGCAGGCTGCTTTACAAGAAGCATTAATGCAATTTGTCAACAGCTATGATTTTGGAGGTATCCGTTTAACGAATATTACAGACGCAGACACTGCCTTTTTAAATCGTTTAATTGATTCCTTGAAAGCACAAAACAGCGCACTATATGTCATTTCAAACGAAGCGAGTGAAGCCAATTTTGATGCCGCATTTGCAGCAGATGCGGCATCAGTATATCGCAATATGTTTAAAAATGTCGATTTATCAACAGCTGATTTGCTGAAAGATGTTGAACCTTACTTAGAAAATCAAGAGGCAGCACCACAATTAATGATTGATTCATTACAAACAGATCGCTTTGTGTTGGATGCAACAGAGCAAAAAATGTTCCCACCTACACGCTTAAAGATGGCGATATTGCCATTGATGTTTATGCCTGGTGTGCCAGTAATGCAATATGGAACAGAAATTGCGATGAATGGTGAGGCAGGAGAGCAAGCACATCAAATTTATAATTTTAAAACAGAGGAAGAGCTCGTTGACTTCATCGGTAATTTGCAAAGCATTCGAAATAAATCTGCTGCGATGCGTCAAGGTGATTTCGCACTAGTAGAAAATGATAATGGCTTAATTGCCTATACACGCAAGCTGGAAGACGAGCAATGGCTAGTTATTGCAAACAATACAAGTAAAACGAAGCAAATTATTTTGAAGGCAGAAGATATTGGTGAAGGAAAAGAGCTACGCGGTGTATTGAGCAATGAAATCGTTAAGCAAAATAAAAATAATGAGTATGTTGTTGTGCTAGACCGAGAAGTTTCCGACGTTTACCAAATTATTGATGAACGTGGCTGGAATATTCCTTATTTAGTAGCATTAGGAATTGTTTATCTGTTATTTGTTACCTTTGTTACCGTCATTATCAAGCGTGGTCGCCAAAAACGTAGCACAAAGGATGCTATTCAATAGTTAAAAATACCTTATCATTCCTTTTTTAGGAATAGATAAGGTGTTTTTTTATGAAAAAAGAAAAAATTTTTTTATGAAATTTTTTAAAAAAAGAGCGAAAATATATTAAATTATTGGTTCGACATGCGAAATATGGCATATTTTCTACTGTTGTTCTATATAAAATAAAAGTAAATAAGCAAAAGAGACATAAAAATTCGACTTTCGAATTAACAAAAGAAAATATTATTTCTTCATAACTATTCAACTAGTCTTAATGTTACATATATTACATATATGTATGTTATTCATAATGAATGTAAATTCAATGTAACGCAGATATTGTCAATTCAGAAAGTAATTGTTTGAATATTCTTATATCTAAGAAGGGACATTATAATTATTTTGATATAATTTATTCTTCACTCTAAATTGATAGAAAAATAGCGCATAATGCAGAATAAAAAGCATTAACTAGCACTTTAAAGTGATAAAGTAAGAAAAAAATAAAAAGGACTTGTCAAAAATATTATTTAAATTTAGAATCATGTTATGTCAGAATAGCTAAAGATGGACATATTGACTTTGAAGATTTACAAAGAGTATAATGTGAAGCGGTATAGTCAGCTTTTATATTATACTATCAAGAATGAGGGAACAGTTTTGAATAATTGATTTTTTCTGAATAATAAATTGTCATAATATTCTCAACTGGTTGCTTGAAAGGAGAAAGAATTTGAAAACGTCAGAAGAGCTTTTAGTAATTAAAGATTTACATACAGGTTTTCGAATTAAGGATACATACTTCGATGCAGTAGATGGTGTATCATTAACGTTAAGAAAAAACGAAATCCTGGCGATTGTTGGCGAATCAGGCTGTGGTAAAAGTACATTAGCCACATCAATTATTGGACTTCATGACCATAATAAAACGCGAGTGCAAGGTGAGATTTTATTTAAAAATAAAAATCTTGCAAAATTAAGCGAGGATGAGTTCAACGATGTTCGTGGTATGGATATAGGAATGATTTTCCAGGATCCGCTTTCTGCATTAAATCCATTAATGCGTATTGGGGAGCAGATTGAGGAAAGTTTAATTTATCATACTAAATTAACAAAGGAACAACGTGTAGCTCGAGTTTTCGAACTATTAACGCAAGTTGGAATTCCAAACCCACAACGTGTTGCAAGACAATTCCCACACCAATTATCTGGTGGTATGCGTCAGCGTGTTATTATTGCGATTGCGATTTCTTGTAAGCCGCAAATTATTATTGCGGATGAACCGACAACGGCTTTGGATGTAACAATCCAGGCTCAAATTTTGGACTTACTAAAAGACTTACAGGCAGAGACAGGCTCAGGTATTATCTTAATTACACACGATTTAGGTGTTGTAGCTGAAGTAGCTGATCGTGTAGCTGTTATGTATGCCGGTCAAATTATCGAAGAGGCACCAGTAGAGGAATTATTTAATAATCCGAAACATCCATATACGCGTTCATTATTTAATTCAATTCCACAAATGAACTCGGATGGGAAAAAACTAAATGTTATCGAAGGTATCGTGCCTTCTTTAATGAAATTGCCACGTCAAGGATGTCGTTTCTCACCACGTATTTCTTGGATTCCGGAAAGTGCGCATGAGAAAGACCCTGTGTTGCACGAAGTAGCACCAAATCATTTTGTAAGATGTACGTGCTATAAGGAATTCTACTTTAAAGGCGAAGAAGGAGGACGTGCATAATGAGCTTTATGCAAATAAAAGATTTAAAAGTCCATTACCCAATTCGCGGTGGATTTTTTAATACAGTAATTGATAACGTATATGCTGTTGATGGCATTTCAATGGAATTCGAAAAAGGAAAAGCTTATGGCTTAGTTGGCGAATCAGGCTGTGGTAAGTCAACAACAGGTAAGTCTATTATTGGCTTAGAAAAAATTTCTTCAGGATCTATTATTTATGAGGGTGAAAATGTAACGAACAAGCGTCGTGATCGTACGTCGGCTTATAATCGTGATATTCAAATGATTTTCCAAGATTCTCATTCAAGTATGAATCCAAGAAAGCGTGTACAAGATATTTTAGCAGAGCCAATTCGCAACTTTTTGAAGCTAACGCCTCAGGAGGAAAGCCGCAGAATCAATGAGCTTTTAGCGATTGTTGGTATGCCAGAAGATGCGAAATTAAAATATCCACATGAATTTTCAGGTGGTCAAAAGCAACGTCTTGGTATTGCACGTGCGATTGCGACAAATCCTAAATTAATCATTGCGGATGAGCCAGTTTCGGCACTTGATTTATCTGTACAAGCACAAGTATTAAACTTTATGAAAGATATACAAGAAGAGTATGGCTTAAGCTATTTATTTATTTCACATGACTTAGGTGTTGTGAAGCATATGTGTGACTATATTTCTATTATGTATAAAGGACGTTTCGTAGAGTCTGGTACAAAGCATGATATTTATGAAAATCCACAGCATATTTATACAAAGCGCTTATTATCTGCAATTCCAGATGTTTCACCAATGGGACGTGAAGAGCGCAAACGTGAGCGTATTGAAGTAGAACGTAACTATCAAGTAGAGCATAAGCAGTATTTCGATGAAAATGGTCGAGTGTATGATTTAACACCAATTTCAGACACGCATTTTGTCGCTGCAACTTCTTCAGCTTTGAAGGGAGGCAATTAATATGTGGAAAACGATTATTAGACGTTTCTTAATTATGATTCCACAATTATTTGTGCTGAGTTTATTAATTTTCATTATGGCGAAAAACATGCCTGGTGATCCATTTACAGGTAAAATTACGCCTGAAACAGATCCTGCACGTATTGAAGAATTGCGTGAAATAAATGGTTTGAATGATCCATGGTATCAACAATATGCGCGTTGGGTTGGTAATGCTTTCCAAGGGGAGTTTGGAAACAGTTATACGTACAAAGTAAAAGTATCAACATTAATCGGTGAACGTGCGTTAAATACGTTCTGGTTATCGTTATTAACAGCTGTAATGCTTTATGCAATCGCAGTGCCATTAGGGGTATTGGCAGGGCGTTTCCATAACAGCTGGTTTGACAGAGGGGTAGTTTTATATAGTTTTGTAAGCTTTGCCATACCGACATTCGTATTAGCATTAATTTTGCTATACTTCTTCGGTTATCAATTACACTGGTTCCCAACAACAGGCTCAGTAGATGTGCGTGAAGTGCCAGGCTCGGCTGGCTATTATATGAGTAAAATCTATCATATGATTTTACCTGCATTTACAGCAGCGATTTTAGGAACGGTTGGAATTATCCAATATTTACGTACAGAAGTAGTGGATGCAAAAGGCATGGACTATGTACGTACAGCACGAGCAAAAGGTGTGCCAGCACGTAAAGTGTATTCTCGACATATTTTCCGTAACTCGTTATTACCAGTTGCAGCATTTATTGGTTTTACAATTACGGGCTTATTAGGCGGTTCTATTTTCATTGAAACAATTTTCGCATATCCAGGTATGGGGCAACTATTTATTTCGTCTATTGCATCACGTGACTATAGTGTTATCACGGCACTCGTTATGTTATACGGCTTCTTAGCGTTATTAGGTAGTCTATTATCCGATATTATTATGAGTATTGTTGACCCACGAATTAGGATTGAATAGACAAAATAATAAGTTAAGGAGAGGTGAAAAAAGTGGTTAAAGAGAAAGACAATAAAAAAGAACAAGAAATCGTCAGCGCTCCGCCAACAGGCTTTCAAGTAATATGGCGCGAGTTTCTAAAAGATAAAGTGGCGATGTTTTCATTAGTTTTGATGGTTTTAACGATTTCAGGTGTTTTTATCGCATCATTATTTTTCGACCCAGCAGAGGTCATGAAAGTATCGTTACGTGATAAATATGCACCACCGAGTGCCGCTC
This sequence comes from Metasolibacillus sp., assembly GCF_025291715.1. Lineage (GTDB taxonomy): Bacteria > Bacillota > Bacilli > Bacillales_A > Planococcaceae > Metasolibacillus > Metasolibacillus louembei. Next base: position 21,017 of record NZ_JAMBIZ010000042.1, read on the forward strand.
ATTGGCTTGGAGCAGATATTGGTGGTAGTGATATTTTTGGACAGTTGATTATCGGGGCTAAAAACTCGTTATTAATTGCGATTGCGATTACATTAATTACAGGTATAGCAGGTATTTTTATCGGTTTAGCCTGTGGTTATTTTGGTGGCTGGATTGATAATATGTTTATGCGTATTATCGACTTCTTCATCACATTGCCATCTTTAATGATTATCATTGTATTTATTACAATTGTACCGAAGTATACAGTTTTTACGTTTATTATCATTGTGAGTATATTCGGTTGGACTGGTATTGCACGTCTCGTACGTTCAAAAGCATTATCAGAAAGCCGTCGTGATTATGTAAATGCTTCGAAAACGCTTGGTACAAATGATTTTGTTATTATTTTCAAGGAAGTAATGCCAAATATTAGTTCTATTTTAATTGTTGAAGCAACATTAAACTTTGCAGGGAATATTGGGATTGAAACAGGTTTGACTTTTTTAGGCTTCGGTTTACCACCGTCAACGCCTTCATTAGGAACACTTGTAGCATATGCAAATAACCCGTTAGTTATGTCAACATATTGGTGGGTATGGCTACCAGCAGCATTATTTATTTTAATTTTAATGCTTTCAATCAACTATGTTGGACAAGCTTTACGTCGTGCAGCAGATGCTAAGCAGCGCCTAGGTTAATAGCATGAAGAGAGAAATTTAGAAAATATTTTCTAAATTTCTCTCAAAATTCATGAAATTACACTAGACTTTTTGCATATAAAATAGTTAAGATATGAAAGTAGTAACTTTAAATAGGTGCTTCTTGAATAAACTATTAATTTATTATATTCAAAAAAAACTGAAAATTGATTTTTTTTGAAAGATTTACTAGAATGTAGTTATGGTTTTGTACTTGTTGCTAGCGCTTTCATTTTAGCGCTAATACATTTGGTACAGAAAAGATTGGTACCATCGCGTTTATCAATTTGATAAATGTGTTTTGATAAATATGGCTAGTGTTTATAGGTACAATTTCTAGCTGAGGCAAAAAAGGGAGGAAATAAAATGAAGAAACAACGTTGGGCTCTTCTAGCAATGTTATTTGCACTAATGTTCGTATTAGCTGCATGTGGCGGAGATAAAAACGAAGACGCAAGCAAAGGCACTGACACAGATAAAACTGACGGTGGCACAACGACTAATGAAGGAACAAATACTGAGCAAGAAGATGGTTTCCAATTAGCTGTTGAAAACGAAGGTGCTCCTATTGAAGGCGGTACATTAATGGTAGCAATGCAGAAGGATTCACCTTTCCAAGGTATCTTCTCATATGCATTATATGAAGATGCATACGATGGTGATTTATTATCATTCGCATCTAATTCTCTTTTCAAAACTGACGGTGACTTCTTAATTACTGATGAAGGTATTGCTAGCATGGAATCAAAGCCAGCAGAAAAAGAGGGTGAACCAAACATTGTAACGATTAAAATTCGTGAAGGTGTTAAATGGTCTGATGGCGAGCCATTAAAAATCGAAGATTTAATTTTACCATATGAAATTATCGCACACGCTGATTATACAGGTGTTCGTTATGGCGAAGAGCTAAAAAATATTATCGGTGTTGAAGAGTATCATAATGGTACAGCAGACACAATTTCTGGTCTGAAAAAGATTGATGAAACAACTTTAGAAATTCATATGAAACAGATTTCTCCAGCATTAGCTTCTGGTGGTGATGGTCTTTGGACATATGCTGAGCCAAGCCACATCCTTGGTGATGTTCCTGTAGCGGACTTAGTAGAGCATGATGCAGTTCGTAAAAATCCAGTTACACTTGGTGCTTTCGTAATTGATCGCATTGTTCCTGGTGAGTCTGTACAATACAAAGCAAATGAGCACTACTGGAAAGGTAAGCCGAAATTAGATGGCGTTATCGTAAAAGTAGTACCACCTGCTTCTATCGCAAAAGCTTTAGAGGCTGGCGAATATGACTTAGCATTATCATTCGGTTCTGCGCAATATCCAGAAATCGAAAACTTAACAAACATTGATATTTTAGCTCGCCCTGAGCTTTACTACTCATACCTAGGCTTTAAACTAGGTAAATGGGATTCAGAAACTAAAGCTGTAGTAACAGATTTAGAAAACTCTAAAATGGGTGACGTAAACTTACGTCAAGCTATGGCTTATGCATTAAACGTTGAAGAAGTAACAGAAGTGTTCTATGATGGTTTACGTGAGCGTGCAAATGCTATCATGCCACCAGTATTTAAATCATATTACAATCCTGAATTAGAAGGATATAAATACGATCCTGAAAAAGCAAACCAATTATTAGACGACGCTGGCTTCAAAGATGTTGACGGCGACGGCTTCCGTGAAGATAAAGATGGTAAACCACTTGAAATTAAATTTGCTACAATGTCAGGTGACGATGTAGCTGAGCAAATTGCAGCATTCTGGTTACAAAACTGGAAAGAAGTTGGCTTAAATGTAGTATTCACAGATGGCCGTACACTTGAATTCAACTCATTCTATGACCGAGTTCAAGCGGATGATCCGAACATTGATATCTTTATGGCTGCATGGGGTGTAGGTACTAACCCATCTCAAATTAGCACATATGGACTTAATGCTCAATATAACTTCTCTCGCTACACATCTGAGAGCTTACAACAAACTTTATTGAACATGGATTCTCCAGAGGCATTCGATGCATCTTACCGTGCGGCACAGTTTGCGGCATTCGAAAAAGAAATTGCTGAATTAGCTCCAATCGTTCCAATGATGTACCGTTTAGAACTTTCACCTGTTAATAAACGTGTGAAAAATTATAGCATTGACTATTCTACCCCAACGGAACTTCAAGATATCGAATTAACTGCTGATGCACCAATTAAATAATAATTAGTGTAAGGCTAAAACCCCCTCTCTTGCATTTGCGGGAGAGGGGGGTTTTGATTTAACTACATAAAAATATATTATAAGTAATATTTTGTTTGTGAAAAGGTCAGCACTAAATATGTTTGAATATCATTTTGTTCTGTACAAGGATGTATCTAACGTACTCCAATGTGTAGCGCAAAGCGTGCATAAATTTCAATACCATTTTTAATGGATACCTAAATCGTTCGTGAAATGCAACTTTAACATCAATAGTCAGCTTTATATTATCTTTATAAAAAGAAATGGCTTCATACCTTTCAGCCTCATCTAATACCCTCAAATTAGGAATAGAATATTGAATTTTTGATTTCTCTAGCTTTGCTTTATACTTCCGCATCATTAATAGTTAAACGAATGAGCCCAAGGGAAGTTGTTAACATCGTTCCATCAGTTACAGCTTCAAACGCTGTGCTAAAAACTTCCCGATGCCATCTTCATTATTGGATAGCGTAATTTCATTAGCAATGTTCTTTAATGGTTCAATGCCATTGTTCATTGCAACACCTATTCCTGCATAATCAATCATTTCTAAATCGTTATCCTCATCACCGAAAGCAATAATGCGCTCGCGTGGAATTTGCATTTCATGGGCAATACGAGAAATGCCAACCGCTTTACTTAACCCTTTGCGTACAACTTCAATAATATTGAATGGTGCCCCCCAGCGACGGTGCTCAATTAATTCAGCATGGACATCCTCTAAATGCTGACGAATTGTTGTAATATGCTGATCTGTCGCTTGAATAAGTAAGCTAGTAGGGTCCTCCAATAAATGAGTTTTTAAATTACCTGTTGTAATTTGTGGATTGCCCATCGTTAAAATATGCATCATTTTTTCATCTTCATTATGCAAATAAACATCATCCATTATTTCTGCGATTAAATTTTCATAATCAAATTTATCAACTGAATCGACAACATCGTGTACAACGCTCATTGCAAGCGGTGAATGAAGCTGCTGCCAAGCACTATTCGTTGGGTGATGTACTAATGCACCATTAAAATTAACGATTGGTGTTTTTAAATCAAGCTCACGATAATAAATTTCACTCGCACGATAAGGACGACCCGTTGCAATCATGACTGCATGTCCCTCTTGCTGGGCTTTCATTAAAACATCCTTTGTATATGTGGAGATTTGTTGTTGATCTGTTAGTAATGTACCGTCTAGATCTAAGACGATTAAATGTTGCTTCATATAAGATAGTCCCCTTTCATTAGCGTCAACAAAGCTAAACGCTAAAAACAAGCAAGCAGTATATGTCACTGATTGAAGTTTCATTCTATTTTACTGTGTCTCGCTATTATACGTCAAAGTTTTGTCATATCATTCAATTTTTGTTACTCTAAATATAATATTGTTTGTAGGAGTGAGGTTCAGTGATTGTACAACGTGAGGTGTGGGAGCACATACCATTATTGCATGTGCATACGAAAGAAATGTCTACAGAAAGCCCTAGCGTCATCTTTATTCATGGCTTTGGAAGTGCGAAGGAGCATAATTTACATTTTGCTTATCAGTTAGTAGAGAAAGGGGTACGTGTCATTTTACCTGATGCCCATTTACACGGGGAGCGTGCAAAGCCGAATACAAGCACACAGCAGCTAGAGCCTGTATTTTGGGATATTGTTACACGTACAGTAGGAGAAGTTGAAACGATTGATAAAGCTCTTCAAAATAAAGGCTTATTAGCAAATAACACTATCGGTATTGCAGGTACTTCAATGGGCGGTATTGTGACAGTAGGCTGTTTAAGTCAATATGATTGGATACAGGCTGCTGGCGTTTGTATGGGGGCAACAAGCTATACAAAATTTGCTGAGCATCAGCTTGCTCAATTTGCAAAAGCTGGTGTGCAACTGCCTCTTACAGAGCAAGAGCTTGCCCATACAATGACGGCATTGGCAGCATATGATTTAGAAAATAAAGAGGATATTTTACAGCGAGTGCCAACAATTTTTTGGCATGGCAAACAAGATCAAGTTGTCCCATTTGAGATGAGCTATCCATATTTCGAAAAGCATGGAGAAAATTCGCGCTCTGCCTACATGGTAGATGAAAAAGCTGGGCATGCTGTATCAAGAGCAGGGATGCTTGCCGTAACGGACTGGCTTGCACAGCATTTGGCATAAGCTTAGAGTTCTGCTATCATAAAATGTAACAAGGAAGGAGTGTTGAGAAATGGCGATTGATCAAGATATGAAAGATAGCATGTATGGTGCTTTAGAAAATGTAATTGACCCTGAGTTAGGTATTGATATTATTAACTTAGGCTTAGTATATGATGTGGATTTAAATGAAGAAGGTTTAGCAACGGTGACGATGACGTTAACTTCTATGGGATGCCCACTTGGCCCTGTTATTGTAGATCAAGTGAAAACAGCTTTAGGTGAGCTACCAGAAGTAAAGGATACGGAAGTTAATATTGTGTGGACACCAGCGTGGTCAAAAGATATGATGACACGCTATGCAAAAATGGCGCTAGGTGTGCGCTAAATGTAAAAGTCGATTTCATACCAAAAATATTGGTGTGAAATCGACTTTTTTAATCGATTCGACAAATCGTTAAAGGACAATTTTCACAATTAATTTCATTCTTTAAAAACTGTAAATCATGTACCGTAATATAACTTTTGTTAAAGGAAATGATGTTGCGCTTTTTCAAATCATTGAGCATACGATTAATCAATTCACGGCTTGTAGCACATAGGTTTGCTAACTCAGTGTTCGTTAAAGTGAAATTGATAAAGATAGAACCATCCTCTTGCACTTCTCCATACGTATTAGTTAGGCGAATTAATGTTGAATAAAGTGCTCCCTTTTTTCCATGAAGCATTAAATCGCGCAAGCGACTTTGATGTTTCATCGACTCGATTTGCACCCATTGTAAATATTCCATCATTAATTTGGGATGTTCTGTTACTAACAATTCGAACGTGTTATGTGAAAGTGATAATAATGTGGCTGTCTCCAATGCTCTAGCGTTAACCATATGATAGTTAAGCTGACAAAATGGCGAGCTTTCCCCAATGATGACACCATCACCACAAATACGTAAAGTTAATTCCTTACCTTGCTCGGTTTCCTTACTAAGCTGGATAATGCCGCTTTTAATTAAAAATATGTGATGTGCTTTTTCACCTTCTTGAAAGAGCTGATGACCTTTATCAATTTTTATTAATGAACCATGTTCTTCAAATAGCTGAAAAATCTCTGTAGGGATTGTTTGAAAAGACATGTACATGCACTCCTTTCTTACATAGATGTAGGAATTGTGACTGACATTTTCAAAAATTGTTTAAGGCTATAATAGCATAATATGTATAAGGAAAATATAGCTTCTGTATTAAAATATGACTTTCTTATTGAAGGAAGACTATGCTCCATCAGTTGTGGAGTATTTTTTTGCAAAGTTTTCTCTAAAGACTTATAATTTAATTAGTCAGTAAAGGTCAAACTTTTTGGAGGGATATTTAATGCAATTTAAACAAACAGAAGATAATCGTCCCCCTTTAGAACAATTTGGGCGGAATTTAATCGAAGAAGTGAAGAAGGGGAAAATGGACCCTGTTATTGGGCGAGATGAAGAAATTCGCAATGTCATTCGCATCTTAACAAGAAAAACAAAAAACAATCCGGTACTAATTGGAGAGCCAGGTGTCGGAAAGACGGCTATCGTTGAAGGGTTAGCACAGCGTATTGTACGCAAAGATGTGCCAGAAGGATTAAAGGATGCAGAGCTGTATGAACTAGATATGAGTGCATTAATTGCAGGTGCGAGCTACCGTGGACAATTTGAGGAGCGCTTAAAGGCTGTATTGAAGCAAGTGAAGGATTCAGAAGGGCGCATCATTTTATTTATTGATGAAATTCATACAATTGTTGGCGCAGGTAAAACAGATGGTGCAATGGATGCAGGAAATATGCTGAAGCCAATGCTAGCGCGCGGTGAATTGCATTGCATTGGGGCAACAACTTTAGATGAGTACCGTATGTATATTGAGAAGGACCCTGCATTAGAGCGTCGCTTCCAGCAAGTATTAGTGCGTGAGCCTTCTATCGAGGATACTGTATCAATTTTACGTGGCTTGAAGGAGCGCTTTGAGCTACACCATGCTGTGCGCATTCATGACCGTGCGATTATTGCGGCGGCAGAATTATCAAATCGTTATATTACGGAACGCTTTTTACCAGATAAAGCGATTGATTTAATTGATGAGGCATGTGCGATGATTCGTACAGAAATTGATTCAATGCCACAGGAGCTCGATATGATAAAGCGTCGTTTGATGCAGCTTGAAATCGAGGAACAAGCATTACAGAAGGAAAAAGATGAGGCAAGTAAAAAACGCCTCGAAACATTAAGGAATGAAATTGCTGAATTGAAAGCATCATCAAATGATATGATGACACAATGGGAAGCTGAAAAGGCGAGCTTGCAATCCATTCAAAAGAAACGTGAGCAGCTCGATAAACATCGTCGTGATTTAGAAGAGGCGGAGAGCAAATATGATTTAAACAAAGCAGCAGAGCTACGTCACGGTAAAATTCCAACATTGGAAAAAGAATTAGCAGAGCTCGAAGCATCTTTAAATGATGAGGAGGCGCGTCTATTACGTGAGGAAGTAACAGCAGATGAAATTGCCTCTATCGTTGCACGTTGGACAGGCATTCCTGTAACGAAGCTTGTAGAGGGGGAGCGTGAAAAGCTACTGCGCTTAAAGGATGTTTTACATGAACGTGTCGTAGGGCAGGACAATGCAGTAACGCTCGTTACAGAGGCTGTATGGCGTGCACGTGCAGGTATTAAAGACCCAACAAAGCCAATAGGTTCATTTTTATTTTTAGGACCTACAGGTGTTGGAAAAACGGAGCTAGCCAAAGCATTAGCTGCACAATTATTTGATTCAGAGGATCACTTTATTCGCATTGATATGAGTGAGTATATGGAAAAGCACAGTGTTTCGAGACTTGTTGGTGCACCTCCAGGCTATATTGGCTATGAGGAAGGCGGACAGTTAACAGAAGCCGTTCGTCGTAATCCATATGCGGTCGTACTTTTAGATGAAATCGAAAAGGCACATCCAGATGTCGCGAATATTTTATTACAAGTGCTAGATGATGGACGCATTACGGATAGCCAAGGGCGTAATGTTAACTTTAGCAATACGGTTATTATTATGACATCAAATATTGGCTCAAGCTATTTACTGGAAGCAAATGAACAGGCTGAGGAGCTTGTCATGACAGCTCTTCGTCAGCATTTCAAGCCAGAGCTATTGAATCGTGTTGATGATATTATTACATTCCATGCTTTAACGAATGAACATTTTTATGCAATCGCTTGGAAATATGTTCACCAGCTACAGGCACGCATTGCAGAGCAGGAAATTACTGTGAATGTGGATGATGCAGTTGTTCGGTGGGTTGTAGAACAAGGCGTCGACGTACAATTTGGTGCACGTCCATTGAAACGCTTCGTACAACGCCATATTGAAACGGCCGTAGCAAAGGCGTTGCTGCAAGGTGATGTATTGCCTGGGGATACATTAGAAGTAACATTGCTTGATGGTGCGGTGCATATTGAGAAGTTTCATAACTAACTGTACAATTAATTAAATAATAGGATTGAAGAGACAAGAATTGTACTCCAATTCTTGTTTTTTTGATTTTCCGTAATTATACAATATACTTATGAAGAGGGAATGTTTTTGGCTTATAGTTGTTAATATTTTAAATTGGAAATAAATTGAAGATGTAGATAAAATATTAATTATATTTGTTTGAAAGGAGATTAGGATATGAGAATTTATCTTGATGAGGTAAAAAAATATTATAGTTGGGTTTTCATTTTTAAATATGCAATGTTATTAACATCAGCACTTTTTATCATTGATATTTTAAATTTTCCTACTAAGTTTTTATTGGCATATGATATGAAAATCACAGTAATTTTGATAATGTTAGTGTTTTTATTCTTTATATTAACAGCAGTAGAATTTCATTTTTTTGACGCGTTCAAAATTGTTTCGATAAACATAATCGATGCAATATACTTAGTGATTTTACTATCATCAATTTTATATAGTAGTATATCGTTAATATATGCATCTCTTTCCCCGTATAAAATAGTATCGCTAATACTTATGCTAATTATAGTAATAGAACTTATTAGAATAAGATCAGGCGGGATAAAAAAGGCAATTGAAACAGTAGGGGAATACAAATCGAATGTCATTGATTTAAAAGATATTTATAATGGTAAATTTTCAATGATAGAGGGGCAGCCTATTATGTTAGGTGAAAAAGAAGTTGATTATGACTGTAACCGCTAAAATAAAATTAACAGTTTTTGCTCATTTCAATTGAACACTTTTTCACCAATTCAATAGTTTCCTGT
>NZ_JAMBIZ010000043.1 GCF_025291715.1 Metasolibacillus sp.
CGCCGCCAGCGTTCGTCCTGAGCCAGGATCAAACTCTCCATAAAAAGAATTTGAGTTAAGCTCAAATTGTATCTGCCACTTTCGCTTTCGATACAGTAAAACATTTGCTGGCATCTTTATGATGTCCAAAATTATGTTTCATCTATTAAATGAAACGTTTTATTCATTCACGTCTTGCTTGTTCAGTTTTCAAGGTTCATTTTTATATTTCAAGTGCTTCTCGCAGAAGCAACTTTTATATAATAACACGTCACATTTTTTAAGTCAACTACTTTTCGAAAATATTTTTTTAGAAATGTTTTTCAAAAATTACTTATGCATTACTTGCGACTTCATAAATATTATCAGATATAAAATGAAAGGTCAATACTTTTTGAAAATAATTTTTCATCAAAGACTTTATTCGAAATTTCATTTATCGAAGATTACTTTTATCGCTTAACCTGACTAATCATACCCTTTCTTTTTCTCTCCCCTACATATGCTTAGCCGAATATTATTAACCAATCGGTTTCTAAAAATAAAGTTGCATTTGCTCTGACCTTTATCCCATTTATAAAAATAAGTTGTACGACAATATTAATAATGTTGTCGTACAACTAATAATCTAGTCTTCATTTTTTGTAATAACACGTGATATATAGAAGGAACGCACTGTTGCTAAATCAATAATTTCATCTGTTCTTGTAATTTTCACTAAAGGCCTTGTTGGTGCATACTTATTAATAAACATTACTTCTGCACGCTCTTTATTTGATAATTCAACCTTAGTACCGATTGGCAAATCAGCAACAATTGCAATTAATGCGTTGACAACCTTTATATCAAACTTTCCAAACTCAGACTCTTTAATCATCTCTATTACTTGGAATGTAGCTTTTTTCTCACTATAAAGTCGTTCACTTGTCATTGCATGATAAACATCGGCTACAGCGATAATTTGAGAGTAAATCGAAATATCTTCATTCTTAACTCCCTTTGGATAACCACTGCCATTTAATCTTTCATGATGTTGGAAGATAGCCTTCTTCATTTCTCCCTTTAATGCAGCTAAATCTTTTACCAAAACAAAGCTATGAACAGGATGTTGACGAATTTCTTTAAATTCCTGTGGTGTCAATTTGCTTGTTTTATCACGAATTTTAGCAGGTATTTTAGCCATTCCACAATCAGCTAATGTCCCAGCTATCGCCATTTGAATACAAATTCCTTTCTCATACCCTAGCTTTTGCGCCATGATTGAAGCAATCAATCCTGTCGCTATACAATGATGATATAAATAATCTTGGGGATTTGAGTAACTATTTAAATCAAATATATATGAACGATCCTCAAGCACTTGTTCAATTAATGGAATGACCATGCCACGTATTTTCGTCATATCAATTTTTGCACCAGATTCCCAGTTGAAAAATTCCTTTTTGAATTGTTGAATAGCATCTGCATAAGCTTTTTCAAAGGATGCTACTCGCTCTATAAACTGTATAGAATTATTTTCAACAGTATCTACTGCTTTAATTTTTCCTGAAGTCTCCTGATATACAGGAACTAATTTGATATTAAATACATCCAGTATATGTAGATGTTCATATGTAATCTTCGTATCTTTAGAAATAATTGGATATTGCGTGTTTGCAAATATGTTATCTGCTATCATCTGTCCTACATTTAATTCTTTGACATTTATGTGAGTAGTCTCCAATTTAAAAACCACCTTTATGATGTGTACTTTCTCTCCATTGTAGCGTAACAATTTTTAGAAATATAGTAATAATTATATCCTAACTAATTTTTCTTTTGATTCGGTCAATAATTAATACCTTACTATATGCATAACATATAAATTTATAATCAAAAGAGCTGTAGAAAAGGTCAACATTTGTTTTCCTTTCTACAGCTCTGAAGGCTTATTCGTTTTCTGCTAGATTATCGTCCTCTGCTGCTTCATCACTGTCTTTTTCTACCTTTGCAACAGTTGCAACATATTCCTCTTCTGCCAGACGAATTAAACGGACACCTTGCGTGCTACGGCCAATAACTGAGATATCTTGTACGTCCATTCGGATTAACATGCCATTAATTGTAATTAACATAATATCCTCTGTACCATCGACAGCTTTAACCGCACACATTTTCCCGTTTTTTTCTGTAATTTGAATTGTTTTCAAGCCAACGCCACCGCGGCTTTGTAAACGATATTCTTGCTCTGGTGTACGCTTGCCATAACCTTTTTCTGTGACAACTAATATTTCCTGCCCTGGCTCAATAATTTCCATGCCCACTACATAGTCACCATCACGCAATTTAATACCACGCACACCCGCTGCTGAACGTCCCATTGATCGAATGTCTTCCTCTTGGAAGCGTACAAGCATACCGTCCTGTGTTCCAATAATAATTTGCTTTTTGCCGTCAGTTAAACGTACAGAAATTAAATCATCATCATCTCGTAGGCTAATGGCAATTAAACCGTTAGTACGAATATTAGAGAATTGTGATACCGGTGTACGCTTTGTAATACCTGTTTTCGTTGTAAAGATAAAGTAAGCATCATCTTCAAATGACTCTACGCGAATCATTGCTGTAACTTTCTCATCCTTTTCGATGTTTAGCAGGTTCACAATTGGTAAACCTTTTGCTGTACGCCCGAATTCAGGGATCTCATAGCCTTTAGCTCGGAATACTTTTCCTTTTGATGTAAAGAATAAAATTGTATCATGTGTTGATGTGAACAATAGATGTTCAACAAAATCATCTTCATTTGTGCCCATACCTTGCACACCTCGGCCACCGCGTTTTTGTGAACGGTATGTATTCGCAGCTAGACGCTTAATATAGCCGTTATGCGTTAATGTCACAACTGAGTTTTCACGTGGAATTAAATCCTCATCCTCAATCATTTCAAGGCCGCCTGCAGTAATTTCAGTACGACGCTTATCGTTGTAGCGCTCTTTAATTTCAAGCATTTCAGTTCGAATAATTTCAAGAACCTTTGTTTCATCCGCTAAAATTGCTTTCAATTCGCTAATTAATCTTTGCAGCTCTTGATATTCAGCTTCAATTTTTTCACGTTCTAAGCCGCTTAAGCGAACAAGACGCATATCTAGAATCGCCTGTGCTTGGCGTTCGCTTAATGTAAAGCGTTCCATTAAAACAGGCTTTGCTTCATCCCCACTACGTGAACCACGAATAATAGCGATAATTTCATCAATATGATCAAGCGCGATACGCAAACCTTCTAAAATATGCGCGCGTTCCTCCGCTTTGCGTAATTCAAACGCTGTACGACGAGTAATTACTATTTTTTGATGCTCTAAATAATGATGTAAAGCTTCTTTTAAGCTTAAAATTTTCGGCTGCCCATCTACTAATGCAAGCATGTTCACACCGAAGCTTGATTGCATCGCTGTTTGTTTATATAGGTTATTTAATACAACATTCGCATTTGCATCACGGCGCACTTCAATCACAACGCGCATTCCGTTACGATCCGACTCATCACGTAAATTTGTAATACCATCGATTTTTTTATCGCGTACAAGCTCGGCAATTTTTTCAATAAGCTTTGCTTTATTTACTTGATAAGGCAGCTCATGGATTAAAATTGTTTCTTTCCCATTGCTGCTCTGTTCAATTTCTACCTTAGCTCGAATAATAATAGAGCCACGACCTGTTTCATAAGCTCGGCGAATACCTGAGCGACCCATAATTAAGCCGCCTGTTGGGAAATCTGGTCCCGGTATAATTTCCATTAGCTCCTCTGTCGTAATCGCAGGGTTTTCTGATAAAGCAAGAACTGCGTCAATTGTTTCACCTAATTGATGTGGTGGAATATTTGTTGCCATCCCTACTGCGATACCAGAGGCACCATTGACAAGTAAGTTTGGGTAACGTGATGGCAATACTTTTGGCTCTTGTTCACTGCCATCATAGTTTGGCTCATAATCAATTGTGTCTTTGTTAATATCACGTAGCATTTCCATTGCAATTTTGGACATACGCGATTCTGTATAACGCATTGCTGCAGCACCATCACCATCAACAGAGCCGAAGTTTCCATGACCGTCGACTAGCATATAACGATAGCTAAAATCCTGTGCCATACGCACCATTGCATCGTAAATAGAGGAGTCACCATGTGGGTGATACTTACCCATTACGTCCCCTACAATACGGGCACTTTTCTTATATGGCTTATCTGATGTATTTCCTAGCTCCTGCATTCCATATAAAATACGGCGGTGTACAGGCTTCAATCCATCGCGTACATCTGGTAAAGCACGCGCTACAATCACGCTCATTGCGTAGCTTAAAAATGATGTTTTAATTTCATTTGTAATATTTCTTCCTTGAATATTCCCATGTTCAATCTCAGACAAAATATAGACCTCCCTTCCAAACGATTAAATATCTAATTCAGCGTAGACAGCATTTTCCTCAATGAAATGACGACGTGGTTCAACATCATCGCCCATCAATTGATCAAAGATTCGATCTGCTTCAATCGCATCATCTAATTCAATACGAATTAATGTACGATGCTCTGGGTCCATTGTTGTATCCCATAATTGATCTGCATTCATTTCACCTAAACCTTTGTAACGCTGAACGTTTGGTTTCGGCACGCTTGATAAACGATTTAAAATTTCATCTAGTTCTTCATCTGAATAGCAATATTCAACATGCTTCCCTTGCTTCACTTGATATAACGGTGGCTTTGCCGCATAAACATAGCCTGCCTCGATTAATGGACGCATAAAGCGGAATAAAAATGTTAATAACAGCACACGGATATGTGCGCCATCGACATCGGCATCCGTCATAATAATAATTTTGTGATAACGCGCTTTTTCTAAATTAAACTCTTCTCCAATACCAGTTCCAAAAGCTGTAATCATTGCACGAATCTCAGCATTTGAAAGAATGCGGTCTAAGCGTGCTTTTTCTACGTTTAAAATTTTCCCGCGCAATGGCAAAATTGCTTGGAAGTGACGATCGCGTCCACTTTTCGCAGAACCACCAGCAGAGTCACCCTCAACGATATAAATTTCAGATTCAGCAGGGTTTGTTGAAGAACAATCTGCAAGCTTCCCTGGTAAACTTGATACTTCTAAAGCTGACTTACGGCGTGTAAATTCGCGCGCTTTTTTCGCTGCTACACGTGCACGAGCCGCCATTAAGCCCTTTTCCACTACTTGACGTGCAACAGTTGGATTTTCTAGCATAAAACGCTCAAAGCCCTCTGAGAACAATGAATTTGTAATTTGGCTTACTTCTGAGTTACCTAATTTCGTTTTCGTTTGTCCTTCAAATTGTGGATCTGGGTGTTTCACAGATACGATAGCGATTAAGCCTTCACGTACATCTTCCCCTGTTAAATTAGCATCCGCCTCTTTTAACAAGCCGTTTTTACGTGCATAATCATTAATCACACGTGTTAAAGCTGTTTTAAAGCCTGATTCATGTGTACCGCCCTCATACGTATTAATATTATTGGCAAATGACATAATTGTTGAAGAAAAGCCTGCATTATATTGCATCGCTATTTCAACAGAAATACCGTCCTTTTCTCCATTTACATCAATTGGTTCATGAAGTGGCTCTTTATTTGCATTTAAATGCTCTACATATGAGCGTATACCACCTTCATAATGGTATGTAACAGAGCGTACCTCTTCCTCGCGTTCATCCGCAATCGTGATGCGAATACCACGATTTAAATAAGCTAATTCACGTACACGTGTAGCTAAAATATCATATTCATAAACAGTTGTTTCCGTAAATATTTCTGCATCTGCTTTGAAGCGTGTAGTTGTACCTGTTTCATCCGTATCACCAATTACAGTAAGAGGCTGTATCGTTTGTCCACGCTCGAATTTAATACTGTGTACATGTCCATCACGCTTTACATAAACCTCTGTCTCAATTGATAATGCATTTACAACCGAAGCACCTACACCATGTAGACCACCTGACACTTTATAGCCGCCACCGCCGAATTTACCACCAGCGTGTAGCACTGTCATAATAACTTCAACAGCAGGTAAGCCCATTTTCTCTTGCGTGCTAACAGGAATACCGCGTCCATTATCTTCAACACGAATCCAGTTATCCTTTTCAATAGCAACAGTAATGTCTGTACAAAAACCAGCAAGTGCCTCATCAATACTGTTATCTACAATTTCCCATACTAAATGGTGTAGACCTTTAGAACTTGTAGAACCGATATACATACCTGGACGTTTACGAACTGCCTCCAAGCCCTCTAATACTTGTATTTGATCAGCATCATACGCTTGCTGCTGAACGTCTTTTTCTTCTAAAGACACTATGTTCACCCACTCTTTCTTCACACTGTATAAATCCATTGTTCCACAAAGGCT
Source organism: Metasolibacillus sp. (assembly GCF_025291715.1). GTDB lineage: Bacteria > Bacillota > Bacilli > Bacillales_A > Planococcaceae > Metasolibacillus > Metasolibacillus louembei. The sequence continues at coordinate 6,384 of NZ_JAMBIZ010000043.1, forward strand.
TTGTTATTTTACAATATCGCCTTGTTTCACATGGAACAATCTAGCCTGTTCAATCGTTTCATGATGAATGCCCTCAACACTTGTTGTTGTAACAAATGTCTGCACCTCACCTTGAATTGTATTTAATAAATGTGATTGTCTATAATCATCTAACTCTGATAACACGTCATCTAATAACAAGATAGGTGTTTCTTTCGTCTCTTGTTTAATTAATTCAATTTCAGCGAGCTTTAAAGATAAAGCTGTCGTACGCTGCTGTCCTTGCGAGCCATATGTTTGAACATCATAATCATTGACAAAAAATTGCAAATCATCTCGATGTGGTCCTACTAATGTAACACCGCGCTCCAGCTCTCTTTTTCTTGCTTCTAATAGCTTTTGCTCTAAATGTGCCGCCATCTGCTCTACGCTTTGATCAGCAGTTAGACCTGAAATCGGTCGATATTTGATAACAAGCTTTTCTAAGCCACGCGAAATCCCAGCATGAATTGGCTCAGCCCACGCCTGCAATAGCTCCATAAATTGGAATCTTTTACGAATGATTTGAACAGCTGCTTGAATGTACTGTTCTGTATAAACATCAAACATGACATCATTTAATGCGTGGCGACCTTGATTGCTTTTTAAAATATGGTTTCGCTGTTTTAATATTTTTTGGAATGTTAATAAATCATGTAAATATACAGGAGATATTTGACCAATTTCCATATCAATAAAGCGTCGTCGTAATTGGGGACTTCCTTTCACAACGTGTAAATCCTCTGGTGCAAACATCACGACATTCATTTGCCCGATATAATCACTAAGGCGCGTTTGTTCAAGGTGGTTTATTTTACCTTTTTTACCTTTTTTAGATATCATTAATTCAATTGGAAGACTGCCATAACGCTTTTGTACAACACCTTCTATTTTACCATAGTCTGCTTGCCAGCGTATCAATTCTTTATCATTTGATGTACGATGGGATTTAGCCATAGCTAAAACGTAAATAGACTCCATAACATTTGTTTTCCCTTGTGCATTTTCCCCGATGAAAACATTAATTTTAGGAGAAAAATCGAGCATTAATGACTCATAATTCCGATAGTTTATCAGCTTTAATTGCTCGATATTCATTCATTTGCACCGTTCTCAACAATACGAAAGCGTCCAACACCAGGAATATTCACGACATCGCCATTGCGAATTTTTCGTCCTCGGCGATCGTCTGCTTCTCCATTGACATAAACAACATGTTCACTTAAAAACCACTTAGCCATGCCGCCCGAGCTAATTGCATCTGTCATCTTTAACACTTGCCCTAAAGTTATAAACTCTGTATCAATCAAAATATCCTGCATGATTGCTCATCCTCCGCTACACAAAATCTGTCTCTCTATCATACCAAAAAAACAGCTTCTGCGTAAGGGAAGCAAATTGAACAAGAAAAAGTTTAATCTCTATACGTTTAATTTCATTTTTGCTTGTCAAAATGATGGTGACCAATCCATTTGCTGCATAATTTACTTCTTGGAGTTTGGGCAATTATTTATTCAAATACTATCTAAAAAACTTTACAACACAGTAATTATTAATTAAAGTAAAAAGGGGATAGTTTAGTATAATTATACAAATATAGGAGGTTTATTTTAAAAAAATTATTATTAACTTTTTTATTGCTAGTAATGTATTCTGGACATAGTGCTTATGCAGAATTTAACGATGAGCCAAATGAAGGATTTAATGAGCAATTAAATTCTGATTTGATTATTCCCTATGCGAAATATGTTGTAAAACATCCAAATGATACTCTACCTGTTATAGGTTTTGGTAAGGCGGTCTCAGTAGGAGGAAGAACAACTAATCATTCTAGTGTTAGCAATAGAACTTCTCTCCCAACGACTAGCCAAGCTCAATCTTCTATGGACTTGATTTCAAATAATGCTGTAAAACAGCGTCGTTACTTTGATGAAAATGGAAAGGCTCTTAGAGATATAGATTATTTCCATACTGGTGAGGCTAGTCATACATTCCCCCATATCCATATGTGGACATGGACTAATAATGTTCCTATGAGAAGCAATTGGATTCCTGCTTCTTTTTATTAAAAGATTAAAAATATGATGGGTTGGTGTTTTTTATGCAATGGATTCAAATCCATGATAACAATGATATATCCAATCTTTTGAATATATTCAATCATTTCCATGACAGCTGTTTAACAGAGTTATATATGTGGACTGAAAGTTATGTTGATGAGGATTTTTCGATGAAATTATCTATTGACCTTGACACAAATGTACGCATACTATTCCAAAGACAGCTACCTAATCCTTCTGCCATTGAATTATTATTCGAAGCTGTAACTGATTTTCATATAGTCCCTAGCCCTATAGGCTATGTTTCAACGATATTCGAAGGGAAAATAGCCAAAATTGATGATAACTTTATTTGGTCTGAGAATAGCGAATGGAAACCAAATAGTAACGATTTCACCAATAGCTGGATTTCGTCAAAAAGCTTGAAATGGCGAGATGTAAGTTCTTGGATAGGTAATAGCAAACGCTATGGTTTATTACATGATTAATAATTATATTTTACTAAACTATTCCAGTAATTAAAAACTGTAAAACAGGTACGGTTGAAAATACAACCGTACCTGTTTTTTAATATGATTAAATAAATGACCTGATTAGTAAGTACGAACAGGTAAAATGAGCTGTAAAATCGCATCATCATGGATTGAACGTAAAATAAACGGACGCATTGTACCTGTAAATTGAATAACGACATCTTGTCCATCGATTGCTCTTAATGCTTCCATCATGTATTTCGCACTGAAGGAAATTTTCAGTGCTTCTCCTTCAAGGTTCTCTACTGAAATTTGCTCCTCTACTTTTCCGATTTCTGGCGAGTTTGAGGAAATTTTTACTGTACGATCTTCCAATGTTTCGAAGCGTACAACATTATTGCGATCTTCACGTGCTAATAACGAAGCACGATCAATTGCTTGCAATAACGCTTTGCCGTTAATTGTCACATTTGTTTTATACTCTTCTGGAATTAAACGTGACGTATCAGGATAGTTCCCCTCTAGTAAGCGTGAGAAAAATAATACATCCTCTGTTTTAAATAAAACATGATAATTCGTTAATGCTATTTGTACAGGGTTTGTTGAATCCTCTAAAATTTTATTTAATTCATTTAAACTTTTTCCTGGTATAACGACACTGTTGATTTCAGCTGGTAATTGTTCGAGCTGAATTTTACGTCGAGCTAAACGGTGACTATCAGTTGCGACGCATATTAATTCATTTTCCGATACTTTCCAGTTTACACCTGTCAACACGGGTCTGCTTTCTGATGTTGCAACAGCAAATACTGTTTCACGTATAACAGATTTTAATAAATCTGCTGGCATTGAGAATTGGCGATCTTCTGCAACTTCTGGTAATAAAGGATATTCCAAAGCATCTAAGCCAATTAGGTGGAATTCGGATTTACCAGAGCGAATATTTGTTGCAAAGCCAGCTGATACTTCAATTTCCACATCATTTGTTGGCAGCTTTCTTACAATTTCATTAAACATGCGGGCCTGTAATACAATTGAGCCTGTTGTACTAACATTCATCAATTGTTCTCCGTCTTCCTCTACTGGAATGAATGTTTGAATTGTAATATCTGCATCGCTACCAGTTAAACGTAAACCTTCATGTGTTACATCAATTTTTATACCCGTTAAAATTGGCATTGTTGTTTTTGAACTAACAGCTTTCATGACGTCATTTAGTCCAGCTAAAAGCCGGTCTCGCATAATATCAAATTTCATGTCGTACCCCCATATATAATGTTATTAAAATAATAAAAGAATAAATAGATATAGTAATAGGCGCTGTGGATTTGTGGATAAGTACCTTTTTGACAAGTAAAATCAGTCTATCCACATGTAGATAGACTGTGCATAAGTTTGTCCAAAAAATAATAAGTTATCCACATGCGAAATGTAGCGTTATTTGCCTAGCATGCTACGAATTTGCTTAATATCCTGTTGAAGCCCTTGATCATTTTTAAGCTGAGTTGTAATTTTTTCATGGGCATGAATCACTGTTGTGTGATCGCGCCCTCCAAACTCCTCACCAATTTTCGGCAATGAAAAATCAGTTAACTCACGTGATAAATACATTGCAACCTGTCTAGGAAAAGCAATTGATTTTGTACGCTTCTTAGCAGAGAAATCTTCCAAGCGAATATTAAAGTGCTCTCCTACTGCATTTTTAATATCTAAAATAGAAATCATGCGCGGCTTCGCATTTGGAATAATATCCTTTAATGCCGCGGCAGCAAGCTCTGGTGTTACATCCTCCTTGACAAGAGAAGAATAAGCAACGACGCGGATTAAAGCGCCCTCTAATTCACGAATATTGGAATCAATTTGGTTTGCAATGTAGAGCATAACCTCATTTGGAATGTCTAAGTGATCTGCCTTTGCCTTTTTACGCAAGATGGCAATCCTCGTTTCTAAATCAGGTGGTGCAATGTCCGTAATTAAGCCCCATTCAAAGCGGGAGCGTAAACGATCCTCCAGCGTTGGAATTTCCTTCGGAGGCCTATCACTTGAAATAACAATTTGCTTTGATTCCTCATGCAGCGTGTTAAACGTATGGAAAAATTCCTCTTGTGTAGACTCTTTTCCAGCTAAAAATTGAATATCATCAATTAATAAAACATCTACATTGCGATATTTATTGCGAAAATCAATCGCTTTATTATCACGGATCGAGTTAATGAATTCATTTGTAAACTTTTCAGATGATAAATAGACAACCTTCGCTGAAGGATTGTGCTCCAATACATAGTGTCCAATTGCATGCATTAAGTGTGTTTTACCAAGCCCAACACCTCCATAAATAAAGAAGGGGTTGTATGCCTTAGCAGGTGCTTCAGCCACTGCAAGAGAGGCAGCATGTGCAAAGCGGTTACCAGAGCCGATAACGAACGTATCAAATGTGTACTTTGGATTTAACATCCCTGGTGAAATTTCTTGGTGATCGTGATTATGCCCATTAATTCTAGGTGCAGGCAGCTCAAAATCATCCTCATCGTCCTCATTTTGAACTTCAAATTTTATAACCAAATCTTCTCCGACTAATTCATTTAAACTACCCGTTAAAAGGTGCATGTAATGCTTTTCTAGCCACTCGCTAGCAAAAGTATTTGGCGCAGATAGCGTAATCGTTGTGCCATCAAAAGCTAAAATTTTTGTAGGTTTTAGCCATGTATCGAAGCTTGGTTTGGCAATTTTTCGTTCTACTTGAGCAAGGACATTACTCCATAATTCTTCTAAATGCTCCAAGCGAATTCGTCCTTTCATTAAAATTTTATTGCAAAAAAACTATCAATGCTCTCTTCAAAACCAGAGCTAAAATATTAGCTTGGGTGTAAAAAAATTTATTTTATTTCAGCAAATATATTAGACATACACATAATCACAGCTTGTGGATAAATGATATCCAAAGCCTATGTATAATATTGTCCACAGATTATCAACAACTGTGGATAAAATATTTCCCAAAAAAATCGTCCACAAAAGAAAACATGTTTATCGTATCAAAAAAAATGAGCAATTACAATACTTTAACAAACTTATCCACATAGTGCAAACTGTTCACAAAATAGTTGTCCACATGCTCTGAGTTTGTGAAAAAGCTGTCAATAACTGATGTGGATAATTTTAAAAGGCAAAAAAATTATACACAGCGTTATTTTCAAAAAACTATATAGAGTTGTGGATAAGTAAAGGGGACATTGAAATGTAGATTAAGGATTGACAAACGATAGTATTTATATATATAATGTTCAGGTCTGTATGTCGAAAAAGATAAATAGCAAACTCTCATTATAGGAGGTGTAATATAAATGAAACGTACGTACCAACCAAAGAAACGTAAGCACAGCAAAGTACACGGTTTCCGCGCACGCATGAGCACGAAAAACGGTCGTAAAGTATTAGCTGCTCGCCGTCGTAAAGGAAGAAAAGTATTATCAGCATAAGTCCACTGAGCCACATCAGTGGTCTTTTTTTTCTATATAAAGGTGAAATGAGTAGATGGAGATGTTGAAGGAATGAATAAACGCCAAAGAATTAAAAAAAATGAAGACTTTCAAAAGGTGTTTAAGAAAGGAAGATCCTTTGCAAATCGCCAATTTGTCGTTTATTGCTTGACAAAGGAGGCGCAAGAGGAGTTTCGTATTGGCTTATCTGTGAGCAAGAAGGTAGGGAAAGCCGTAACACGTAACCAAATTAAGCGCTATATCCGTCAAACATTTCTTGAATTAAAGGATGAAGTAAGACAGGATATGGATTATGTTATTATCGCCCGACATCAGGCGGCCACTTTAAATTTCCATGAAACGAAAAAAAGTTTACAGCATGTATTAAAAATTGCAAAAGTTTTAAAGCAGTCGAAGTGATTCGATAAAATAGTGGAGCATGAATGCGTTCACATGTTAAGATGTCTTCATAAACAAATGAATAAATAGAGTAGTTGGTCTAGGGGGAAGAAAGTTGAAAAAAAGACTTTGGATCGTTCTAACACTTGTTGCTACTGTAGTATTGCTATCAGGGTGTTCAGAATTTAACCAACCGATCTCAGCTGAAAGCAAAGGCTTTTGGAATGAGTTCATCGTTTGGCCGTTAGTTTCGGTCATTCAATATTTCGCTGACTTGTTTGGTACGTATGGTTTAGGTATTATCGTAACAACGATTATTATTAGAACTGCTATTTTACCACTAACAGTTAAGCAAATTAAAAGCTCTAAGAAGATGCAGGAATTACAGCCAAAATTAAAGGAGCTACAACAAAAATATAGCTCTAAAGATGCGGCGACACAGCAGCAATACCAAAAAGAAATGATGGCATTAATGCAAACATCAGGCGCGAATCCTTTAATGGGATGTTTACCTGTATTAATTCAAATGCCAATTTTAATCGGTTTCTATCATGCAATTAGCCGTATGAATGCAACACCTGAAGCATTTCATTTAGGTACATTTTTGATTTTCCCGCTAGCTGAGCCTAGCGTAGTATTAGCAATTGTTGCAGGTTTATTCCAATTTGTCGTATTAATGACAGGTCCTGCGATTGATAATCCACAAATGAAAATGATGATGTACATCATGCCTGTAATGATCATGGGCTTCGGTATGTTTTTACCAGCAGCATTATCATTATATTGGGTAATCGGGAATATTTTCTCTGTTTCTCAAAACCTTGTTATTTATAAGCCTTGGAATAAAAATAAACCAGAAGCTACTACTACAGGAGGAGCGAAAAAGTGAAACAAATTACGCAAATAGGCGCAAACGTACAAGAAGCGATCTCATTAGCGTTACAACAGCTTGGCAAAACCCGTGAACAAGTAGATGTTGAAGTTTTACAAGAAGGTAAAAAAGGATTTTTAGGCTTTGGTGCACGCCCTGCTGAGGTGCGTGTAACGATAAAAGAAGAAGTGCAGGAAGTTGAACAAGTCGTTGTAGAAGAAGAACAAATTCAAGAATCACTGGTGGAAGCACCAGCTGAGGAAGTTTTCGGGGAGCAGGTTCAAACTGATAACGCAATTGAAGAGCTGATTCAAGCAGCAGAAGAGCAACTGGATGTGAATCCTATACAGGAAGCGAAAGCTTATATTGAAAGCGTAGCAGAAAGTATGGGGATTAATGATTTACACATAGCACATGAAACAGAAGGCAAATACACAACATTCAAGCTAGAAAGTGAGAAGGCTGCACTTTTAATTGGAAAGCGTGGACAAACATTAAATGCTTTACAGCAGCTAACACAGCTTGTGTTAAATAAAAGTGCAAAATCTTTTATGCTCGTAAAGATTGATGTGGAGGATTATCGTGAACGCCGCCGTATCGCATTAGAGCAATTAGCTGAGCGCATGGCGGATAAGGCGATTCGCACAGGCAAAAAGGTCGTGTTAGAGCCGATGCCGTCATATGAACGGAAAATAATCCATCATGCATTAACAAATCGTTTGGATATCGAAACATATTCAGAGGGTGTAGAGCCAAATCGCTATTTAGTCATTGAATCATTAGTTTGATTCAAAATGCATACAGATATATAATGACTGTCCGAAAAGCAGGTAACATGCCGCTTTTCGGACAGCTTTTTTTCGGCTTAAAAATTCCTTCTCACTTTAGATTTTGCTGAAAATATGTTAATCTAAGTTGTTAGGAAATATTGTTCGGTTACGTTATCCACATGTGGATAATTTTCATTTTATAAAAAGTTATAAACAAGATGAAGTCAGGAGGCATTTTGATGGATTTTGATACAATTGCTGCGATATCCACACCGATGGGTGAAGGCGCTATTGCTATCGTTCGCTTAAGTGGGGATGAAGCGATCGCAATCGCAGATCATATATTTCAAGCACCAAATCGAAAAAAATTAGCAGAGCAAGCAACACATACGATTCATTATGGGCATTTAATCGATCCAGCGACAGAGGAAGTAGTGGAGGAGGTCATGCTATCATTAATGCGTGGTCCGAAAACATTTACACGCGAGGATGTTGTAGAAATTAACTGTCACGGTGGTTTAGTATCAGTGAATCGCGTTTTACAGTTAGCGTTACGCTATGGCGCTCGCTTAGCCGAGCCAGGTGAATTTACGAAACGCGCCTTTTTAAATGGGCGGATCGACTTGTCACAGGCAGAGGCAGTGATGGACTTAATTCGTGCGAAAACAGACCGTGCGATGAATGTCGCTTTAACACAAATGGATGGCAAGCTATCGCGTTTAATTGGGCAGCTAAGACAAGCATTGCTTGAAACGTTAGCGCAAGTAGAAGTGAATATCGATTATCCAGAATACGATGATGTAGAAGAGATGACTGTACCTGTATTGCTTGAAAAATGCAACTGGGTACGTGATGAAATCGATAAATTACTAACGACATCTTCACAAGGGAAAATTTTACGTGAAGGTTTATCAACGGTTATTTTAGGGAGACCAAATGTAGGTAAATCCTCGTTATTAAATAGCTTAGTACATGAAAATAAAGCAATCGTTACGAATATTGCAGGGACGACACGTGATATTATTGAGGAATATGTCAATGTGCGCGGCGTACCGCTACGTTTAGTCGATACGGCAGGCATTCGCGAAACCGAGGATATCGTTGAGCGTATAGGAGTAGAAAGATCAAGAGAGGCTTTAAAAGGAGCCGATTTAATTTTGCTCGTATTAAACGGTGCAGAAAGCTTATCGCCTGAGGATGAGCGCTTATTCGAAACGATTGAGCATATGGACTATATTGTCGTTGTTAATAAAACGGATTTACCGCAGCAAATTGATTTACAGTATGTTCAAAAATTAGCAGGAACACGTCGCATCGTTACAACTTCGTTATTACAGGAAGAGGGAGTAGCTGAGCTAGAGGAAGCAATTTCTGCATTGTTCTTTGAAGGACAAGTAGAGGGTGGAGATATGACGTATGTTTCCAACGCACGCCATATCGCACTATTGCATCAGGCAAGAAAGACGGTAGAGGATGCATTAAATGCTGCTGAAGCGGGTGTACCAGTTGATATGGTACAAATAGATGTTACACGTACATGGGAAATTCTTGGTGAAATTGTCGGTGATACAGTACAAGAAAGCTTAATCAATCAACTGTTTTCACAGTTCTGTTTAGGAAAATAAAAATTGAAAGGAAGTTACAGCATGCCTACACAATATGAAGCAGGTACATTTGACGTTATTGTTATCGGTGCGGGACACGCAGGAGTAGAAGCAGCTTATTCTGCTGCAAAAATGGGTGCAAAAACGTTAATGCTAACGATTAATCTTGATATGATTGCCTTTATGCCATGTAACCCATCAATTGGTGGACCTGCAAAGGGAATCGTAGTACGAGAAATTGACGCATTAGGCGGTTTAATGGGGAAGGTTATTGATAAAACACATATTCAAATGCGTATGTTGAATACAGGGAAAGGACCTGCTGTTCGTGCATTGCGTGCACAAGCAGATAAAGTACTTTACCAGCAAGAAATGAAGCGCCTATTAGAGGAGCAAGAAAATCTTCAAATTCATCAAGCAATGGTGGATGAGTTAATTGTAGAAGACGGTGAAGTAAAGGGTGTTATTACGCAAATCGGCGGTATTTATCGCGCGAAATCGGTTATTATCACGACAGGTACATTCCTACGTGGAGAAATTATTCTTGGTGATTTAAAATATTCAAGCGGTCCAAACAATCAACAGCCATCAATCAAGCTTGCTGATAATTTAAAGGAATTAGGCTTTGATATTATTCGCTTTAAAACAGGTACACCACCACGTGTTAATAACCGCACGATTGATTATTCAAAAACGGAAATTCAACCAGGTGATGATGTACCACGTGCTTTTAGCTTTGAAACGACAGAATTTATTATGGACCAATTACCTTGCTGGCTAACATATACAAGCCCAACAACACACCAAATTATCGAGGAAAATTTACATTTATCTCCGATGTATTCTGGTATGATTAAAGGAACAGGACCTCGCTATTGTCCTTCAATTGAAGATAAGGTAGTACGTTTTAATGATAAGCCACGCCACCAAATTTTCTTAGAGCCTGAAGGGCGCAATACACGTGAAGTATATGTGCAAGGTTTATCAACGAGCTTGCCAGAGCATGTACAGCAAAAGTTACTTGCATCAATACCAGGACTAGAGCAGGCAGAAATGATGCGTGCAGGCTACGCTATTGAGTATGATGCGGTTGTGCCAACACAGCTATGGCCAACACTTGAAACAAAGCATATTAAACATTTATATACAGCTGGTCAAATTAACGGTACTTCAGGTTATGAGGAAGCAGCTGCGCAAGGCTTAATGGCAGGGATTAATGCTGCTGCTAAAGTGCTTGGTAAAGAAGAAATCATTTTAAGTCGCTCAGATGCGTATATCGGTGTATTAATTGATGATTTAGTAACGAAAGGTACAAATGAGCCATACCGTTTACTGACATCACGTGCGGAATATCGCCTATTATTACGTCATGATAATGCGGATTTACGTTTACTAGATATCGGCTACAAAGTAGGGATGATTTCACAGGAGCGTTATGCTCAATTTACAGCGAAACGTCAGCAAATCGAACAAGAAATTGCACGTTTACGTGAAGTAATTGTCAAGCCAAATGCAGAAACACAAGCAGCTATTCGTTCCGTTGGTGGAGCAGAATTAAAGGATGGCATTCGCGGAGCAGACTTATTAAAGCGTCCTGAAATGCATTATGACTTAGTCGCTTCTTTAACACCTTCAGAAATAGAGCTTTCAGAGGAAGTAAAGGAGCAAATTGAAATCCAGCTGAAATATGAAGGCTATATCCAAAAAGCTTTACAACAAGTAGAGCGTTTGCGCAAAATGGAAGATAAAAAAATTCCAGATAACATCGATTATGATGCAATTTCAGGTTTAGCGACAGAAGCGCGTCAAAAATTAAAATCAGTTCGACCTTTATCAATTGCACAAGCATCACGTATTTCAGGTGTTAACCCAGCTGATATTTCAATTTTACTCGTTTATATTGAACAAGGGAAAATTGCCCGTGTCGCCAATGACTAATATAAGAAAAAGCGCTCCATAGCGAGCGCTTTTTAACTAAAGGAGAATTTTAGTGAACGAGCAACAATTTATTGAAGCATTGAGAGAAAAGGGCATTGAGCTGACAGCTACGCAAATTGCCCAATTTAAAAAGTATTTTGAATTGTTAGTAGAGTGGAATGAAAAAATGAATTTAACGGCAATTACCGATTTAGAGGGTGTCTATTTAAAGCATTTTTATGATTCTATTAGCGCAAGCTTTTATTTCGATTTTACAAAGGTGACAACGATTTGTGATGTAGGTGCAGGTGCAGGGTTCCCAAGTCTACCGATTAAAATCTGTTTTCCACATTTACACATTACAATTGTCGATTCCTTAAATAAGCGCATTACTTTTTTAAATCATTTAAGCGAGGAGCTAGGCTTAGAAAATGTAGCGTTTGTTCATGCACGTGCAGAGGAATTTGGACAAAATGCGAAATATCGCGAAAAATTTGATGTTGTAACAGCGCGTGCTGTAGCAAGATTATCTGTTTTATCAGAGCTATGTGTACCGATTGCTAAAGTAGGTGGCCAGTTCGTCGCATTAAAAGCTGCGGCTGGCAAGCAGGAGCTAGCAGAGGCAAAAAAAGCAGTCTCCACGCTTGGCATCGAGCTACAAGAGGAATTTGTCTTTGAACTACCAGTTGAACAGAGCGAGCGTACTTTATATGTATTTAATAAAATAAAAGCAACGCCTAAAAAATATCCTCGTAAACCAGGCGTGCCAAATAAAACACCTATTCAATAATTATCTCGCAAGTAATTTGTATGTTTGATAGATATTTTTCTCTTTTCAAGCATACATAATGATAGTAGGCATTAATTAATGATAAAATATGTAGATATGTAATTGATTCTAAACTATGTACATTTTAACTCGGATAATCAATAATATTAATAGTGAGTAAGAAGTTTCTTAAAGGTGGTGCCACTCGGATGAAAAGTCCTTTTTCACGTTTTTTCGGAGGCGGAAAAGAGTCTGAAGTAAAAAGTGAAGTAGCAGCTATAGAAGAAAAAAAGGCTACAGAAGAAGTAGTGAAAATTCCTATTGGAAAAATCATACCGAATCGATTTCAACCTCGTACTGTATTTGACGATGAAAAAATTGAAGAATTATCAAGAACGATTCATATACATGGTGTTATCCAGCCAATCGTAGTACGCAGACGCGATGGTGAGGATGAATATGAAATTATTGCAGGTGAGCGACGCTATCGTGCAATGAAAAAGCTACAATGGGCGGAAGTACCAGCAATTGTACGACAAATTAATGATAAAGAAACAGCATCTATTGCATTAATTGAAAACCTACAACGTGAAGAATTAACGGCAGTTGAAGAGGCGCTTGCTTATCAGCAACTACTTGAATTGCATTCATTAACGCAGGAAGCACTTGCACAACGTTTAGGAAAGAGCCAATCAACAGTAGCAAATAAGCTACGTTTATTAAAGCTGCCTCAATTTGTTCAAGAGGCTATTTTAAAGCGTGAAATTACAGAGCGTCATGCACGAGCCCTTATTGCTGTAAAAGATGAGCAGCAACAGCAACAGCTCATTGAAGCAGCTAAGGAATATGATTGGAATGTCCGTCAGCTTGAAGATCAGATTCAACAGCTGTTATCACCGCCTACTGAGGAAGAGCAACCAGTAAAGAAGGAAAAGCCGAAGCGTAAAGCAATTAGCAAAGACGTGCGCATCGCCTTAAATACAATAAAGCAATCATTAACAATGGTAACGAAAAGCGGAATTCAAGTAAAAACAGAGGAAGAAGATACAGAGGAATATTATCAAATCACTGTCAAAATTCCAAAGAAAAAATAAAATAAATAGAGCTGTCTGGAAAAGAATTCCCTTTTCAGACAGTTTTTTTTGTGAAAAATAGTAGAATAACTTTAGGAACTAAGCGTAAATTTTGATAGAATACTTTTAAAGACTATAGGAAAAGCCCGATTGTAGTTTTTTCGAGCATACTTGAAAAGATTTGGATACAATGACGTTAAGATATATTGAATTGTAGGAAGTAGGTGGAATTATGGGAAAGGTTATAGCAATCGCCAATCAAAAGGGGGGCGTTGGTAAAACGACAACCTCTGTTAACTTAAGTGCCTGTTTAGCCTATTTAGGCAAAAAGGTATTGTTAATTGATACAGATCCACAAGGAAATGCAACGAGTGGCGTAGGTGTCAACAAAGCTGATGTGCATGGCTGTATTTATGATGTCATTATTGATGACGAAAATATTGCGACAACAATATTACAAACAAAAGTGGAAAATTTATCTGTTGTCCCTGCAACAATTTCATTAGCAGGTGCGGAAATTGAGCTAGTATCTGCTATTTCACGTGAAGGAAAGCTGAAAAATGCACTACGACCAATACGACAAGACTATGATTACATAATTATTGATTGTCCACCATCACTTGGTTTATTAACGATTAATGCACTGACAGCATCGGATTCAATTATTATTCCTGTTCAATGCGAATATTACGCATTAGAGGGACTGAGTCAGCTACTATCAACTGTTCGACTTGTACAAAAGCATTTAAATCCCGAGCTGATGATTGAAGGTGTTCTTTTAACAATGCTTGATGCACGAACAAATTTAGGACTACAAGTAATCGAGGAAGTAAAAAAATATTTCCAAGATAAAGTCTATAAAACAATTATTCCACGTAATATCCGCTTAGGAGAGGCACCTAGCCATGGCAAGCCAATTATTACTTATGACGCGAAGTCGAGAGGTGCAGAAATGTATGTAGAGCTAGCAAGGGAAGTGATTAAAAATGGTTAAAGGTTTAGGGAAAGGCATTGGAGCGCTATTTCCAGAGGAAGCGGTACAGCAAGAGGGAAATGTACAGCAAATTGCTGTCGATAAGCTTGTGGCAAACCCATTTCAGCCACGTAAGCTTTTTCAAGATGAGGCATTAGAAGAGCTTGCGCAATCAATTAAAGAGCATGGTATAATCCAGCCTATTATTGCACGTAAAAAAGGCCGTAAATATGAAATTATTGCAGGAGAACGTCGCTGGCGTGCAGCAAAGCTAGCAGGCTTAGAGGAAATAGCTGTGCTAGTTAAAGAGATGACTGAACAGCAAATGATGGAGGTTGCAATTTTAGAGAACCTACAGCGTGAAGATTTAACACCAATTGAAGAAGCGGAAGCATATAGCAGCTTAATTGAGCAATTGAACTTCACTCAAGAGGACTTAGCAAATCGTCTTGGAAAAAGTAGACCACATATTGCCAACCATATTCGTTTGCTACAGCTACCAGAAGAGGTACGTGCATTAGTAAATGATGGTTCCTTAACGATGGGGCATGGGCGTACATTACTTGGTCTGAAAAATAAACGACAAATTGCAGAAGTCGCAAAGAGAGTGATTGCACAGAACTTAAATGTCCGCCAATTAGAAGCGCTCGTTCAAGCATTAAATGAAAATGTTTCACGTGAAACAAAAGCACCACCACGTGATATTTTTGTACAAGCTACAGAGGCACAGCTTAGAGATTATTTTGGCACAAGTGTACAAATAAAAAAACAAAAAGATAAAGGCAAAATTGAAATTGAATTTTACTCAGAAGAGGATTTAGAGCGTATTTTAGAAATATTACAATTAGAGCGCACTGAATAGAGAGAAGGTAAAGATGATTTTACTCGGTTCATTAATCAATGCGTTGCTTATTGTAATTGGAGCGTTTATTGGAAGACTGTTTCACAATATTCCTGAAAAAATGAAGGAAACAGTAATGCTGATTATTGGTTTAGCTGTAGCTGTTCTCGGTATTCAAATGGGCTTTGCAAGCAGTAATTTTGTCATTGTCCTCGTTAGCCTAGTTATTGGTACGATGATTGGTGAGTGGATTGATTTAGAAAAGTGGTTTAATCGTTTTGGCAAATGGGTAGAATCGCTATTTGGTAAAAATAGTAATGGTACGATTGCGGAAGGTTTTGTCACAGCATCACTCATTTTTGTTATCGGTTCTATGGGTATATTAGGTGCACTTGATAGTGGGCTACGCAATGATCATAGTATTTTAATGACAAAAGGTATTATTGATGGCTTTATGGCGACGATTTTAGCTTCAACGTTAGGAATTGGTGTTATGTTATCTGCGGTACCTGTCTTTATTTATCAAGGGTTGATTGCTATTTGTGCCGGCGCAATTAGCAATTATATTCCACAGGAAGCACTTGATTTATTTATTCAGGAAATGACCGCAACAGGTGGCATTATGATTTTAGCAATTGGTTTAAATATTACGGGCTTAACGAAAATTCGAGTAGCCAATTTGCTTCCAGGTATTTTGTGTGTGATGTTGATTGTAGCGGGTATGTTTATTTTGCGTTAAATGACGCTGCCAAGCGAGCTGCAAAGAGCGAGCAATTTTTTCACTCATAGTATATGTTAAATGAAGACGAGTGTTTTGTAATACTTGTGCTTCCATAAAGCCTCCAATGTTGACGACACCTTTAATGGAAATGTCACCAATTGGGGGTAATTGTTTTTTTACAGCTTTTCCTGGGAATAATGGTCCATTTTCTACTATAATATTGCCGATGCGATTTTTCTCGCTTAAGCAGGCATCGATTGCGATGATAAATGGTGGCTCCTCCTGTGCCTGCAAGTCATTAAATGTATCCATTAAATTTAATGCGTGCAACGGCTCCTCCAGCGTTCCAATAACGTCAAAGGGGAATGCATAGATTTTTACTAGCTGACTACCAATCAAAGGACCAAGGGCATCACCTGTTGAACGATCTGTCCCAATACAACAAAAGACAAGTCGATTATGCTCAAAGGGGATCATTTGTAAAAAGATATCACTTAGTTTCCATACTGCGCTTGATGCTTCATAATGAATAGAATGGTTATCCATTTGTTTCACTCACTTTCTATGTTATATGTGTGAAGTATAATCAGTTTATGAGTTTGTTATACAAGGAGTGAAAAAATGCAATTAAATTATTTAACAGCAACAGTAGATTTACATGGAATGGCACGTATTACAAAAAAAGCTTGGGAGTACATCACAAGTGAGGCATTGTGGGATTATATTTTAGTCGCTTCTATAAAAGTGATTGTCATTATGGCAGCTTCCTACATTGCTGTTCGTGTTGGACAAAAGGTAATAGAGAAAGTATTCCTTGTACGTATGCGCTCACCAATTAATCATTCAGAGCGTCGCCAAAAAACAATATTAAAATTGCTGCAAAGTGTCTTATCTTATTTAGTGTACTTTTCAGCTATAATGGGGATTTTATCTGCGCTTGATATTCAAATTGCAGGTTTACTAGCAGGGGCAGGGATTGCAGGTTTAGCAATCGGCTTCGGTGCACAAAGCTTAGTAAAGGATGTCATCACTGGCTTCTTTATAATTTTTGAGGATCAATTTGGCGTAGGTGACTATATTCAAATTAGTGGAGCAGAGGGAACGGTTTTAGAAATTGGCTTGCGTACAACGAAAGTAAAGGGCAATGCAGGTGAGCAATTTATTATTCCAAATGGCTCGATTACAAATGTGAAAAACTATTCTATTAACCATTCGAAGTTTATGATTGATATGCAGCTCAATATAGATGCTGATATTGAAAAGGCAGAAAAGTTGATTACTGCTTATTTAGAGCAATTACCACAACAGCACCCAACATTGACAAACACACCTGTCTTTTTAGGCGTTCAAAATATAGCTGACGGTGAAGTAACAGTTCGCATTATTGCAGAAACGTTGCCATTAAAGCAATGGGAGATTGCTCGAACAATTCGTCAAGAGGTGAAGGAGCTTTTACAAAATAATGGAATAGCTACTGAATTCCCAAAAATGATGCTATATGACCGAGTAATGGGACGAGAAATTGAAGGGAGAGAATAAGGTTGGAAGGTAAAGTATTTGAATTAAATGATATTGTGGAAATGAAAAAGCAGCATCCATGTGGAACAAATGCATGGAAAATTATTCGCTTAGGTGCGGATATTCGCATTAAATGTGAGGGCTGTGGTCATAGTGTCATGATTCCTAGACGAGAATTCGAAAAAAAGATGAAAAAAGTAATTAAAAGGGTAAATGAACAATAATGCAGTTAGACTTTTAAACGCATTATCAATATAATAGAAAAGGCTATCAAAATAAAAACGAATTGACTATAGAAAGGTTGTGTCTTATATGGCATTAACAGCTGGCATCGTCGGTTTACCAAACGTAGGGAAATCTACATTGTTTAATGCGATTACAAAGGCTGG
Source organism: Metasolibacillus sp. (assembly GCF_025291715.1). Lineage (GTDB taxonomy): Bacteria > Bacillota > Bacilli > Bacillales_A > Planococcaceae > Metasolibacillus > Metasolibacillus louembei. Next base: position 24,259 of record NZ_JAMBIZ010000043.1, read on the forward strand.
TGCACTTGCTGCGAACTACCCATTCGCAACAATCGATCCGAACGTAGGAATCGTAGAAGTACCAGATGCACGTTTAAATAAATTAACAGAATTAGTAGAACCGAAAAAAACTGTACCAACAGCATTCGAATTTACGGACATTGCAGGGATCGTAAAAGGTGCTTCCAAAGGTGAAGGGCTTGGTAATAAATTTTTAGCGCATATTCGCGAAGTAGATGCGATTTGCCAAGTAGTCCGCTGCTTTGAGGATGAGAACATCACACACGTATCAGGTACAGTAAATCCAATCGATGATATCGAAGTCATCAATTTAGAGCTAATTTTAGCTGACATGGAATCTGTAGAAAAACGCCTACAACGTGTTGCAAAAATGGCGAAGCAAAAAGATAAAGAGGCACTTATCGAGGAGCCTATTTTAGTGAAGGTGAAGGATGCGCTAGAAGCAGAAAAACCTGCACGTGCAGCGGACCTTTCAGAGGACGAGCTAAAGGTTATTAAAGGCCTTCATTTATTAACGATCAAGCCAATGCTATATGTGGCTAACGTATCTGAGGACGAAGTAGCAGATGCAGATAGCAATAAATATGTGCAAATGGTCCGCGAATTTGCCACAGCAGAAGGCGCACAGGTTATTACAATTTGTGCAAAAATTGAAGAGGAAATTTCAGGCTTTGAGGACGAAGAAAAAGCAATGTTTTTAGAGGAGCTAGGCATTCAAGAGTCAGGCTTAGACCAATTGATTCGCGCTTCCTATGACCTATTAGGACTTGCAACATACTTCACAGCTGGCGTACAAGAGGTACGTGCATGGACGTTCCGCAAAGGTATGAAAGCACCGCAATGCGCAGGTGTCATCCACTCTGACTTCGAGCGTGGCTTCATTCGTGCAGAAACAGTTGCCTACGACGATTTAGTACAATTTGGCTCAATGGCAGCAGCAAAAGAAGCAGGTAAAGTACGCCTAGAAGGTAAAGAATATATCGTGCAAGATGGCGATATTATGCTGTTTAGATTTAATGTTTAATTGAAAAGCAGTATGGGAAGTGGGATTTCACTTTTCATACTGCTTTTGCGTTTTTATTGAAAGTTCCTTAATTAGCGGATTGTTTTCTAACGGAAAACAAGGGGAAGCTTATTATCACCACTTATGAACTCAAATTTTAGAGGAAATTAATAATATTTAATGGAAATATAATCTTTATTATGTTATATTAGGTAATGTATTCTGCAATTCTAGTTTAAAAGTTACATTGTGGAAAATAAAAAGGAGAGTAGAAATGAAAATATTTAAAAATTTATCTGTAATAGTCATGACATTAGTTTTATTTTTAACAACCTTCTCTAGCATAGCGAGTGCTCAGCAAATCAATAATCAACAAGTAGAGGAATTAGCTAAAACATTAGAATTTGTTTTCGAAAAAGCTGCTATAACAGATGAATTCGGAAATATAATCGATATTGATATTGACATGATTGAGAAAGAATTTGGAGTATCTCCTGAAATCGAAATGTTAAAAGCAGAAAAAGAAGCATTCATAAAGCAAACTCAACCACAATGCCTTTCAGCATCTCCCGTTTCAACACTTACTGCTGAAAGAGGTGGTGATGCAGTAGACCGTTGTATAGAAGATAAAGTTAGAAATGGCTATGGTGAATTAGTAACAGGCGCAATCATTGGCGCAATTATCGATGATGTCCTGAGCAAAGATTTCTCATCAGCTGCAAAAAAGTTAATAAAAGCTGGATTTAGAGGGACTCCTATAGGAATAGTTGGTTCTTTAGCTGGTATGTTCTTTAGTTGTTTAAATTCTCATGGAAATGATCCTTGGCATAAATAATTTAAAAATAAAGAGTCGAATTCTCTTAAGAATTTGACTCTTTATTTTTCTTATCACTACTAAACAAATATCTTAAAAGAAGGCATACTATTAAAAATACTAGTGATTGTATAAAATTTTCTCCCCATAAAATATCTCCTGTCTTACGATAATCTAAAAAAATAAAAATAGTAAGTACAAGAATAAATATAGGAATTAAAATCAAGATTTTCTTCATTAAAAATACCCCCATAATCCCTAAATAAGATTTTTTTGGAATTTAAATCTATTATAACATAATTTAATATAAGTTCGTTTCCTGTAATAATAAATATAATAATTCTGCAATCACCAATTCCAACAAGCAATCAATACCCTTCTTCGTAAAAATTAACTTCAAATATATAAAACTTTGGCAACTGAGGGTCATCCTTTACAAGCACATCATCTGGAAATTTCCGTAGTTCCTTATACATCGCAAAATCCCCAACAGCACCAGCAATTAACAATGCCCCTGTAAGGACGAACGCAAAACTTTCGATATAAAAACCTAGAATTGTTGGAAAAACGCCTGTTGTCCAAAATGGTAATAGCAAAGCTTTCTTCATTGCACTGTTCGTTAGCGGTTTTACGGTTGTCGCATAGGCAATACCAAGCTTTAAATTGATACCATAATCGAGCTCCTTAAATTTTGCACCACCAAACATCATAAAGCCTATTAAATGAAAAGCTTCATGTAAAACGATGAAAATAATATACAGCACTGCTACCACTAGCATTGTTAAAAAGGAAAAATTAGTTTGTCCATACATGATTTTATAAACGATAGTAAAGGTAATTACTAAGATAATTGTTAGCCAAATATTTAGTTTGGCTATCTTTGGCATATTTAACTCAACTATTTTGGGTTGTTGCATTTTCAAAAAGAGAACCTCCTAAATATATTAATAAAATAGCGGAAATTTATCACTTTATATTTACGAAATTAAGAGAAATGAAACGTGAAAAAGGATTGCTTTTAGTTTAATATAAGAACATATATTCTTTTTTGTGAAATTGACTTAATTCAATTTTATCAAAAAGTAGAACACTAAAGTGAATTTTTAAATATATTGCATATACATCTAAAGCATGCTATAATTCACAGTTGTGAGTAATACAAGTTACTTACTCCTTGCTCCCTATTTTAGTAGGAGAGCCAAGTCCATAAGGAGGTGCAAAACGAAGATGAGAAAGTATGAATTAATGTACATCATTCGCCCGAACATTGAAGACGAAGCGAAGAAAGCTGTAGTAGAGCGTTTCAACGAAATCTTAACTTCAAACGGTGCTGAAATCGTTGAAGCAAAAGACTGGGGTAAACGCCGTCTAGCTTATGAAATCAACGACTTCCGCGAAGGTTTCTACCAAATCGTGAAAGTAAACGCTGGTACAGAAGCAATCAACGAATATACTCGTTTAGCTAACATTAGCGAAGACATTATCCGTCACATCGCTGTTCGCGAAGAAGAAAAATAATTTTTAACCATAATGCTGAAAAGGAGGCTGTATACCGATGATTAACCGTGTCGTACTCGTAGGAAGACTGACAAAAGATCCAGAGCTTCGCTATACGCCAAGTGGAGTTCCTATGGCTCGCTTTACAGTTGCTGTAAACCGAACATTTTCGAACCAACAAGGCGAGCGTGAAGCTGACTTCATAGGCTGTATTGCTTGGCGAAAACAAGCCGAAAATTTAGCGAACTTTATGCGTAAAGGAAGCTTAATTGGCGTTGAAGGACGCATTCAAACAGGTAGCTATGAAGGACAAGATGGAAAACGTGTGTATACAACAGATGTTGTAGCAGATGCAGTACAGTTCTTAGAACCACGTAGCGGTGGCGCGTCACAAGGTATGCAAAACCAACAACCATATGGTGGTAACAATTATGGCGGTGGACAACCAAGCTATAATAACCAAAATAACCAGCAATATGGCGGTGGTGCACCTGCGCAGGATCCATTCGATTCTTATCAGCAGCCACCACAAAATCAGCAAAATTATACACGTATGGATGAGGATCCATTTGCAAATAGCAAAGGCCCAATCGAAGTATCAGAGGACGATTTACCGTTCTAATACCTCACATCCACTAGAAAAATAAACTAAAGGAGGACAACGCTAATGGCAGGACAACGTCGCGGAGGCCGCAAACGCCGTAAAGTTTGTTACTTCACTGCAAATAACATTACGCACATCGACTACAAAGATGTAGATCTTTTAAAGAAATTCATCTCTGAGCGCGGTAAAATTTTACCACGTCGCGTAACTGGTACAAGTGCAAAGTATCAACGTAAATTAACTTCAGCTATCAAAGTATCTCGTATTATGGGATTACTTCCATTCGTAGCAGAAGATAAATAAGAATGTTAAAAGTACAACAATGGTTGCAAAACCTTTGTTGTACTTTTTTATGTGCGCCCAGCATGCGCATGAACTATAGGGTGCAAGTCCCGAACCCCGAAGACAGAAGTAGAGGTTAGCCA
>NZ_JAMBIZ010000044.1 GCF_025291715.1 Metasolibacillus sp.
TTGAACCGCCGTATACGGATCCGTACGTACGGTGGTGTGAGAGGACGGGAGTTAATCGCTCCCTCCTACTCTATTTTGAGAAGGATTTGCCGATATCACTTTCTTATAGTAGAGCTATTGACAAGTTTGAAAAAATGGTGGACAAAATAGCGTAAGTTTTTACGCTGATATGGTATGATTTTATGTAAACATGAAAATAAGCTGGCAGGTGTCGTGTAGATGATTTTAGTAATGGATGCGGGCAATACAAATATTATTTTTGGGATATATGACAATCATCAGCTTTTGCAAAATTGGCGTATCGTCACAGAACGTAGTAAGACAGAGGACGAATATGCGATGCAACTGAAAGCATTTTTTTCGCATGAGGGCATTTCATTTGAACAAATCGAAGGAATTATTATATCCTCAGTTGTACCACCGATTATGTTTGCCTTGCAAAGAATGTGTGAAAAATATTTTCATATTAAGCCGTTAATTGTAGGACCAGGTGTGAAAACAGGTTTGAATATCAAATACGAAAACCCGCGTGAGGTTGGGGCAGATCGCATCGTTAACGCAGTAGCTGCTTTGACGGAATATGGCACAGGTCGTCCAATCATTCTCGTTGATTTTGGGACAGCTAACACCTATTGCTATTTAAACGAAAAGGGTGACTATATGGGTGGCGCAATCGCACCAGGCATTGCAATTTCCACAGAGGCTTTATACACACGTGCCTCTAAGCTACCGCGCATTGAAATTGCACGCCCTTCACAAATTGTTGGCAAAAATACAATTGCAGCGATGCAGGCAGGTATCGTCTATGGCTTTATCGGTCAAGTTGAAGGCATTGTCAGCCGAATGAAGCAACAAAGTAAAGAAGAGCCGTTAGTGATTGGGACGGGCGGCTTTGCAGAGTTAATTGCAAATGAAACACAATTAATCGACATTGTAGACCCGTTTTTAACATTAAAGGGGCTTTATATTTTATATCAACGAAATCAATAGGAAAGAGGATTTAACATGAATGATTATTTAGTAAGAGCAATAGGCTTTAATGGACAAGTACGTGCGTTTGCTGTACGTACGACGGAAACAGTAGGAGAAGCACAGCGTCGTCATAATACATGGCCAACAACTTCTGCTGCGCTAGGTCGCTCAATGACAGCCGCAGTGATGATGGGGGCTATGTTGAAGGGCGATGATAAGCTAACGGTAAAAATTGAAGGCAATGGACCAATTGGGCCGATGATTATTGATGCAGATGCAAACGGTCATGTACGTGGTTATGTAACGAATGGACAAGTGCATTTTGATTTAAATGAGCAAGGGAAGCTAGATGTGCGTCGAGCAGTGGGAACAGAAGGTGCCCTTACAGTTGTGAAGGATTTAGGCTTGCGTGATATGTTCTCAGGACAAACGCCAATCGTATCAGGTGAAATTGCCGAAGACTTCACATATTATTTTGCGACTAGTGAACAGGTGCCTTCATCTGTAGGGCTTGGTGTCTTAGTGAATCCAGATAATACAATTTTAGCAGCAGGCGGCTTCATTTTACAGCTAATGCCAGGCTGTGAAGAAGAAACAATTGATGCGATTGAAGCACAATTAGCTTCAATTGAGCCTGTTTCAAAAATGATTGAAAAAGGCTACACGCCAGAGCAAATTTTAGAAGCGGTATTAGGAGAAAAAGGCGATCTCCAAATTTTAAGCACAGTGCCTGTGCAATTCCAATGTCAATGTTCAAAAGAGCGTTTTGGTGCAGCAATTATCGGTTTAGGTGTGAATGAAATTCAAGAGATGATCGATGAAGATGGTAAAGCGGAGGCGCAATGTCATTTCTGCTTAGAAACATACGATTTTAGTCAAGATGAATTGGAAGGCTTCATTAATGAGATCAACGCGTAATATTCGCACAACACCAACACAGCCAACTAAAACGCCTCTTTCACAGAGGCGCTTAAAAACAAAACCGGCACTAACTGTACTCGCAATTTTATTGGCAGGGAATTTATTTTGGTTTATTATGTGGCTTTTGCCGTCGAAGGACAAATCGAATAATGATGAGATTGTTGCCACGATTGATGGAGACGAAATTACCCGTCAGCAGTGGCTAGCAAAAATGGAAAGTATGTACGGAAAAGAGACGTTACAAGGCTTAGTCAATGAGGCTGTAATGGAAAAAGCAGCTAAGGAGCATAAAATTGATGTGTCTGATAAAGAAATTGATTTAGAGCTAGCCTTGATGCGTTCAGCACAGGACACGACAGACCGAACATTCCAAAGCCTTTCGGACAAGGAGCTTCGTCAAAAAGTTCGCACACAATTAATTTTAGAAAAAGTATTAGCCAAGGATATTGTTATTTCGGATGAGGCAGTTGAAACCTTTTATCAGGATAACCAATCGCTATACAATATTCCGACCTCCTATAGAACAAGCATGATTGTAGCGGATTCGAAGGAAAACATTGAAAGCATTTTGCAGGAGCTAAAAAATGGCTCTGAATTTTCAGTGCTAGCAAGGGAGCGTTCTATTGATACACCATCAGCTAGCTTAGGTGGCGATATCGGCTTTATTATGGAGCAACAGGCCAATATTGATTCTGCCATTTTAAAAGCTGTCGCAAAGCTAGAAAAAGGTGCGACAAGTGAAGCTGTTGTTTTAAGTGATGGTCGCTATGCGATTTTACATGTAAGTGAAATTAAAGAAGGTCAATCCTTTACATTTGAGGATGTAGCGGAGCATATTAAACGTGTATTAGCGGTAGAACAATTATCTGCAAGCGTTGTACCAGAAATTTTCTGGGCAGATTATGAGGTAAATTGGTTTTACGGAGATGCAAAATAGGATAAAAAGGGATGTAGAAGGGCTGGATTTTGCCACTTCTGCATCTTTTTTATAATAAATTTTTAAATATTTTATAATTCCTATTGATTTTATAAGAATTGATGAATATAATAACTTTATTGAAAATTGATTCGCGAATTTCAATTAAAACAATATACATAAAAAATTAATGCAAATTTTTTTACGTATTAAACCAAGTAATATTATAAGTTAAATAAAAATTGAAAGAAGGTTAAACAGTTATGAGTTTGAAAAAATTTGTTAGTGCCGTAGGAGTTATCGGTTTAAGTGCATTGCTAGTTGCTTGTGGCGGAGATGACTCAGCTAAGAAAACAAATGAGCAAGGCGTTGCTTCAGAGCAAGGGATAGGGCAAACAATCGTAGTAGAGGATGCAGTAATTCCAGCTGAAAATCCTTCTGCTTCACCAGAAATTGCTGTGAAGCGTGGTGACACAGTTGTTGTAGGACTACAGGAGCCAGGTGGTGTCTTTACGCCATACTTCAATACAAGTGGCTATGATGGAAATGTGCAGTCAGTAATGTTTGAACCTTTAGTAGACATTAATGAAAAGGGTGAGCCAATCGCTGGCTTAGCAGAGAAATGGGATATTTCAGCGGATGGTTTAGTTTACACATATACATTGCGTGAAGGCTTGAAATTTGATGATGGAACGCCTTTAACTGCGGCGGATGTAGAATTCACATTAACATTATTGCATGACCCAGCATATGCAGGGAATACAGATATTACAGAAGCAAGCATTGTTGGTGGCTTAGACTATAAAAACGGTGATGCTACAAGCGTATCGGGTATTAAAGTAATTAATGACCGCACGATTGAAATTACGACAGATAAAGTAAGTGCAAGTACATTGCGCCTACTAGGTGGCTCTGTTTTGAAGAAGGATTACTATGGTAACGGCTATGTGAAAGGGAATTTAGATTACTTAGCGGCATTACATCAAAAGCCAATTGGTGCAGGTCCATATCGCTTTGTTGCATACTTGCCAGGGCAAGAAATTCGCTATGAAGCAAACGAGCACTATTACGGTGGTGCACCAAAGGCAAAGAACTTTATTTATAAAACAACAGTTGGCGATGCGCAGCAATTTTTCCAAACGGGTGAGTTAGATTACAGCGCGTTAGCAGCAAACCAAGATAACTTTGAGTTTTTACAAGCATTAGGCTTCGCAGATATTAATATTTACACGTCATCGGCTTACAGCTATATGGTATTTAACCATGAGAAGGAAGTATTTAAAGATCCGAAAGTACGCCAAGCATTTGCATTAGGCTTAGATCGTCAAACGATTATTGCAACATATTACCAAGGCTTTGCACAAGTAGCAAACGTGCCTGTATCACCGACATCTTGGGCATATACAGATGAAGTAGGTTCAACAGCTTACGATCCAGAGAAAGCCAAGGCTTTGCTAGAAGAGGCTGGCTGGACTGAAGGAGCGGATGGTATTCGCGAAAAAGATGGCAAAAAATTAACGGTTTATTACTTTACGACAGCAGGTGGCTTAGGGGATACATTAATTCCGATTGCGAAGGAGAACTATAAAGCGATTGGTATTGACTTACAAGTGGAGCAAATGGACTTTAATGCATTGTTAGCACGTGTAGACAAAGGCGACCATGATTTAGCTTCATTCTCTACAACGATGTTGCCGGATCCATATGATGGTATCGAAGGCTTCCATACAAAGAGCACAAACTCAACATTTAAAGGCTATGGTAACGAGGAAATTGATGCATTAATTGATGCGACAATTGCAACAAACGATAGTGGAGAGCGTGCGGCGGCATTCCATGAATTATACAAAGCATTAGATGAAAACCCGCCAGTGATTTATATGGCTTATACAAAGGTATTAAGTGGAGCAAATGCACGTATTGAAGGCTTTGAGCCAAATGGTTATCGAGGAATTGCGAGCAGCTTACGCAATTTACGATTAGCAGAGTAATGGTGAGGAGGAAAATCCGCTTTACTTGTTGGAGAGAAATGATGCAGTGATTCTCTCCAAATAAGTGGGGGCGGATTTTTCTATGTTAACTTATTTGTAGAGGAAACAGTACAAAATCTCGATGCATAATTAATTAGACTTGGAAAGGAATGAGCTGATGAAGGGCTATGTTATAAAAAGGCTTCTTTATATGATTCCCACATTATTCGGTGCGTCGATTTTAATTTTCTTTTTATATTCCTTAGTGCCTGGGAATTTTATTGACGCAGATCAAAATTTAACGGCTGAACGGAAGGCAGAGCTATATGAATTGCATGGCTATAATGAGCCTGTTGTTATCCGTTACTTTATTTGGCTAAAAAATTTATTACAAGGTGATTTAGGTTATTCACTACAGTTCCAATTGCCTGTTGGTGAAGTAATTGGAAATTACATATGGAGTTCATTTATTGTAGCGCTCGCATCATTAATTTTAACGTGGCTTATTGCCATTTTAGTTGGGATTGTCTCAGCGATTCGCCAATATTCAATATGGGATACATTTATTACAATTATTGTTTTTGCTGCAATGGCAACACCTTCGTTTTTCTTAGGGCTAGTCATTATTAAAATATTTGCGGTTGATTTAGGTTGGCTACCAGCAGGTGGCATGATTTCTACAGGTAGCAACTTTACTGGCTGGGCTTATGTGAAAGATGTAGCAGAGCATATGATTTTACCTGTACTCGTCTTAACGATGCTTGGCATTGGTGGCTTAACACGTTATTTCAGAACGAATATGTTAGAGGTTATTAAGCAGGATTTTATGAGAACTGCTCGGGCTAAAGGACTAAAGGAGCGCGTAGTCATTTTCAAGCATGGCTTACGCAACGCATTGCTGCCAGCTATTACGCTGTTTAGCTTTGAATTGCCTGCACTATTTGGCGGAGCAATTATTACGGAGCAAATTTTTAATTGGCCTGGCATCGGCGCTATTTATATGCAAGCATTTTCAGTGCGTGACTATCCGCTATTAATGGGCTTTACAATGTTTATTGCTTTGTTGACAGTCCTAAGTAATTTATTAGCAGATATTTTATATGGCATTGCTGATCCAAGGGTGCGTGTGAGAAAGTAACATAAATTGTGTAAGAATTGTGTGCGTGCCTGGCACCTGTAAGGGAGTTGAATTTATGGAAAGTAAACCAAAGCCGTCTTCTTTATGGCGGCAAATTACAAGACGTTTTTTGCAAAATAAAATGTCGCTTATTGGCTTGGCATTTTTAATATTTATTTTTTTATTTTCTTTTATCGGTCCGCTGTTTTCGCCGTATGTAAATTTGGGAGTTGATCCAACAAATATAAATCAAGCACCGAGTTCTGCACATTGGCTTGGGACAGATAAACTAGGACGCGATGTATTGACGCGTTTAATGATAGCTGGGCGTATTTCGCTGTTAGTTGGACTAGGTGCGATGATAATGTCAGTGGCTATCGGTGGTGTATTAGGTATTATTTCAGGGTTTTATCGAGGAATTGTTGATCAAATTATTATGCGAATTGCAGATATTTTAATGACGTTGCCTGGATTGCCATTGCTATTTATTATGGCAGCGATTTTGTCAGAATGGAAAGTGCCAACAGAATACCGTATTTATATTGTAATGCTGATGTTAAGTATTGTCGGCTGGCCGGGCTTAGCTCGACTTGTGCGTAGCCAAATTTTAAGCTTAAGTGAACGCCAATTTATGCAGGCGACAGAGGCACTTGGTTTGCGTGATGTTCGCAAATTGTTTAAGCATTTACTGCCAAATATCATTCCACTATTAATTGTGTCAGGTACATTAAGTGTTGGAGGCGCCATTTTAAGTGAGTCAACGCTCAGCTTTTTCGGTTTAGGCGTTGTGCCTCCAGATGCATCGTGGGGCAATATGATTACCTCAGCAAATTCACTGATTGATTTCCAAAAAAGACCTTGGCTATGGGTGCCGCCAGGGCTAGCAATATTTTTCACAGTCATTAGTATTAACTTACTAGGAGATGGGCTACGTGACGCGATTGATCCAAATATGAAAAGGAGGTAGGGCTGTAATGGGAAATACAGTGTTAAATGTTAAAAATCTATTGACACAATATTATACAAGCGGAGGCGTCATTAAAGCGGTTGATGATGTTAGCTTTTCAATTCCGAAAGGGCAAACGGTGTGTTTAGTTGGAGAGTCAGGCTGTGGAAAAAGTGCAGTCGCTATGTCCATTATGGGATTAATTGATGCTGGCTCAGGTGGTGTGAGAAATGGCGAGATTTTATTTGAAGGAAAAGATTTATTGAAAATGAAAAAGCATGAGCTGCGCCAGCTTCGGGGAAATGATATTTCAATGATTTTTCAAGAGCCGATGACCTCTTTAAACCCAGTGCTGACAATTGGCGGTCAAATTATGGAGCCGTTAATGGAGCATGAGCTTATTTCTAAAAAGGAAGCGAAAAAGCGATCATTGGAGTTAATTGAGCTTGTTGGTATTGGGCGTGCAGAGGAGATTTTTAATAGTTATCCACACCAATTAAGCGGTGGCATGCTACAGCGCATTATGATTGCGATTGCGTTAGCATGCTCGCCTAATTTATTAATTGCCGATGAGCCAACAACGGCATTAGATGTAACGATTCAAGCGCAAATTTTAGATTTACTTCGCTCATTAAAGGAGCAGCGAGAGATGTCGATGCTGTTGATTACACATGATTTAGGTGTAGTAGCGGAAGTAGCTGACTATGTGATTGTCATGTATGCAGGAAAGGTTATTGAGGAAGGACCAGTAGTAGAGCTTTTCAAAAACCCGAAACACCCTTATACGAAAGGCTTATTAAAGGCGAAGCCTGTGATTAATCAAAGACAGGAAGAGCTCTATACGATTGCGGGGCAAGTTCCAAATTTAGCAACATTAACACCATCCTGTTATTTTAGTGAACGCTGTGAGCAATGTATGGCAGTTTGCAAGGAACAAATGCCAACAATTAAAGATTTGGATAATGGGCAACGAGTAGCTTGCTGGCTGTACGAAGAGGTGACAATAGGATGACGAATGAAGCGCCATTAATAGAGGTAAAAAATTTAAAAAAATACTTTGGTGAGAAAAGTAGCTTATTTCAACGTAATCCAAGTGTAGTAAAGGCTGTTGACGGTGTTAGCTTTCAAATTCAGCGCGGTGAGACATTTGGGCTTGTAGGAGAGTCAGGCAGTGGCAAAAGTACGATTGGCAAAAGCATTTTGCGTCTACAATCGATTACAGAGGGAGAAGTGCTATTTGACGGAAAAGATTTGCATAAGCTTTCCAATACAGAGATGCGCAATTTACGTCCTAAAATCCAATTTATTTTCCAGGATCCATATAGCTCGCTCAACCCACGTATCCGTGTAGGTGATGCAATTGGAGAAGCGCTGTTAGATCATCATTTATGTGAGAAGCATGAGGTGCGTGAGAAGGTAAGAGAGGTGTTAGAAATATGCGGGCTGTCTGACTACCATATGGATCGTTATCCACATGAGTTTAGCGGCGGTCAACGTCAGCGTATTGGTATTGCCCGCGCAATTATTTTGCAACCAGATTTTATTGTTGCAGATGAGCCAGTGTCGGCATTAGATGTTTCGATTCAAGCACAAATCATCAATTTATTTAGTAAATTACAGCGTGAAAGAAATATTACGTTTCTTTTTATTTCGCATGATTTAAGTGTAGTGGAGCATTTATGCTCTAGCATCGGCGTATTGTATTTAGGTACAATGATGGAATTAGGCAGCCGTGAGCAGCTTTATCGCAATCCGTTACATCCATATACAAAGGCATTGCTATCTGCTGTACCTATTCCAGATCCAACATTAAAACGTGAACGTATTATTTTAAAAGGGGATATTCCGAATCCTGCAAATCCACCAAGCGGTTGCAAATTTCATACACGTTGTCCGTTTGCAACAGAGCGCTGTAAACTTGAGGTACCTGAATTTAGAGAGGTGGAAAGCGGTCGATTTGTTGCGTGTCATCTTGTATGAAAAACGTTGACAACCGCTATAGTTAATTGGTAATATGTAAATTAAGTAAAGTCTATAAAATTAGTAGGAATTAAAGAAGGGATGAATGAGATGAGCAAGTTAGCGAATTCAGTTGCAGATTTAGTAGGTCGTACACCAATTGTGAAGTTAAATAGAGCAACAGGTGAAAACGAAGGTACAGTGTATGTGAAATTAGAATACTTTAATCCAGGAAGCTCTGTAAAAGATCGTTTAGCTTTAGCGATGATTGAAGCTGCTGAAAAAGATGGCACATTACAGCCAGGTGGCACAATTATCGAGCCAACTAGTGGTAACACAGGTATCGGTTTAGCAATGATTGCAGCGGCAAAAGGCTATAAAGCCATTTTAGTAATGCCTGAAACGATGAGCTTAGAGCGTCGTAACTTACTTCGTGCATATGGTGCAGACTTAGTGCTAACACCTGGCCCAGAAGGTATGAAAGGTGCCATTGCAAAAGCAGACGAACTAGCAAAAGCACATGGCTATTTTTTACCACAGCAATTCGAAAACGAAGCAAATGCTGAAATCCACCGTTTAACAACAGGTCCTGAAATTGTCGAAGCATTTGAAGGGTTAAAATTAGATGCATTTGTAGCAGGTATCGGTACAGGTGGAACAATTACAGGTGCTGGTGAAGTATTAAAAGGGGCATATCCAGAAATCGAAATTATCGCGGTAGAGCCAACAGATTCTCCAGTGCTTTCTGGTGGTAACCCTGGTCCACATAAAATTCAAGGAATTGGCGCAGGCTTCGTACCAAAAGTATTGAATACGGAAGTTTATAGTTCTGTATTTACTGTAGAAAACGAAACAGCATTTGAAGTCGCTCGTAAAGTAGCACGTGAAGAAGGTATTTTATGCGGTATTTCTTCAGGTGCAGCGATTCACGCAGCAATTGAAACAGCAAAACGCTTAGGTGCAGGCTCGAATGTACTGGCGGTTGTGCCATCAAATGGTGAGCGCTACTTATCAACACCACTTTATCAGTTTGAAGATTAACTTCTACTGCGAGCTAGCTCGAAAAAATCCGAACACAATTACGCCAAGGCATAATTGATTTGAATGAGGCTGCCGGAAAAATTCCGGCAGCCATTTGTGTATTTAATAGGCGAGTTCGCAATAAAAGGGGCTATTTGATTATTAAACGGGGAGTTTATTATGGGAATAAAAATTATTTCACCAAAAGATGCCAAGGAAATCTCTATTTATCTTGAAAAAATGAACGCAACAAATAAAAGCCATATTGGATTTTGTGGAGAGCAAAATGAAGAAATATACGATTCTTTAATGAATGATTTTTCTGATTTAGAATTTGAAGATTCTTTTCTGGTTGCCTATGATCAATCTAATATAGTCGGTGCAATTGGGTTAGATGTTGATTTAGGTGGGGCGTATGCTGATGTATGGGGTCCATTTGTCACAGATGAGAATTTAGATGTTGCGCAAGCATTATGGAACAAAGCGCTTCTTAAAATACCGCAAGAGATAAAGTCTTGTTCTTTTTTTATAAATAAAGATAACGTATTTGCAAAAGAGTTTGTTATACAAAATAGTGCTCAATACTTGGGCACAGATATGGTTCTGAGCATAACAAGAAGTTTGTTTACTAAAGAAGCTCTTACTATTTCAGAAAAAATAGACAAAGAGCACTATGATTCATTCATTAGCTTACATGATGAGGTCTTTCCACAAACATATTTCAATTCTCATTCTATATTAAAGAGGTTGAATGGCAGAAATAATTTACTAATCATAAAAGGAAATGAATCTAAAATTAAAGGTTATGTGTATATAGAAGCAAAGCCTGAGCATAAAGAAGGAAATATTGAATACATTGCTGTATCGGTGGAATATAGAGGTCAAGGGGTCGGGAAAATGCTCATAATAGATGCTTTGAAGAAACTTTTCTCATATTCTAGTATTGATGAAATAACTATATGTGTGTCATGTGAGAATGAAGCCGCAATAAATTTATACAAATCCGTTGGGTTTAAAGAAAAGTATGTTTTGGATAGTTATGATTTAGCAATAAACAATGACTAATATTCAAATAGGTTCTGGGCATCTTTGCAAAAAATTATGTAAAGAAAGAGGATGGAAATGACTTTATATAGATTTTTTGCTTCAAAATCAAGCTTGCCTGAATGGGGCGAGAGTGGCTTTAAAGAAATAGAAAAAGAAAAATTCCATCCGCAAGGGATAGAATTTTACTTTACTTTGCCTGAAACGCTAAATAAAGTGGTTTATGTAGAAGATGTAGCACGCCTCGACCAGTTTCAAGTTGTTCAATGTAATGAGTTGCCTGAAGACACAGGACAGCAAATTCAAAGACCTTTTATCTATGAGCTACGTGGGATTGTAAATGAAAGATATTTAACAGAGCTTGTTCAGTATGTGAAGCAATATGTAAAGGAAGAAGACAAAGTGGAGCTTTGGTCGATTTGGCATGGAGAGCGTGTAAGCTCTAATCAAATGAAGCGATTAATTCCGCAAATTGTGACGATAGAGGATGCTGGTTTTTTACGTCAATGTCAAAATAGCTGTATCAAGTTTTTTCCGAAAAATAAATAATTATGTTGAACTGTCCAGAAAGCAATTCCTTTCTGGACAGTTGCTATGTTTTTCGAGTTTAATAAGAGTATATGTAAAGGGGTGTACACGATGGAAAATTTACAATGCGTAACATTATTTATGACAAAAGACGCGTTTTTTTATAGCTATAAAGAGCAAACAATTTTAGAGAAAAAGCATGTGTTTTTAGAGAGTGGACGAGGCGGACGCTATTCGGTTGCTGCATGGAATCCGTTTGCAACTGTTTATGCGAAAAACGATGGGCTGCAAATAGAGGAGCGCGAGGGTGAGCGTTTTCAGCAAGGTGAGCCACTTGCCTTATTAGAAAGCTATTTACAAGCCTATAAGCTAGAAAAAGAGGACGAGCTACCTGATTTTCAAGGTGGAGCAATCGGCTTTGTGTCGTATGACTACGCACGTAAAATCGAAAACTTACCAACGATTGCAGCAGATGATTTACAAGTACCAGATATTTATTTTTATGTGTTTGAATATTGGGCAGTATTTGATGCGGAAACAAACCGTGTAACATTGATGAAGCGCCCTGAAAGCACAATCGACTTAGATGAATGGTCGTTGGCATGGCAGGGGGCAGCGGAACAAGGATTAGGCAAGCGTTTATTCCATGCAGAAAGAGCGGTAGAAGTAACGAATGATGAAAGCGAGCTATCTGTATCATTTTTAGGTGAGGAATTTGAGCAAGCTGTGCGCAAAATTCAAGAATATATCGCACAAGGCGATGTGTTCCAAGTGAATTTATCTGTGCGTCAGGCGAAGCCATTGCATGCAGCACCAATCGTGATGTATGAGGCAGTTCGTTCATTTAATCCTTCCCCGTATATGGCATTTATTGCAGCACCAGAGTTTGCTGTTGTAAGCGGTTCACCTGAATTGTTAGTGAAGCGTAAAGGGACAGCCCTATCGACACGTCCGATTGCAGGGACGCGTCCACGTGGGCAATCAGAGGAAGAGGATATTCGTCTAGCGAATGAATTAATTGATAACGAAAAAGAGCGAGCGGAGCATGTCATGCTCGTTGATTTAGAGCGCAATGATTTAGGGAAAGTGAGCCGCTACGGTACTGTAGAGGTAGATGAATTTATGGTCATAGAGCGCTATTCACATGTCATGCATATCGTGTCGAATGTACGTGGCGAAATAGCGAATGGCAAGACGAATGCAGATGTCATTCGTGCGATGTTCCCAGGAGGTACGATTACAGGTGCACCAAAAATTCGTACGATGGAAATTATCGAAGAGCTTGAGCCTGTGAGACGGGGCTTATATACAGGTTCCATCGGCTGGTTAGGCTTTAATGGCGATATGGAGCTAAATATTGTTATTCGTACAGCTTATATTAAAAATGAAACAGCGTATATTCAAGCGGGAGCGGGTATCGTTATTGATTCAATTCCAGCAAACGAATATATCGAATCACTGAATAAGGCGAAGGCAATGTGGCAAGCAAAAGGGATGGCTGAAGGGGTGTTAACATGATTTTAATGATTGATAACTACGATTCATTTATTTATAACTTAGTGCAATATTTAGGTGAGCTTGGTGAGGAGCTAAAGGTTGTGCGTAATGATGAGATTACTATTGCAGAAATTGAAGAGCTAGCACCAAAAATGATTGTCATCTCTCCAGGACCATGCACACCAAATGAAGCGGGAGAAAGCTTGAACATTATTCAGCACTTTGCTGGAAAGGCTCCGATTTTAGGTGTTTGCTTAGGGCATCAAGCGATTGCGCAAGCCTTTGGCGGTAATGTTATTCGAGCAGAGCGCTTAATGCATGGAAAAACATCACCTGTTTTTCATAGCGAAATCGGCTTACATCGTAAAAATGCTAACCCATTTGCAGCAACACGCTATCACTCACTAATTGTAGAGAAGCATTCATTGCCAGATTGCCTAGAGGTGACATCATGGACAGAGGAAGGCGAAATTATGGGCTTGCGCCATAAGGAATTCGCCATTGAAGGTGTGCAATATCATCCAGAGTCAATTATGACGGAGGATGGTAAGCAGCTACTAAAAGAGTTTTTAGAACTATATTGCAAGGAGTGACATGATGATTTGTTGGATGAATGGGCAATATATAGAAGCTAGTGAACTGATGGTATCGCCGTTTGACCATGGCTTTTTATATGGCTTAGGCTTTTTCGAAACGATGCGTACATATAAAGGTGAGCCAGTATTCTTGCAGGACCACTTTCAACGTTTAATGGAATCGCTTAATATTTATCACATTGATATGCCATATACATTGAGTGAGCTAGCAGAAGTGATGCAACAGCTAAATGATTTAAATGGTGGCGATGATGGCTATTTCCGCATTAACGTATCGGCAGGTGTGCATGATTTGGGTCTTGCACCAAACGAATACCAGAAGCCAAATGTCATTGTTTTCCGCAAGCCGCTTACATTGCCTGCACGTGGTACAGAAAAGCAAGCAGTGCTATTAAAAACGGTGCGCAACAAGCCAGAAACAGATATCCGTTCAAAAAGCCATCATTATGGTAACAATGTGTTAGCGCGTATGGAATTACCTAATTTAGCGAGCTATGAAGGGTTTTTCTTAACTGAAGATGGGTATCTTGCAGAAGGAATTACATCAAATATCTTTTGGGCGAAGCGAGATGTGCTTTATACACCATCTTTAAATACAGGTATATTGCCGGGCATTACACGCAAAATTGTTATGGTCATTGCACAAGAATTAGGCTATGAGGTTCGAGAAAGTCTATATGATCAATGCGATCTTGCGGAAGCACAAGAATGCTTTATTACGAACTCTGTTCAGGAGCTTGTGCCAATTTCATCACTTGGACAAAAATCCTTTGCGGGTGCAGACGGGGCTATCTACCAGCGCCTGCATCAAGCATATATAGCTGAAATTCGCGAAATTGTAGGAGGCAAAACATGCTAGAACATTATCAGGTGCCGCTTATTTTAAATGGCATCGAACTAGATTTTCATAAAGAAACAATCATTATGGGTATTTTAAATGTTACGCCCGACTCGTTTTCAGATGGCGGTAAATATAATTCGATTGATGCAGCTGTTGTGCAAGCAAAACGCATGATAGCAGACGGAGCAAAAATTATCGATATTGGTGGAGAATCCACAAGACCGGGGCATACGCCCATTTCCGAGCAGGAAGAGATTGAACGGGTTGTACCGATTATTCGTGCATTAGCGAAGGAAGTATCTGCAATACTTTCTGTCGATACGTATAAAGCAAATGTAGCACGTGCAGCAATTGAAGCAGGTGCACAGATGATTAATGATATTTGGGGTGCAAAAAGGGAGCCTGAAATTGCGCAAGTTGCAGCTGAATACAATGTGCCAATCATTTTAATGCACAATCGTGATAATGAAAACTATGCTGATTATTGGGCAGAGTTTCAGCAAGATTTGCGAGAAAGCATTCAAATTGCCACAGCAGCAGGTGTACCACAGCAGCATATCATATTAGATCCGGGTATTGGCTTCGTAAAAAATCTACAGCAAAGCATTGAAACGATGCAACGCTTAGATGAACTTGTTGCATTTGGCTACCCTGTGTTACTAGCAACATCACGTAAGCGTATGATTGGAGCCATCCTTGATTTACCTGTAGAGGAGCGTGTGGAAGGCACTGCTGCTACTTGTGCATTTGGCGTACAAAAAGGCTGTCATATGATGCGTGTACATGATGTCAAAGAAGTGGCACGTACAGTGAAGGTGATGGATGCACTAGTTGGCAAATTCGAAGTGAAGGGAGATTTATAATGGATTATATACATTTACGTGATATGCAATTTTTTGGCTACCATGGCGTTTTAAAGGAAGAAAATGTGCTAGGACAACGTTTCCGCGCCTCTGTATCCTTAGCAGTCGATATTCAAAAAGCAGGACAGACAGATGATTTAGACGATACGGTGAGCTATGTTGGTGTTTATGATATTTGCCGGGAAATTATTGAAGGCAAGCCATTTAAATTAATCGAAGCGGTTGCTGAAGCGGTTGCAACAACGGTTTTAAAGCGCTACGAAGGGCAAATTTTTGGTTGCCGCGTAGAAATTATCAAGCCAGACCCACCAATTCCAGGGCATTATAAAGAGGTAGCAGTAGAAATTGTGCGAGGTAAATTTTATGAATGATGTATTTTTATCGATTGGTACAAATATCGGCGAGCGTGAAGAAAATTTAAAGCAGGCTGTACAATTATTACGACAGCAGGTGGAAGTAGTGAATGTATCAGCTGTTTATGAAACAGCGCCAGTTGGCTATATTGATCAGCCTTCATTTTTTAATATTGCTGTACATATCAAAACAGACAAAACGGCGGAGGAAACGCTTAACATTTGTCAATCGATTGAAAACGAGCTTGGGCGAGTGCGGGATATTCGATGGGGCCCACGTATTATCGATCTTGATATTTTACTATTCAATAAAGAGCAAATTGAAACAGAGCGACTGGTTGTGCCGCATCCACGCATGTATGAGCGTGCCTTTGTGTTAGTACCTTTAGTCGAAATTAGCGAAGGTTTTGAAAGTGGTCAAATGACGCAAGCTCATGATACACTAGCTAAGTTGAATTTACAGCAAGAAGGTATTACTTTGTGGCAGAGAGCAGAGGATTTCTATAGATAAAGTAAAAGCTAACAACCAGTTACTACCGGTTGTTAGCTTTCATTACAAACAAAAGGAGGCATATCAACAGTGAATAACGCACAGCAAAAGCCGTTTCAAATTGCAGACATCGTCATGGACAATCGCGTCGTATTAGCCCCGATGGCTGGAATTTGTAACTCGGCTTTCCGTTTAACGGTGAAAGAATTTGGCGCAGGCTTAGTTTATGCAGAAATGATTAGCGATAAAGGAATCGTCCAACGTAACACTAAAACATTAGACATGCTTTATATTGATGAACGCGAAAATCCGTTATCTCTACAAATTTTCGGCGGCGATAAGGAAAATTTAGTCGCAGCCGCAAAATATGTAGAGGAAAATACAACGGCTGATATTATCGATATTAATATGGGCTGTCCTGTCAACAAAATTATTAAATGTGAGGCAGGTGCGCGCCTGCTTTTAGATCCAAATAAAGTGTACGAAATGGTGGCAGCTGTCGTTGATGCTGTGAAAAAGCCTGTATCCGTAAAGATGCGTATTGGCTGGGATGACGAGCATATTTTTGCGGTTGAAAATGCGCAAGCAATAGAGCGTGCAGGTGCAGCAGCGCTTGCTGTACATGGTCGCACACGTGTACAAATGTATGAGGGCAAGGCAAACTGGGATATTATTCGCGATGTAAAGCAAAGTGTTAATATTCCTGTATTAGGTAATGGTGATGTCGAAACACCTCAAGATGCCAAACGCATGCTTGAAATGACAGGTGTTGATGCTGTAATGATTGGACGTGCGGCACTAGGTAACCCATGGATGATTTACAGAACAGTGCAATATTTAGAAACAGGTGAGCTCAAAGACGAGCCATCTATACGCGAGAAAATCGATGTATGCTTATTACATTTCGAGCGTTTAATGCAACTAAAAGGTGAAAAAATCGCTGTGCGTGAAATGCGCAACCATGCCTCATGGTATTTAAAAGGCATTCGTGGCAACGGCAAAATCCGAAACGCCATCAACCAAGCCGAAACGAAGACGGAGCTATATATGCTGTTGAATAGTTTCGTGGCTGAATATGATGAGCTATTAGAAGAAATCGTGTAAATGACAGTAAGCTGCTGAGAGTATATCCTTAGCAGCTTTTAAGCATTTAAAATTACGTAAACATGCTGATAATGTTCGAAAATGCGCAAATAATATGTCGAAGTGCTCAATTAAGTATGAAAAGTGATCAAATAACCATCGGAAACGCTCAAATAGCTTAAATATGCCAAATCCTCAATTTTGACAATAAAATGGCACAGTCGATATTTCTGCTTGGAAAAGTCTAAAAAAGATGATTCCACCCACGAAATTGTGTACAATAATAAAATATGGACAAAGCAGACCAATCAACTATAGGAGTGAATAACGTGTCAAATATAGAAGAATTAAACGACCAGCTTTTGGTGAGACGCCAAAAAATGACGGATATTCGTGAAGGCGGTCTTGACCCATTCGGCAGCCGTTTTGAGCGCACGCATTTATCAAGTGAAGTAGTAACAGAATTTGATGCTTTTGATAAAGAGCAATTAGAGGCAGAGCCAAAAAGCGTAACGATTGCAGGACGCATTATGACAAAGCGTGGCAAAGGAAAAGCGGGCTTCGCACATATTCAAGACTTAGGCGGCCAAATTCAAATATACGTACGTAAAGATGCGGTTGGCGATGAAGCATACGAATTATTCAACAAAGCAGACCTTGGCGATATCATAGGTGTGACAGGTAACGTGTTCCGCACACAGGTAGGTGAGCTTTCTGTTAAAGCGACAGAATTCACATTTTTAACGAAGGCACTACGCCCAATGCCAGAGAAATTCCACGGCTTACAGGATGTTGAGCAACGCTACCGTCAGCGCTATTTAGACTTAATGACGAATGCTGAGAGCAAGGAAACATTTATTGCACGTTCTAAAATTATCCGTGCTATCCGCAACTATTTAGATAACAACGGCTATTTAGAAGTAGAAACACCAATGCTACATACAATTGCTGGTGGTGCAGCGGCTCGTCCGTTTATTACACACCATAATGCACTTGATATGGAGCTATACATGCGTATCGCAATCGAGCTACATTTAAAACGTTTAATCGTAGGTGGCTTAGAGAAAGTATATGAAATCGGGCGCGTATTCCGTAATGAAGGAATTTCAACACGTCACAACCCAGAGTTCACAATGATTGAATTATATGAAGCATATGCAGATTATAAAGATATTATGGATTTAACAGAAAACTTAATCTCCCATGTAGCGCAAGAAGTTTTGGGCACAACAACAATTCAATATGGCGAAGATACAATTGATTTAGCTGTAGGCTGGAAACGTATGCACATGGTAGATGCAGTCAAAGAGGCCACAGGTGTAGACTTCTGGCAGCCAATGACAGTTGAACAAGCACGCACATATGCAGCGGAGCATGGCGTGGAAATTAAAGATACACATGAAGTTGGTCATATTATTAACGAATTCTTTGAGCAAAAAGTAGAAGAAACATTAGTACAACCAACATTCATCACAGGTCATCCAGTGGAAATCTCACCATTAGCGAAGAAAAATCCAGAGGATGAGCGTTTCACAGACCGTTTTGAATTATTCATCGTGCGTCGTGAGCATGCCAATGCCTTCACGGAGTTAAACGACCCAATCGACCAACGCGAGCGCTTTGAAGCACAAATGGCTGAAAAAGCAGCAGGTAATGATGAAGCACACGAAATGGACAATGACTTCATTGAAGCACTAGAATACGGCATGCCGCCAACAGGTGGTCTAGGCATCGGTATCGACCGTCTAGTAATGCTATTAACAAATTCACCATCAATTCGCGATATTTTATTATTCCCTACGATGCGTCATATTACAAAATAATGATAAGGTTGACTGAGAAATAACTTTTCAGTCAACCTTATTTTTTGTCATATGACAAAAAAATGACACCAGTCACTATTGACCTATTTCCCTCTTTGTTACATTGAAAATAAAAGAAATGATGGTGGGCATATATGAAGGGAAACAAGGTGATTTTGATTGTAGTAGGTATTGTGTTGCTCGCAATAGGATGGTTTGTAATCAAATATAATGGTTTTGTCCAAAAAGAAGAGGCAATGGAATCTTCTTGGGCACAAATTGATAATCAACTGCAACGCCGCTTTGATTTAATTCCAAATTTAATTGAAGCAACAAAAGGGTATATGGCGCATGAAGAACAGATTTTCACACATCTTGCAGATGCACGAGCAAAGTACGGGGATGCGGCAACGGTGGAGGAACAAGCTGCGGCAAGTGATGAATTGACAAGTGCTTTAGGGCGATTGCTTGTTATTGTAGAAAGTTATCCAGATTTAAAAGCCAACCAGCAGTTTACGCAGTTAATGGATGAGCTAGCAGGCACCGAAAATCGCCTAGCTGTTGCGCGCCAAGATTATAACAATGCTGTGCAAAGCTTCAATAGTGAGATTCGCACATTCCCAAGCAGTATGATTGCAGGGATGTTTGGCTTTGAACGAAAATTATATTTTGAAGTAGATGGGGATACGAGCCAAGTGCCAACTGTAGATTTTGGAGGTGAGTAGAATGAAAAGGTGGTTGCTATTTGTATTTATACTATTTGTAACGCTACCATTCAATGCATTCGCCTCAATTCCAGAGCGTCCAACGACCTCAGGGTTTGTTTTTGATTATCAAAATGTCATCGATGATGAGGTTGAACAAGAGTTAAATAAAGTGGCGGAAATGCTGAATGAGCAAAACAAAATGCAGTTGTTTATTTTAACGGTTCCTACAATCGGTGATATGACAAATGTTGACTATGGGGTACAAGTTATTCGCCAATGGGGAATTGGTCAAAGGGATATCAATAATGGCATGTTAATTTTTGCGACAACCGATCAGGGTGAAGGAAATAATGTAGTAAGAATTGCAATTGGATAAGGCTTAGAGGGAGACTATCCTGATGGGAAGACGGGGCGATTGCTTGATGATTATATGATGCCTTATTTGACCAATGGTGACTATACGACTGCTTTTTCAGAAGTAGTGGATGCTATTCGAATAGAAGAAGGCATTGATTATGATGGATTGTCGTTATCGTTTATGGAATTTAGGAAAAGAGATTTGGCAAATGATTTTTCAGAAGATCCTATCGGTTCTTCATTTGTGCTTCTTGTCATCATAGGGAGCATACTTAGTTTTTTCTTATTGATTTTGGAGGGCATTTTACGATTGTTTGGATATAAGCCAAAAAGGAGTATATGGCATTTCTTTGTTAGCGATGATTCAAGTGACAGCTTTTCGGGTGGTGGTGGTAGTTCATCGGGTGGCGGCTCTGACCGAAACTTTTAGAGACACGAAGTCAGCGTTATTGAAAAACTTTTTTCGATAACGTTGATTTTTTAATTTGATTCAACAGAAGTCTACTCTCGATAAATAGTGAGATGGATGCGGAAAAAGTATTTCAATCTACGAGAACATTGCTTCTGCGATTGCTTGTCATAGAAAAGAGTTGTTGATTCAAGCTAAGCCTTGTCATAATTAATAGTATAATAATGAATAAAAGGAGCGGAATAGGGTGAGGGTGTTAAAACTTACATTTTGGGTATGTAGCTTATTTTTCATCATTGCTGGCTGTAGTGAGTTATCGGAAGAAACAGAGACCGAAATGATTATTGAAACAAATGCAATGGTTGAAGAAGTGACAAATAGTAGTTGTCTAGTTGGTGAGATTTATATTGCGGAGGAAGATACATGTGCGTTGCCGATGGAATGTAATGACTATAATTCCTGTGTAGCTCGTGGAGATGAGCTTGTTTATTTGTTAGAGGAGGAGTATGGGTCGTTAACGGTGGAGGAAGCCATTGCAACGGATTTAGAAGGTACGCATGACCTTTTTATTTATGAGATAGACAACGAGAAAGAAATGATTTTCACAGAGGATGATGTGACAGATGAAGAAATGGATTATCATGCGGAGCTTTGGTTTGATTTTGCATGGCTTATTCCAGAGCCAGAGCGTGAGGGTATTAATCAATTTATCGTCTTTGAGAGTGGTGATACATTAGCTTATGTCAATCAACACGATGATAGTGGACAGTATTGGACGCTCGGTATGAATAAGGAAAATATCGAGTTAGCCTCCGAAACGATGATTACATATATCCATGAATACGCCCATTATTTATCTTTGAAGGATGGCGAGCAAAATATTTGGGTGGAGCTAAACGCTTGTGAGGATGTATTAATTGAGGAGGAAGGCTGTTTTTATGAGGATGCATACTTAACTGACTTTTATCAACAATTTTGGAACCCAGCAAGTGAGTATGAGGATGATTATGTGTCTGGCTATGCCTCAAGCTCCGTTGTGGAAGACTTTGCGGAATCTTTTGCCCATTTTGTGTTAACACCACAGCCAACAGAACTTGATACGTTAGCAGCTGAAAAAATTGCTTTCTTCTATGAGTACGAATATTTTGTTGAGTTGCGTGCACAAATTTTAACACGGGCGGCGACATGGTTAGTGCGTGCGGTTGTGTAAATCAATAGATGATAAGAGGGGGTTTCGATTGAGTTCGAAGTATCTCCTTCATATGTAATTTCACGTAGCAAAAACTTTTGAATAAAGTAGGTGAGCCCCATGTTAAAAGATGAGTATTTCATTAAGTATGTGAATAATCTGACAGCGCAATTGCTTACACAGGCAGCTTTTTTAGGGCGTCAATTCAAATTACAGATACTTGCTGAGATGGCTGGTTATACATTGCAGCAATTACAAGAATCTTTACAGGTGGCAATTAACCATCAATTAATTTATCGTCTATCGAATGAGCAATATACTTTCCAACATGAAGATATTCGGCAAGTGTTTGAGCAGCGTGTAAGCGAACAAGAGCGAGAACAGCTTCATTTGAAGGTCGGTCAGATTTTGCTATGTGAAGGTGAGCCGATAGTTAGAGTTGTATGGCATTTTAATCAGGTGCAACAGCATTTTATTGCAGAGAAAAGACAGCTAGAGTTAATTGAATTGAATTTTCAGGCTGCAAAAGAGGAGATGGCTGATGCTATTTATTATTTGCAACATGCAATGGACTTGCTGTTAGAAGAGCATTGGCAACAGTACTATGAGCTCGTTTATGCCATTTATCAATTTCGTGTGGAGTTAGCTTTAACAAATGAGGATTACGATATAGCAAGGAGTCTGTGCCAAGTCCTGCTTTTACAAGCGCAAGCAGCTATTGACAAAGCACAAGTATATCTTTTGCTCATACAGCTAGAGCTTTATCAAGATCGTTATGATCAGGTGTTGGAATTAGGGAAAGAGGCACTCGCTTTATTGCGATTGCCTATTAAGCTGGAGAATAGCAGAGTCAAGGAGTATTATTATTGGTTTCGTATAAGTAGGAGATTAGGTAAGAAGCCATCAAGAAAATTCCCATTAATGCAGAATAAGCGAATGAAGCTGGCTGCACGTATCTTAGTCTATGTGGCAAATGCTTGTTTTGTATCAAATAGAGAAGGATGGTTTGCAACGGTTGTCATGTTGCTTGAGATAACATGGGACGAAGGTATAACGGATGAATCCGCCTATGGATTTGCTAGTTATGCCTTAATTCAAAGTACACTCGCTTTTGACAATGAATCGGCATATGCTTATAGCAAGTTTGCTAGTGAGCTAGTGAAGGACAATTTAGAAATGACGATGCAAATTAATACAATTATTATGCTAAGTCAAGATAGCTGGAGAAAATATGAGCCTAATTTCCTTTTATCTATAACAGATTACGCCAATCAACATGGGGTTTTGTCTAACAATAAATGGCAAACCAACTATAGTTTTTTAGTGAATTTAGGGCTGATGTTTAATTTTAGTTATCCATTAAAGGATTTATACGCACATTTGTTGTCACGAAGCACTGTATTCGGTAAATCAAGTGATACATTGCCGTGGCAATATGCAAAGGCGATGTCCTCATTGCTAACAAGATTAACAGGCTATAGCGCAGCAAATGACCCATTTATTTCTGAACATCCAGAGGTTAGCGGACATTATGAAGGCTCCTATTTATATGAGGTGTCTTTATGGTATGACTATATTATTGCTTATTTATTCGGTGATTATGAAAGTGCATATGAAAAAATTGTAGAAAGCATTAGGATTGACAATGCACATGATAAGCGCGGATTTTCGAATATGTACAATTATTATTACTATGTGTTGATTGTGAAGGAACTGTTTGCTGATGCAGAGCTAACCAAGCAAGTGAGCTTGAGGCAAGAAACAAAGCGTTATGTCAAGAAGTTACAATATTTGGCGAGGCATAGCCCTGAGAATTATTTGCATAAATATTTGTTGGCACAGGCGGAATATAAAAAGATGTTAGGTCAAACACCTGACAAAGTGGGAGCGATATATGAGGAAGCAGTGAATACAGCGGCTCGTTATGGCTATGTCCACGATGTCGGCATTATTTCTGAATGCTTTGCGAAGTACAGCATTCAATCGGGTAAGCAAATGCAGGCGAAGGTGTATATGAATGAAGCATATATGGCTTATAAGCAATGGGGGGCAGATGCGAAGGCAGATGCGCTTGAGTTGCAGTATGGTCACTTATTGTTAAAAAAAACAACGGATTTAGAGCATGAGGATTACTTATCAATTGTTTCCTCTGCGCAAGCTTTATCTGAGGAAATTGAAATTGAGCAACTACTTCATAAGTTATTGCATATTATGCTGCAAAATGCGGGAGCAGAATACGGTGCTTTATTGCTGGAGCATGGGGGCAGCTGGTTTGTGGAAGCGCATGGTACGGCAGAAAAATTAATCGTACAGTCTGTGTCGCTACAAGAAGCTAGTGAACTATTGCCAATTACAGTTATTGATTACACCATTCGTATGAGGCAGGAAGTCGTTTTTCATAATGTGATGAATAGCGGCTTTACTCAAAATGCTTATATCCGACATCGACATTTAAAGTCTGTTTTGTGCCTTCCGATCACGCACCAGAATAAGCTGATTTCTATTTTATATATGGAAAACAATATGCTGGAGAGCGTGTTTACAGAGGAGAGGCTGGACATGTTAAAATTGCTTTGTTCACAGTGTGCGATTTCGATTACCAATGCACGACTTTATTCAGATATTCAATATTTAACGAGAAATTTAGAGCAGCAAGTGGAAGAACGGACAGAAAGCTTACAAAAGTCGATGAAGATGACATCGGAGGCTTTAGCTGAAATGTCTGTTTATGCAGAGCGTAACCGAATTGCCCAGGAAATCCATGATATTGTTGGGCATACATTAACATCCACCGTTTTACAAATTGAAGCAGGGCGCAGGTTGCTAGCGAAGGATATAGAGGCGGCAGTGAAGCGCTTGATTGATGCGCAAGACCTTGTGCGCCATAGTTTAAGTGAGATTCGTAATTCTGTGCATATGTTGAAAGAGGATAAATATTATGATATCGAAAAAGCATTATATACATTAATTGAAGAGACAGCACACAATACGGGTGTATCTATTTATGTAGATATGGATAAGGTTGAGTATTTGCCTGCTATTATGAAAAAGTTGCTTTACCATGCCTTACAAGAAGGCTTAACAAACGGCATTCGGCATGGATACAGCAGTGAGTTTCAATTTACTTTAAAGTATGATGGCGAATTAATATTTTTTGAGCTACTAGATAATGGTGATGGGGCAGGATATATCGAGCTAGGCTTTGGTCTTCGTATGATGAAAGATCGGGTTGAACAGCTAAAAGGCACATTTTCTATAGAGACAGCAGAAAGAAACGGTTGTATATTACGTATTACATTGCCATATAGGGGGGAGATGAATGATTACAATTTTAATCGCGGATGATCAAATGCTGATACGTGAAGGGTTAAAAACAATTATTGATTTAGAGGATGATATGCAAGTTGTTGCATTGGCAAGCAATGGAGAAGAGGCTATCGCTTTAGCTAAGCTTCATCGGCCGCAGCTTATAATGATGGATATTCAGATGCCCATTATGGATGGAATTCATGCGTTAAAAGTCATAAAGGAGCAACTGCCGAGTACATTTATTTTAATTTTATCTACTTTTTTAGATGATGACTATATTGTGAATGGTTTAGCTAATGGGGCAAGTGGCTATTTACTAAAGGATATGGTAACGGATAAAATGCTGGCCTCGATTCGTGATACTGTGCAAGGGCAGCTGGTTTTACCCTCTGCAGTAGCGGCGAAATTAGTTAGCAGATTATCGCAAGCGAGCACAATATACCGCGAAAAAGTGGAGCTGACACAGCGAGAGTTGGAAATAGCAAAATTAATTGTGCTAGGCAAGAGCAATAAAGAAATAGCTGCAGATCTTTATATTGCAGAAGGCACAGTGCGAAATTATGTAAGCAATTTATATAGTAAGCTAGAAGTCATTGACCGTGTGCAAGCAATTGTCAAACTAAAGGGATATTTGTGAAACTTAAGTGAAGCAACGATATGTTTTTCCAATGTTTCTGTTTTTTCTTTTAAAAAGAGTAACTTGATAGTTCACATGATAGAAGAGAATGGAGTATAATTTTCTAGTCTTTAATTTTTAGGTAGAAAAGATTTAGATGAAATATAGCTTTAGTGGGGGTCTATAATGAACTATAGAATTATAAATAAACAAGTATTTGAGCAAGCGCAAGTTCGTTCGGTGTCAGATGTAGTATTTACTGAGGAAGAACTAGAGAATGGCATGAAGTTAGCGGTTTCTAAAAAGGACCCAACATTGACATTGTTTTTAGTAGATGTTGATGGTCAGAAAAAATTTGATGTGCGTTGGGATGATTCATCTGAAGTTTTCAATGGCTGGTATTCTGCGTGGGACAACTTTGTATGGTGCTTAAGCGTAGTGGACACACAAAACGACAAAGAAGCATAATGGAAGAAGCGGGGATTAAGTGAAAAAAATGCTTTGATTCCTGCTGTCTTTTTTAAAGAAAAAATTTATGAAAAATTCTTTTTAAAAAATACTTGCGCAATGGCTAGTTTATATGTTAAATTATTATACGTCGCCAAGAGCGATACGGAATAAAATATCTACTTTACTTTTGAAAAAACGATAATTAAAAAGTTTTTAAAAAAGAGTTGACACGAAAAAGTGTCGGTGGTAAGATATAAAAGTTGCCTCTGAGAGAAGCGGCGAAAGAATAAAAATGAACCTTGAAAACTGAACAAGCAAAACGTTAATGAATAAAGTTTCATTTAATAGATGAAACATAATTTTGGACATCATAAAGATGCCAGCAAATGTTTTACTGTATCGAAAGCGAAA
>NZ_JAMBIZ010000045.1 GCF_025291715.1 Metasolibacillus sp.
TACGTATGCCAATCGAAAAAAGAAATCTTGCGACAAATCGGACAAAACGGACAAATACGTACGATTTTGACTTACTCGAAAAACGCAGGTTAAAATGGGAGGGAGGACGGAGCGGCTTTATCTTTTGGGTGAAGAACTTCGTCCTTCATAATAAGTATTTTTACCACAAAATACTGTTACAACATAATTCGCAAGGCGTCACCTTTCGGTGTCGTCTTTTCTTTTGTTTTGAAAACTGCACCAACCAGCCATAACGTGTAGACGTGTTACTTATTCAGGGTCGAGGTCGGTGTGGTTTTGAAAATGAAATATATTAAGTGATTAACATAACGAGGTGACTATATGTGTTTATACGGTACTTATAAATGGGTGGATGTTTTATATCCAAGGGAAAAGAGAGTTGTTGTGGATGCATGCATAGCCGATGAAATTCAAATGTTAAACGAAAAAGGCGTTCAAACAATTGGAAGTTGTTGCAGTCATGGAAGGGCTGGGCAAATTACAGAATATAAAAATGGATTTGGTTTTTGGAAAGAGCGCGAGTATCCACCACATGTTTTAATCATGAAAGAAAGTATTGATTTAGCTATGCAATTGGGTTACAGACCTTATCCTTATTTATATGCCGATGGAACGGACGATGGCGTATTAATAATGCCATTGAAGAGTGGTTGTCTGACCGAAGTAGACTGCAAGGAGTGGCATGAGTTAAATAAAGTACCGTATAAAAAGTATTTCGGAAAAATTAATTAGAGAGGAGTTTTCCTCCTCTTTTTTCACAAAGCAACTAGCACAATGAGGTGATGCCATTGATTGAATCAAAGTTAACAGTAAAGCAACGAGCTTTTGCTGATGCTTATATTGAGATAGGGAATGCTACAGAGGCGTATTTAAAGGCATACCCAAATGTTAAGAAAGAGGCTACGGCGAGAGCAGCTGGAAGTCGAATGTTAACAAATGTTAGCGTGAAATCCTATATAGACAGCCGCATGGAGGAATTGAAGTCCCAAAAGGTAGCGGACCAACAAGAAATATTAGAGCTACTGACTGCTATCGCAAGAGGAGAAACAACTTCAGCGACTTTGCGTGGAATCGGTGAAGGTGCTCAAACAATTGATGAAGATATGCCACCGACGACAGCTGAGCGCATAAAGGCAGCGGAGCTACTTGGTAAACGCTATCGCATGTGGACAGAAAAAGTAGATGTGGAGCACAGCGGTGAAATCGAAAGTAGACTGGATTTAAGTCGATTAACAGACGAGGAGTTGAGAGCACTTGCCAACTCTATCAAAAAAACAGATTAGTGTCATAGCCAAACAGGCGCAACGGGAGCTAGCGAAACGGAATTACCATGATTATGTTGTTTATGCGCATCATGGGCAATACAAACATTTCCGCCATACCGAGCTTGTATGTGATGTTTTGCAACGAATAGCAGAAGGGGAGCAATTATCGGTTTTAATTGAAATGCCTCCACGACATGGTAAATCAATGACGGTATCGGAAACGTTCCCGTCTTTTTATTTGGCTAAAAATCCAACTAAGCGCGTGATCACTGCTGCTTATTCAGATGGGTTAGCAAAAAAATTCGGTCGATTAAATCGAAACAAATTCGTTGAGTTTGCCAATGATTTATTTGGTATTAAGATATCTGAATCCAATGCTTCCATCAAAGATTGGGGCATTCAGGACAGCGACGGCGGCATGATTGCTACGGGTATTGGCGGTTCCATTACAGGGCAGGGTGCTGACTTAATGATTATCGATGACCCAATCAAAAATGCGAAGGAAGCTAATTCACAAGTTATTCGAGATAGTATCTGGGATGAATGGGAATCTACACTTTCTACTCGTTTACATGATGGTGCATCTTTAATTGTGATCATGACCCGTTGGCATGAAGACGATTTAATAGGACGTTTATTAGCTCGGAGCCCTCGCAAATGGATTCGGTTACGTTTACCAGCCATCGCAGAAGATGAAGACGATTTATTGGGTCGTGAAGTTGGTGAGGCGTTATGTCCTGAGCTTGGCTTCAACGAAAAGTGGGCAGAGCAGAAGAAAGTAGAAGTTGGTTCCCGCACATGGGCATCATTGTATCAACAAAGACCAACACCAGCGGGGGGTAATATATTTAAACGTGAATGGATGCGCTATTATGTTAGAACGGAACAACAAAAGCGAGAGTGGGGCTTAAGTGATGATGTTATTGTGTTGCCTATTCATTTCGATAAGTTAGCTCAATCTTGGGACTGTGCTTTCAAAGATACATCAACAAGCGATCCAGTGGCAGGCGGTGTATGGGCACGTAAAAAGGGACAATACTTCCTTTTGGATGTGAATCATGGTCGTAAGGGGTTTGTTGACACCATAAAAGCAATTCGTGCTATGTCCGATAAATGGCCACAAGCACGGAGCAAATATGTTGAGGATAAAGCAAACGGTTCAGCTGTAATAGAAATGTTACAAGATGAAATAAGCGGCATTATACCTGTAGAACCAGATGGAGGGAAAGAGGTACGTGCTCATGCGGTATCTCCTTTATTTGAAGCTGGTAACGTCTTTTTACCACATCCGAATATATGCTCATGGACAGAAGATGTAATTGAAGAACTTGTGTCATTCCCAAATGCGGCACACGATGACTTGGTGGACATGACTACACAAGCATTAAATCAGTTATATACAAACAATTCAAGTCTGCTTGATCGATTCAAGCGACAGGCAGGTTATTAAGGTAGGTGATGAATATTGAGTTTGCTTGAACAGGCTAGGCAGTACAAAGCAGATTTTATGCAAGGAAACGGCAAGGCGGGTCCGAAAGATAATCTCACGAGACAAGTACCTGGTATGCGTCGTAAGCTGACACATGGTGAAATATCAGCCCTGTATGCTGATAACCCCATTGTACAAAACATTGTAGACATTCCCGCTGAGGATATGACAAGGCATTGGTTTACGTTGCGAATGAAAGACGAGCAACTAGCGCGGGACATTATGGGGCGGTTGGCAGACCTTAAAGCGAAAGACGCCTTCAAACAAATGCGGATGTACGAGCGCATGCGAGGTGACGGCTTCATTTCGTTGGGGGTGACACAGCGAAGTAAGTTCGATTTAAAAGATCCGCTAAACCCTGAAAACTTGCTTTCTGTTGATTATTTGCACCCATTTTCGAGTTTGAAAGTGAGTGAGCTGTTAATCAATGATGATGTTTTCAGCAGAGCATATGGAAAGTTAGAAAATTTACGCATTAGCCGCGCATCGCGCAACGGTATACAAGCTGTAGAAACGGAATCACTTGTACATTACTCACGCGTGTTACATGACCAAACAAGACGATTGGAGGATGAGGAGCAAGGTTTGTCATTGCTCGAGACATTGTATGATGCGATTACTGTACTAGATACGTCTTTGTGGTCCGTTGGTCAAATACTTCACGATTTTACTTTTAAAGTGTATCAGTCACAAGACGCCGAAAATTTAACGAGAGAAGAAAAACGCGAACTAAGTATGCTTGCGGACTTCATGTTTCGCACAGAGGCATTAGCGATTATTGGTGCTGGTGAGACTTTAACAAAGCAGACAACACCTGTATCGGGTATTAAAGACTTGCTAGACTTTACGTGGGACTACATTGCTGCTTCTGCTCGGATGCCTAAGAGTGTCATTAAAGGACAAGAAGCAGGCACGCTAACAGGCGCACAGTACGATGTTATGAATTATTATGCACGTATCACATCGGCCCAAGAAAATGAAATGAAGCCACACCTTGAACAATTAATTCGCATGTTGCTTTGGGCGGAAAAAGAACCTGGCGGCCGCATCGATCCAGATACAATTGAATGGGAAATTAAATTCAATCCGTTGTGGTCCGTTGATTCCAAAACAGATGCGGAAATCCGAAAACTCGTCGCGGAAACAGATCAGATTTATGTGAGTAATGGTGTCGTTGGTGCGGATGAAATCAGAGAGGCGCGCTTCGGGCAGTTTGGTGTGTCAGATGACTTTAAATTTAGCGGTGATGATGCGGAGTGGCGACGTATGGCTGACGAGGTATACAGCAAATGGAAGGAAAACAGTACGCATGGCTAAACGTGTACCGCCGACACGCTTCCCCGATGCTGTCGTCGCCTCATATTACCGTTCTATCGATAAAATGGTTCAGCAGGCAGGTGAAGCAACACTCGCCTTGTTTGATAAACATTTAAAAGAATACATCGACAGTAACCGCGCGGATAGCAGCAGCTTTTTTATTGAGGATGGACCACTTGATTTCATTAAAAGTATAGTAAACCGCATGAAAACAGCCATAAATAAAGTGTACTCTGAGCGTAAAGTGAATAGGGCCGTTGATTCATTTATGAAAAACTTAAACAAAGTAAATAAAACGAATATGGAGCAACAAGGCAGAGTGCGCGGCATTGATTTGCCTGCTACTGAGGCATGGGTTGCACCTTTTATGCGCGAGAATATTAAGAAAAACGTTAGTTACATTACCAACATTCGTGATGATTATGCTGCAAAAATTGAAAATATCATCTTAGAAGGTATAGAAAACGGCAGTAGTCATAAAGCTATCCGCGAGCAGTTGGAAGAACAAATAAGCATGTCACGAAACCGCGCGGAATTTATCACTGTAGATCAGACAGGGAGCTTATTTGGTCAAATGACTGCACAACGCCATCAAAATATGGGGGTAATGAAATTTAAGTGGCGCACTTCAAAGGATGAGCGTGTACGTAAATCGCACAAGGTATTGGAAAATAAGGTATTTTCTTATGATGATCCACCTGAGGTAGGGTTACCGGGCACAGATTTCCGTTGTCGCTGTATTGCAATACCAATTTTCGACGATGAGAGGGGGTGATAATAATTGAAACTACAACGTTATGACCGCAGCTTAATAAATGACTATATGGAGACACCAGAAGGCTATTTAACGGTACGTGTGCCGATTACTCGCCCTGGTGTTTTTCCGTATCAACGTGCGGATGGAACTATTCAAATGGAAGCCAAATTGCCAGATGATATTTTCAGCGATTTAACAATTAGATCTGCACGAAGCAAGCCAATCACAGATGAGCACCCTAATGAGCCTGTTACTTTAGACAACTACCAGAACTATGCAAAGGGTATGAGCCATACAGATGTGCAAGTTGAGGACCTCAAGTTGTACGTATCGCTCACCATTACAGACAAAGCATTAATCAACAAAATCTATGATGGAAAACGTGAAATCAGTATCGGTTTCATGTCAGATGTCATTGCCGAGAGCGGCTCATACAATGGTCAAAATTACGAATATGTACAACGTAACATTGAAATTAATCATATTGCTGTTGTAGATAAAGGGCGAGCTGGCCCAGAGGTAGCCATCCGAGCGGACAGTGACGCATGGCAGATTGATTCAGATGATAAAGGAGGAAAAAGTAAAATGGCAAAAATCAAAATCGAAGAAAATGAGTACGAGGTAGATGCAGCAGTTAAGGCTTATATTAATAGCCTTGAAGCAAAAGCGGAAACTGCTAAAGTGAAAGGAGATAGTGCGGAGGCATTACAAGGGCGCTATGACGCTTTGGAAGTAAAGCTTCAAAACACTGAAAATGAGCTGCAATTACTTAAAGAAAAGCAAGTGTCAGCAGATGAATTAGACAAGCAAGTTGAGGCACGTGTGCAGCTCATTAGCGCAACAAAGCCATTACTTGGTGATTCATTTGATTACACGGGTAAAACAGAACGTGAAATTAAAGAGGCAGTTATTGCAACAACTAAACAGGATTTTAAAGGTGATGGTAAGTCAGATGACTATATCAACGCCTTTTTTGATGCAACGATTGAGCAAGTATCGTCAAATGGTTATTCTTCAACAGGGGCTAACTTAATTATCACTAGTGATGCAAGTCAAAGTACAGATGTCAACGCAATGCGTGCACAACGCTTAAACATGCGTGATTAATTACCAAATAAAAGGAGGGCTATTAAATGGCCATTACAGAATACGGGCAGTATATGCCCATTGCAGGCAAACCTGGGCAATTAGCAAATTATCAGGAGTATGCAGCTGACAGTTACCCAGCAAAGGAAATCATACCTTTCGGTGCAGCTGTACAATTGAGTGCAGATGGAACAGGTGTTGAGCTAGTTAAAACAGGAGGGACGCCAATCGGTATTGCGTTAGCACGTGAAATTCATGACTATACGACGAATGCGGATGACCAAAAATATTTAGCAGGGCAGCCAGTGCCAGTTGTAAAACGTGGCAATATTTTTGTCGTAGCTGGCGGCGATGTCACAAATGGAGCGGCTGTTCAAGTGGATGCTACTACAGGTAATTTCGTTACAAGTGGCGGCATCGCTTTTGGACGTGCTGTATTTCGCACTAATGCTACCGCCGATTCATTAGTACAAATTGAAGTTAACTTACCATAAAGGAGGACAATGATTTATGTCACAATATCGTGAAGATGCAGTAATGCGCCCACAAGATTTAGAAGCAATAGACAAAAAGATTTATGAACCAAAAAAGGAGGAACTAAAGGCACGCACCATTTTTAATGTAAAAACAGATGTGCCTGCAGGAGCGGAAACATACAGCTATGACGTGATGACACGCTCAGGCGCAGCTAAAATTTTAGCTCCAGGGGCAACAGATATCCCATTAGTAGACACTGATTTAACACGTCACACAGCTCATATTTATTCAATTGCTGCAGCGTTTAATTTATCTGTGCAAGAAATCCGTAATGCACAGATGGCGCGTCGGCCAGTCGAGGTAACAAAAGCTGACACAGCCCGCAAAGCGATTGCGGAGAAAGAAAATAAACTAGTTTGGGTTGGAGATAAAGAACACAATATTTTAGGTGTTGTCAATGCTACAGGGATTCAAGTATTGGCTGTGCCAAACAATTCAGGCGGTACATCAACAAAATGGAAGGACAAGACAGGTGTCGAAATCGTTGAAGACATTAAAAAGGCGAAAAACTTAGTCAATAAGTTGCCTGGTCATATGGCAGATACTTTACTTGTATCCGCTGAACAATATGAGCATCTCGAAAAGGTCTACAACGAGCATACAATGCAAACATGCTTACAATACATTCAATCACAAAATTGGTTTAAGCGTATTGATTACACGTCAGATATTGTCGGACAGGGTACAGCAGGGGCAGATTGCTTCTTGGTGTTTGATTCGTCACCCGATGTAGTTGAAATGCTTGTGTCGATGGATATTACACGCCATCCGCAGGAGTACAAGTTCCCTAATTACAAAATTCCGCTTGAGGAACGTTGCGGCGGTGCTATTGTGCGCTATCCAATGGCTATCGTGCGTGGGGAGGGTATTTAATGTTAGTACACAACAGAGGTAATTACACACGTATTGCAAATGATGTGAAGGTTATTCCAGGAGCAAATACATTAACAGAGGATGAATTTGCAGCTTTTGTGCAACATCCTATTGTGGAATGGCTAATCGACAACGGTGAAATCATCATTCCGGAAGGGCAAGCCGAAGATAATGCAACATCTCTCAAAGAGTTAAACGCAGATGATGCAATTAAATTAGTAAAAGATACGTTTTCTATCGAATTTTTGGAGCAATTCAAAGTTGATGAGGACCGCAAAACGGTTCTAGCTGCCATTGATGCACAAATTGCTGAAATCCAAGGCAAATAAACGGAAGTGGGGTGTATATTATGCCTGCTTTAACAACAATCGAACGTGTACGTTTGATAGATACAGAGCTTGAAAAAGTATCTGATGCACGGTTGGAGTTAGCTATTGAGGATGCTTCACTTGAAGTGTCCTCTTTGAGCGTGCCTGAGGAACATCACGAACGTCTTGCACGCTATTTAGCTGCCCATTTAGCCATTTTATCTACTGCGTCCAAACAAGCAGTAATACGTGAAAAAGTAGACGTTATTGAACGTCAATATAGCGATCCTAACAAAAATTTAGGGATTTTAGGCACGAAATACGGCCAAGAATACCAACGAATTTTAGATGAATTAGCCGAACTAACGAAATCACCAAAAAAACACCTGAATTTGATGGTGATTTAGATGGCGAAAATAAATGTGCGAGTTCGAGACAGCAATAGAATACCTCGTTTGCGTACCATTTTGCGCGAACTTAAAAGTTACAGCATTGAAGTTGGTATTTTTGGTAGTGATGAATACGTCATGATTGCGAATGTACATGAGTTTGGCGCAACAATCCGTAGAGGAAAAGGTAATACTATCATTCCAGAGCGCTCTTTTATGCGTTCTACATTTGATGAAAAACAAGGGGAATGGGTAAACTTTTTCGAAAGCCAACTAAGGCGGGTGCTAAGAGGACAAATGGAGCCGAAAGTATTGTGTGAACGTTTAGGCGCAAAGATGTCAGCGGATATTCAAGAGAAAATCACAGATTTAGATACACCGCCAAATGCCCCGTCTACCATTGCACAAAAAGGCTCTAGTAATCCTCTTATCGACACAGGTGGATTGCGTATGCGAGTGACGTGGAGGGTGGTGCAAAATTAATGCCTGAACAAATTATATTTAAAGATGTTATTGAAAGTATGGGAGTAGAGTTCATTGTACATTCGAAGGCTACAGGATCAGCAGGGCAGTATATCAATGGTAAATGGGTTTCTAGTGCATCTACTCAAACTACTACTGTTGGCATTATTTTACCTTTGGTAGCGGGCTCTAAAAGTGTAGGGGCGGAACTTACTTACATTGAAAATGGTGTATATACAGCAAAAGATAAAAAGCTATATGTGGTAGATCCTATTGAATTAGGCATTGAAGTTGAGTACAAGCAAGAATCATATACAATTCAGGCATTTACAGACCTAACCGAGTATACAGATGTACACATCTATATTATGCGCTTCAGAGCAAACGCAAGGGAGGGCGGATAATGATTGCATATGATGATTGGTGGTTGCCGTTGCAGCGCGGTTTGACTGCTTATGTAGATAAGCTTGTTATTCAAGCTGAAACAATCGGAGAGCAGCCAAAGTATCCTTTTGTAGCGATTAAGCAGACAAGCCCTGCTATCGGTGTGGGGCAGCCATCTATTTTTACAAATTCTGATGGTACACAGACCATAGAACAGGACTATGAAATGGTTCTTTCAATTACTTGCTATGGCGCAACAATCGAAAGCGCTGCAGATTTAGCAAGTAAAGCCCGAAATTATTTTTTAGGCAAAGGCACCGTTGAATTATCAGATGCAAACATCGCGATTGTAGATGTCCTAGCTACAATAAATCGTGATGTTTTTTTAACGGTTGATTATGAACGACGTGTAGGTTTCGATGTTCGACTGCGATTGCGTGACACAGAAACTTATGCAATTGATGTGATTGAAAAGGTAACAATTAATGTAGAGGAAGGTGGTTAAACATGCCTTTAAAAGACGTGAAAGTCATTATTGATATAAAAAAGCCTGCTAAGCTTGAAGGGCTTGGAACACCCTTGATTTTAGCGCAGAAAGCAGGAGCTGCTACTTTTAAAATTTATGGTGACATTGAAGGGGTAGAGGTTGATTTTACTAATACCACAGATGCTTATAAAGCCGCCAAAGTATCCTTTTCGCAGGGCGACACAAGTACCGCAAAAGTTGCAATTGCTACGTATGATGGCACAGATGTAACAGCACCGCAGGCGCTAGAGAAATATTTTGATGAAGATTGGTACTTTGTCTCACTTGCTACAGGTGCGGTAGCAGATTTTATTGATATTTCAGATGTAGTTGAGGGAGCAGGCTTTAAAGTAGCAGCTCACACAGTAAATAGCATTGAAGATTTAACAACGATTGCTGCTAAAAAGTATGATCGAACATTTGTGATGATGCACGATAAGTTAGCGCAATATCCACATTTAGCTTTAATTGGCGGCCATGGTTCAAAGCCAGTTGGTTCTATCACTTACAAATTTAAAAAGTTAATTGGGGTAGACCCAGCGCCATATGATACGACAACATTGTTAGCCATCCATGCATTAAATGGCTTCGCTTATGTATCAAAAGGCGGTCAATACCAAACGTCTGAGGGGACGATGTTGTCTGGCGAGTATATTGACGTGATACATGGTAAGGACTGGGTGAAAATCAACATGGAAAATGCCATTGCTCATTTATTTGTGAACAATGACAAGATTTCATTTGATGATGTGGGCATACCCCAAATTGAGGGCGAGGCACGCACAATTTTAGAAATTGCAGGACAGCAAGGAATTATTGCGCTCAATGATGCAGGGCAGCCGCTATATACAATTACAGCTCAAAATCGTGCTCAAACCAATGCGGCGGATCGTGTCGAACGTCATTACAAAGGTCTATCATTTAGCTTAGAGCTTGCAGGAGCTATCCATGAGGCGACTGTAACTGGCGAAATGGTAGTTTAAAGGAGGTTTTTAAATGTCAGGACATATTGGAACATATGATGCCCGCAAGGTTGTGACGACTGTTGCGGGTACTTTTATTACAGGTTACGCTGACGGCACTATGGTGAAGGCATCGAAAGACAATGATAACTTTGAGGCATCTTCAAGCGCACAAGGTGACGCAGTTGTGTCAATTAACGGTGATGCAATGGGTACGATTGAGATTACACTCAATCAAACTTCACCATCAATCGCCTTTTTAGACGGTTTAGCCAATGCACGTACATTAGTGCCTGTTTGGGTTAACAGCAATAACGAGGTCAAGGAAGTTGTAGGCGGCACAAAGGCGATGATTACGAAGCCGTCCGACAAGGAATTTGGTAAGTCGGC
Organism: Metasolibacillus sp.; assembly: GCF_025291715.1. Taxonomy (GTDB): domain Bacteria; phylum Bacillota; class Bacilli; order Bacillales_A; family Planococcaceae; genus Metasolibacillus; species Metasolibacillus louembei. The sequence continues at coordinate 10,767 of NZ_JAMBIZ010000045.1, forward strand.
ATCTAATCGTACATTTACGTTAAAAGTATTTGATTACACCGTTAAATAAGCAGAAAGGAGGAGCAGGCGTAGCTTGCTCTTTTTAATTTGCATGAAAAAAACACACATTACAACAAAATTAAAACAAAAAGAAATGGAGCGAAAAGCAATGGCAAAAAAAGGTGAACACAAACAATATGAGGCAACAAATGGTCAAAAATATACTTTCCAACATCCGGGGTTGCGAGAATCTATCCGTATGCGCGATCGTGCAAAAACGGAAACAGGCACATCGGCAGAAGCATTATACAGTGAGTTTATGGAACATGTAGTGTTTATTGCAGATGGAGGTCGCACTAGTTGGGATCATTTTGAGGAGCATGGCGGCTTAAACGAGGTCATGAAAGCAGCATCTAACTTTATCTTTCAAGACATCTAAACCTTATGCTGATTACCGACAACAAGTCGAGGATAATTGGTTTTTTTGGCGTCCCATCATGGAGGGCTTTTTGAGCTACGAGCGAGCAGAAACCATGACACCTGATGATCTTTCCGAATTTAATGCTGCGATGGATATCCATATTGAACGCAAAAATGCAGCAAGGAAAGGAGGCTAAACATGGACAGTATTCGCGATTTATTTGTTGATATTGATATCGATGTAGATGACGGTCCATTAGCTGAACTTGATAGACGCATCGATGCTGTTGTAGCCGCTCTATCCGGCATTAATACAAGACAGTTAGATAAGTTAGAAAATCATGTTGAAGATGTAGCCGATGGATTCGATGATTTAGACCGCCATATTGATGATGTAGATGACGGATTGGATGATTTAGACAGTGATAACTTACGAGATATAGAAAAAAATGTTGATAGTGCTGATAATGCATTCAGCAAAATGAATGTCACCATCTTGGCATTTGGAGCGGCACTGGCGGGTATAGCATTCGATAAACTTAAAGATTTTGCGATGGAATCTATCGAAGCGGCGGCAAATGCTAAAGCACTCAATGCGCAATTCGAACAAGTATTTGAGGGGATGGAGGATACTGCTACAGCTGGCTTAAATCGTATAGCAGAAGAAACACAGATTCTACCTAACCGTCTGAAAGGCACGTTCGTGCAAATGTCCGCATTTGCGAAAACGACTGGTGCTGATACAGCCACAGCACTAAAAATTACGGAGAGAGCCACTATGGCTGCGGCTGATAGTGCGGCATTCTATGACCGCTCTATCGAGGATGTAGCAGCGAATTTGCAGTCATTTTTAAAGGGTAAAGTAGTTGCCCCCCACTAGAGCGATTTAGTGGTAAACATCGGGGAAAATCGGTGAAACTCTATTATTAGAATGTTTCTCACGAAAGTGATACAATATAAGTAGCAAAAGAGGTGCTTATATTGACTAAATATCTTGATCGAACAGGCGTTAAATATGGTCGTTTAACAGCTTTAGAAATTGACAAAGAGCGAACAACCCAAGGTAAAGCAAGGCAGGGTGCTTTTTGGAAATGTCAATGCGATTGTGGGAATGTAATAACCGTAAGAGGTAACATGTTGGGGAAACAAACTAAATCATGCGGTTGCCTTAAATTGGAGCAAGACAAAGAAAATTTAGGGCGTTTTATTACAGGTAAGTCTCATTCGAGATTAGCGACTATTTGGTATCATATGATAGGTCGATGTCACAACGAAAAAGATTATAACTATCATAGATATGGAGCAAAGGGTATAAAGGTATGCGATGAATGGCGAAACGATTTTATAAAGTTCGAAAAGTGGGCTTTATTAAATGGATATAGCGACGATTTAAGCATTGATCGTATTGACGTAACTGGTGATTATCAGCCAGAGAATTGCCGTTGGGCTGACTTTGAAGTTCAAATGAATAATAAGAGAAATACGTTATTTGTTGAATACGAAGGTAAAATAATGAGCCTTAAACAAGCATACAACCTTGAACAACCGGCGATTGCATATCAGACAGCCAAAACAAGATATCACACAGGCGAGAGAGATACAGCGAAATTATTCGCGAAAAATAGACGATACCGAGGTAACTAAGGGAATTAAAAAGCCTTTAGTACCGTAGAGCATAGGGATTGAAACTATGCTTTTTTGTTTGCTCAAAAAAGCTAGAATATAATATCCCCACGAGTCTCCGACAGCTCATTGAGTTGAAAATGTATGCCGAACTTACTGGTGACAGTAAGAAGTAAGGATAAAAAGCCTTACGATAACAAATGAACTTTGAAAATGATGCGGCACTAGGTATATCAGCCACAGAATTTACACGAAATGCTAAGGCTGCAGATTTATTCGGCAAAAAATTCAAAGACCTCTCTGAACTACAAAAGCAAGAAACACTTTTGAAGATGGTTGAGGACGGTAACAAGGCAGCGGGAGCAATTGGTCAAGCGGCTAGGGAATTTGATGGCTACGAGAACGTTATGGGTAACTTAGATCAAGCTTGGACAGATTTAAAAGCCATGCTTGGAGAGGCAATACTTCCTATATTCATTGAATCAATGCAAGGGCTCACAAATTTCCTTAAGAACATTGACCCGAAACCATTCACGAACTTTCTAGAAAAGGCAATGGGTAAATTAAAGCTAGTCAAAGATTTCGTAATGGGTGTATATGATAGCATCATGTCCCTTGTATATGATACAGGCGAGGTTGCGGATATATGGGAGATGCTTGGTGTACCTCCTGAAATAGCTCAGAGTATTGCTGATTTTGGTGAAAAAGTGCGTGATGCGTTTTTTTATGCGAAAGATCTCGTCATGCAATTTGTAGACGATGTTGTTGTACCACTAATGCCCAAAGCTCAAGAATATATAGAAGTAGCATTTAACTACATTGAAAAAGTAGTGAATGCAGGGAAAAATACTTTCGATTCTTTATCAGCAATCATAAAGGGCTTGATTGAAAAAGTTATCGTGCCTTTATTTCCTGTTGCACAAGACGTAATCAGTGTGGCGATAGACATTATTTCGCCAATTTTAGAAACGATGGGCTCCTTGTTCGAAGGGATAACAGGCGTTATTAAATTCTTAGTAAATGAAGTCATTGTCCCATTACTACCTTTAGCCACGGCTACCATTGAGTACGCTTGGACAACCATTAAACCGTTTTTGGAAGCTATTTCGATTGCTTTCGGAGCAATTTCAGATGCAGTTCAATTAGTAATAGACAAGATAGCTGAGGCTGGAGAGGTAATAAAAAACTTTAATCCTGGTGACAAAATCGGTGGATTTGTTTCAAAGGTGACAAATTTGATACCAGGGAGCGAAAATTCAAAATCACAGGGCTCATTTGCTGTTGGCTTAGGGAGAGTTCCATACGATGGTTTTATTGCAGAACTGCACAAAGACGAAGCAGTATTGACGGCTGAGCAATCAGATGTGTTACGCGGTATGGGGGTTTTACAAGGAGATGGCAAGAATCCCTCGCTTAATATGGATCAAGCAACTAACTTTGAAACGGCTAGAAGCTACACGCCAAATGAAACATACAACTCAGCAACTTCAAACACTGTTTCAGCACCTATTCAAATTATCATTCAAGGTAGTGATAATCCACAGGAAGCAGGTCGTAGTGTAAGAGAAGAATTGGAAGAATTATTTGCAGACCTAAGTCTTGTGATGCCTCAGGTAAGGGAGGGGTAACATGGCAAAAGAATTAGTGGGTACATCAAAGCTACATGGACTCTTAATTCATGTGGAAAGTGAGGACGCTAGTATTGATGTTGATATCCCCACTCATAAAGTTGAAAAAGGTATTAACTTAAGCGATCATGTGGAACGCAAGCCAATAGTTGTTAAAATATCAGGCTTACTAATAAGACCAACAAAAGACCGAGTAGAAACCTTAGTGAAAAAACTTCAAAAAATCGAGACCGAGGGTAAAGCCATTACCTATGAAGGACGTCGCATTTACAAAAAAATGCTTGTTAGTGGGCTATCTATTAAAGCAACGGCTAAGGCAGTAAATGGGTATCAATTTAGTCTCATGTTAACAGAGGTACGTATTGCGCAGTCTTCATATGTACCACCTAAAACAAAGGCAGTCACTGCTCCTAAAGCGCAGGCTGGACGTAAGCAGACAGCAAACAAAAAAGATAATAAAAATGTAACTCACGTCGTCAAAAAGGGTGATACGTATTCGTCTTTAGCTAAAAAATATGGTGTAACAGTTGCATCATTACAGAAATTAAATGGCTATGACTCTCGGAAAATTCCAATCGGCGCAAAATTAAAGATAGGGTGAGGAGATGCAGAGAGAATACATTGAAATCGAAAAAGAGCTCATACCTTATAGCTTTGAAATAGAGCTAGGGGTTGAGCTTTTTGAAATTGGTATCGAATATAACGCAATCGGTGATTTTTTTACACTTAGTCTTAGTAAAGATGGTGAAGTGCTTGTCAGCAATGAGAAAATCACATACGGAGAGCCCTTGTTCAGTGAAATTTACGATGCACGTTATCCAGCTCCCCTTATTCTGCCGCTTGATGAATCAAATAAAGAAACTCGTGTAGGTTGGGATAATTTGAATGACACTGTATTTCTGGTGGTGATGAATGATTGAGTACAAAACTATTTGGGCGTGTCGTTGAGATTGTGACAGGCCCTGTCAAAATGAATAATACTGATTTGGATATTGAGTTTGAAATTCTGTTTGATGATGATTTAGCACCTAATATCAGTACGATTGGTGTATATAATTTGTCTCAAACCACTATCAATCAATTAAAAAGAGGGCAAAAGTTTACGATTAGCGCAGGGTACAAGGCTGAAAAGGGGATAGTTTTATCAGGTGAAATTGCTTCCACCTCTACAAAGCGTGTAGGTACTGATAAATTAACTACTATTAAAGTGCTTGATTCAGTCCCATACAAGGCAAACAAGACTTTGCAGCGTGCCTATAAAAAAGCGATTAAAGCAGATGCCTTAATAAAAGATCTCTCCAAAGCGTTAGGCTTAAAGGTTGCTGTTTTAAAATTGCCAACTAACAAGTTGTATAAAAAAGGTTATTCAGTTAATGGAGAGGTTTTAAAGGATATCCAAAAAATAGCCAAAGAGTGTGGAGCTTCCTGTTATATTAGTCGAGGACAAACATATATCCGTCCAATCAAGGAAGGAGACAATCACAAATTTGTATTGAAAGCTGATACTGGATTGATTGGCTCCCCAGAATACTTCGAGGAAGAGCGTGACGGCAAAACTGCAAAGGGCTATAAAGTAAAGTCTTTGTTACAATATCGTATGAATACAGCATCAATCATCAAAATCGAATCAGCGGAAGTGAAAGCAACAGTACGCGTAAGAAAAGGGAAGCATGTGTTCAAAGGAAATAGCTACTATACAGAGGTGGAGGCGATTTTATGAGTAATGCTTCTGCTTTTTTTGATGGACTTTTAGGTAGTGCACTCGTTGGAATTAATACTGCCATGCCTTGCAAAGTGCTAAGTTATGATGCGGCCACCTGTACAGCTAAAATTCAGCCCCTTTTTAAAGCAAAAGAGGTAAATAAAGAGCCACAAAGTCTGCCAGTTGTTGAGGGTGTGCCTGTGCTTTTCCAACGCTACAAAGTACACAACAATAATGCAATTGCCATTTCAACCGACAAAGGCGGCCATTCTCAATATACAGGAACAGGAGAGCATGAACATAAGCAGTTAACATTTACTGAATCAGTAGAAATGATTCCGGATTTGTCTGTAGGTGATGTTGTACTTGCAGTGTTTTGTCAGCGAGCTATAGATGAGGCTATTCAAGGTGCAAATGTTTATCCAGGTGCCGCACGAATGTTTTCCATCCATGATGCGGTAATTGTGGGGGTGTTTAAGCAATGAAAACACTGGGTTTAATTAATGGAGATTTACGCTTTGAAAACGGGGATTTTGTCATGATTGATGGACCAGACGAAGTTGCTCAATGCATTGAAATTTCTTTCGGTACGAATTTGGGTGAATGGTTTTTGAATGAAGAGACAGGCACTGAACACATGCTGTTATTAGAAAAAACAACAGATGAAGAGGCACGTGCGGAAGTCTTACGTGTACTATCTCTGGAGGAACGTATTGCAACAATCGATGAAGTCACAGTCACTACAGATACAAAAACACGAAAACGTACTATTTACTATGTCGTTACTCTAGTTGATGGAGTTGTGTTAGAAAGAGAGGTGACACTATAATGCTTGATCGCAATGGATTTCAGCGCAAAACATACGATGACTTACTAACAGAAATGTCAGCAAAAGCACAAGAACTGTATGGTGCAGATGCAAATGTAGGGGAGCGCTCATTCTTAGGTATTTTGTTACGTATTATGGCGTGGTTTATGTCGCTTGCTTGGATGGCGATTGAACAAGTTTATCATGCGGCTTTCAGAAAATCAGCGGAGGGGGTGCAACTTGATAAATTACTCCCTTATGCTGGAATTACTCGAAACCTAGAAGAATATGCATACGGACAAATCACTTTACAGGGTACGCCTCATTACACTGTCGAAAGTGGTTTTTTGGTTGGTAAAACTAAGAGTGATATAACATATGAAACGCTTGGCAGCGTCACCTTAGACGCCATCGGACAAGGCACAGTTGATATTGTTTGCACCGAGGTTGGCAGTGTTGGTAATACACCAGCAGGAACGATTACAGAAATCATCAATCCAAGTGCTGACGTAGAATCTGTTACAAATGAGGAAAAAGTCGATGGCGGACGCGAAAAAGAAACAGATGCAGAAGCGAGAACACGCTCTAACATTACAGTTGAAGGCATGGGTAATGGAACGCCGGCAGCTATAAGGCGGGCAATATTAACCATTCCATCTGTCCGCGCAGCGCAGGTAATTGAAAATTATAAAGATGAAGTAGACCAATATAATACACCTTCACGCGGCATACAAGCCTTTGTGTTAGGCGGGCAGGAAGAGGACATCGGCATGGCTATTTTAAATAGTAAAGCAGGCGGTATCAATCCTTATGGCACAACAACTGTCACTGTGAATGATGATAGCGGCAATCCTCAAATTATGCGTTTTACACGTGCTACAGAAGTTACTTTGTATGCAAAAGTAAATATATCCACAAATACATCATTTGAAATTGATGGACAAGACAAGGTTAAAAACGCACTTGTGCAGTATGTAGGCGGTACCGATACAAACACGCAACTATACGCAGGCTTAAACATGGGTGAAAAGGTTGTTATGGCAAAAGGGATGTTTGCTATTTTACAAGTACCAGGCGTGACAGACGTTGAACTGAAATTGAGCACAGATGGTATGAACTTCATAGAAGAAAATATTACAGTCGCTATTAATGAGGTAGCTCAAATTGATGCTGCAAACATTGAGGTGACTATCGATGTTTAGTACAAAAGCAATTTTAAGCCGTTTCGTTGACTACTTTAAAAAAGATAGCACAAGTAATATTGCCAAGCTTATGCAAATTTTTAACGAGCAATTACAATCACTAGAGCAAACTATAGATACAGTCGGTGAATGGCGTGACATTGACAAGGCGCAAGGTAAAACACTGGATGATATTGGCACAAATATTAATCAACCACGCGGACGTGCTACAGATGAAATTTATCGTATTTTACTCAAGTCAAAGATTGCGAGGAATCTAAGTGATGGCAGCATCAACACAATTATTAATGTGCTAGCTGTTGCTTTGTCAGTGTCTCCGACAGAGATACACATACGAGAGAAATGGCATGACGAGTTAGAGCCTGAGCCAGCTGCTATAAAATTAATAGAGTTACCTCTAAAACGTATCAATGAGGCAGGAATGGACCCAACCAATTTCGCTCGTATTGTGCAACGAACTGTTGCAGCTGGTGTGAAAGTGGATGTCATAGAGCTTTCAGGAACATTTGAGTTTGGAGAAATTAATAATGAAGTTGACATCAATAAAGGCTTTGGAGATATTAACGATGAATCAATCGGTGGTTATCTCGGTGCCGCATATACACCTAGCCAAGACCATGAATTACCGATATAGGAGGGATAAGAGATGCCAGAACAATTGCCAATATGGCAGGCGGTGGGGGTAGAGCCCCCAACAGATTTAAAAACAAATGGTTGGCAACCAGGTATGAAGCCGAGTGCACAGCATATGAACTGGCTTTTTAATCGTGCATATAAATGCTTGGAGGATTTGCAAAACAACAAGGCCAATCAAGCAGATTTAACAAATTTATCGCAAACTATTGAAGAATTAGAGCAAACTGTTACTACGCACTTGGACAAAAATGCATCGCTAATAGAAAAAGGGCATGTGCAATTATCAAATACACCTGCAATGGATGAGACTAA
>NZ_JAMBIZ010000046.1 GCF_025291715.1 Metasolibacillus sp.
CCTGTACAATACAGAAACCATCTCTTAGCAGCCTAAACCCTTTTTTACATTTGTCCTTGACTAAGGGACCATATTAAATCCTTTTCTACAATGGCTTCACTCATTTTTAGCTCATTGGCTGTATATTGAAATAACGCATATCGGTCTTCTGCCGATTGGTTGACTAATTGAATCATAAATATTCTCGCTCATCTTTCATCGTCTTAATTTCATCATAAATCCAGTAACGCATCGACTTCCCTTGCTCCAAAAGATGCTGCATTTCCTGCTCTGATAAGGTATTTAACAGTTTCTTTCGAATTTGATCATTCATATGCTCAGGAGAAATCGTTTGAATCGCTTCGATGACGCTTGCCTCTTTCATTGTCAGCTTTGAAATTTCTTTATTTGCTTTATGTTTAAAATAAATAGCTATGCCGTTATCGAGTGTATATTTCTTCGTTGGACCGTCACTAATAAACGTGTATTTAGCTGGCACCTGTGTGGATAGACCAAGCTCGTTTAGTGCTGTATCTTCCGCTGGTGCAATCGTCCAGCCAAATTTTTCGGCCAGCTTTTCAGCCACTTTTTTCGGAGAGGTACCAATATCTTTCTTTAAAAAAGCATTGTAATTCGGTGTTTGGTATAAGCCACGTAATACACGTTTTAATTTCCCTTCCTCACAAAGCCGAACCAATGCACGTTTTACAGCCTCATAATTGCCCACCTCTAAAAAGTCATGAGCACTTACTAATGCCCCTTTTTCTAATGTTTCTATGATTTCCTCTAGCTTTGCTTGAATTGAAATTCGCTTCATTTTTATCACCTCGTCCCTTTTATTATATATTATTCGGGACCAAATGCAATTTTATACACTTTTTGTCCCGAATAAGTATATTTTTTAGGGACGAACTTAAAGGTGTTAATACATTAGATAATTTATTGTTACAATCACTGTTAGCATTTATTCAGCAGTAGGCGCAAGGACATAAACGATTCTCTTACCTGATTAACTCAAACCGTGAGCCTTTTTTGATGACAGAAAAAAAGCATGTGCTGTTACATAAAATCAAATCCGAGCAAGACCTAGTATTAGAAGAAGGACAACTGTTGACGATTGAAAAAGTACCAGTTGCGTATTAAAGTGCAGGTTGCCAGTTTGGATCTTTTTCAAACTGGCTTCTTTTTTCGACATGCTCTACATAACAAGCCTCACTCACACTGAATAATAGTACATTTTTCTGGGCTTCTCGCAATGAAATCCCGTTTGCCCCACCTTCGTAATCAGGGTCCTCATACTGCACTGGGTCGTCTTCCCAAAAGCACAGCAGGCAAATTTCGTATGTTCCTCTTGGCTGTTCATCTAATGTTTTATAACCGCAGCACGGGCAAGTGTATTTCATCACCGTCATTTTGGCTGTTTCTTGAATTTTCTCGATGACATTTCGTTTACTATATGGCGGTCTTAACGTATCGTATTGCAGACGATCCTGCATTTCGCTTATTTCGTACCAATCCATCAAATACGCTGGATAGCCTAACTGAGCGACGAGCTGATAAATTTCATGAGCAAGGCGCGCTATTACCTCGTCGTCTGTAGTACTTAAAATTTCCGCTGCTAGTAGTTTAATTGTATCAGTAGGCTCAAGCGTTGGTAACGCCAGGCCTAATTCATGTAACGCTTGCCAAAAAATGCTTTCAACCTCAAAAATATTGGCATCCGCCGACATCGACAAGAGCTTTAGAATAGCTGACGACTCCCTGACCGATTCGAGCTGACGATGCGCCCAAGCGATATAATCTGCTGTCGTCACGGTTCCTTTTTGCACGTTGTAGGCTAACTTCTCCATTCATACCACCCCCTAATCCCAATAATTAAACACTAAATCCCCGACTGTTTGTGCAGGAAAATAATCCATATAATATAGCTCGACCTCGTTTAAATCGTTGTCATTTAATAGAATATAGCCGTCGCCTTTTTTCTGCTTACGTAACGGCTCCTGTAATTGCTCAACCGTTAACACTTCGTAAGGACGTGTAAATACTCTAGCTAACAATGGCTCATCTAAAAACTGTAAATTTGTTAAATCCTTTGACGATGAAAAGGCAACATAGTCATACATTACATTATAAAAAATGTATAACTTCTGCCCTTTTACTTGTACGTGCATATGCGGATACGGATTCGTTACATCTGGATCAAACCATTCAATGACGCGTCCACCAACAGCTTTAACTGCTGTATAGCTTGCCTTTTTTAATGTTGCTCTTACCTCATCCCAATCGCGCTCTAATGATAAATCACCTGCTGTAAAGCCAGTTACACCTCGTTTTAAAATCATCTTCAGGTCTCCTTATCGATTATCAATCCAATGAATCTTTCCTGTAAACGCATCAACAAACTGAATATGCGCCCCGGTTGGTGACGTTGGATAATCAATCATATACACAAATGACCGCTGCTTTGAATCAATATAGCTGCTTTCTAAAAATAGCTCGACGTCAATTAATTCAGCTGCAATCACATTGGCCTCCTCCAATGTAATCGTCGGCTTCGGTAATGCAGCAAACTGATTGAATGGTATGATTGAATAGCGAACCGACGCGATTTGATTCGTTTCTGTATCAACTGAAATGGCAATTGCCTCAAAATCAAAGGGTATCCCATCGTATATTGGCACAAATCGATAAGTTTCAAACGTGTGCTCATCCATATGTAATAGCTTACGTAACATTTCGTACTTTTCAAAATGATAAAGTTCATAATATTCACCGACTAAATGCTGCACGACTTGACATGCACGAGTAAACGCATCTACATCCGTTCGCATTTCATCTTCTGTTTCAAACGCCCAACATTTTTCATCAGCGGATTCAAAATGCTCGAGCTCACCGTCTCGTCCACCTTTAATGAAAACGATTAAATCATCAATCGGCTCAACTTGTGGTAATGGCTTAAAGCAAGCGTCCTGCATCGCCTCGTCATCACTCCATAGACGTACTTTACCGTCTGGGTCGACGCCAAATAAATCGTAATTTGGCTTATATGTATATCGCCAGTCCATTTCACGTGCAATGCCGAGCTGCAAAATAGGTTGCTGCTGCAAAATCGTTCGAGCTTCTTCTTTAGAAATCATCACTTCTGGATAGTTAATTTCGATGTCTAACTCATTCAACGCAATACTTGCTACAAAGCCGGTTTTAGTTACAGTGACGAACAAACCAACACCTTGTACGAGTAAATTATATACCGGTTCGATTCGTCTAAATTCAACTAAATAGCCGTCCTCCTCTAAATCGACCTTATGCAATTGTAATTCGTCTTGTGCAAATACTCTTTTCACTGCCTCAGCGATGTCGATTACTTGCTGCTCTGTTATTTGCTCTAATGTTCCTTCCCCATAAAAGCACGCTGAACAAAATTGCCCTTCCTCATGAAACACAGAGGCAAGAAGCAGCCCTTTTGCATCGTAATAATACAGCATATCCTCTTCTTCACGTTCAGAGGCAATCGGTCGCTCGATAAATGGTTGCACATATTGCTTCATTTAATCTCTTCCTTTCGTCATAAAAATGACACCTTGGCCGTCATAATCAGCCGTAACGATTTCAATCGTGTCACTTGCCGTTGTTAAGTTGTAGCCTTTATAAAACAAACTTGGCTCATTTGTTAAAGCGAATACAAAATTTTGCTCTGCTACATAAAACAATTCATGAAACGCTTCTTTCAATAGTTCTTCATCTTCAATGATGAGCTTATACGCGGGAATATACTCTCACACCCAGCCTTTCCTCGTTACATATAAATTCTTTTTAATAGAGCACATTTTTTGAAGTGGCAATGAAAGTTTTAATAAAGCTTCTTCGTCCGAACTATGCGCTTCAATATATAATGTCATCGGAAATGACCAACGATTCCGTACGAATAATTGCATACGCTGCTCAGTTGGCTCGTCATCAACGACATCGTATACGTCTAACTGTGGCAGTTTAGGCCATCTCACATCATGTTGACGAGAAATCAGTTGCATATCGGGTAACCCTTCCCTTTCACTTGTATGTTATAGATGATTTCGTCAGCCTTTCCCGTAACATATACACGATATTTTGTTACATCAATTAAATCACGATACAAAGCCGGCAATTCATTCGTTTCCTGCGCATCTTCATCTTTAAAGGGAAATTCGTCATAAGGATTGGACGTATGCATAAAGACCGCATCATATTCAGCATGTTTTTCGTTAAAATGCGCCCATGCTTGGTAAGGTCTGTTGGATTGCTCAAATTGTTCGATTACTTTATCGAGCAATGCTAAATGTCCCTTCATATGCTCTCTACGTAGTTTCCCACTAGAAATGCCGTGTCCCCAAAAATCTAAATGCGTATGGCTGAACGCATACCAGCTCTCTACACTCGTATCAATACCCGTCTCCTTGATTTGCGCCCACATTCGGCGAAAATATCGTCGTTTCCCTCGAAGTTTTTTCATCGTTATATCTCTCCTTTAAATGCCGATTGTAGCATTGTACGCAATGTTTCCTCCTGCTGAAGCTCTGTTCGATTCGTTACGACAGTAAAGCCGTATGCATCATGTTCGGTTAACAGTATTAATTCATTTTGTTGTAGTGTGATATAAGGGAAACCGGCTTTGTACATTATTGAATCAGCTTGCATAATTGCCCAAAAAACATTATCGAAAGCGTAACGGAACCATTCCCTAAACGCTTCATTTAAATCATTTTCATTACGTATTTCCACTGTAAAAGCTGGCACTTCTGCCTGAAAGCATTTACGTCCGCTTTGCGTTAATATGGTTCTTCCTGAAGGCTTGTAGTCTATCGTTAAATTCGTTTCCACTAAAATCTCATCTACCGCATCGTAATAGCTTTCAAAATATAAATAAAATGGATACTTAAATTGCAGCTTGGCAAATTGGCGCATTCGTATACTTGTTTCCTCTAAATAATCGTGCGCCTCACCGGACACAGCATACGCGACATCAAAATTTTGTACCTCCCACATTAAATGGTCTGGGCTGTCATAACGTAAAATATTAATCATGTGACACCTCACTGTAAGCGTAGGCGTACAAATCAATATCGATTTCTGCACCCATACTACTCGCAAATTGGCTAAATGTCGGTGCAATCGTTAGCGCTGGTTTTTCGCCGTTTTCAATTTCAATGACAACGACGATTCGCACCGATAAATCATACTGCTCCTTTAACGCATTGATGCTATCGACTTTTGAATGAAACCGTTCGTATAATGGCACAAGCACATCGTCCACATCGAGTGACTTTACCGGACCGATTTTATATAGCCAGCACGTATAGAAGCGCTCCAGTGGGCTATTAGGACGCACTTTGTCACCAACACGCCAAGCTTCCGTCGGTTCAATTTGTAAACGAGCTGTTACCTCATTTAATGGAAAATCGTCATTTCCTGCTAGTTTAATATATGTATAAAATGAAGTTTGCTCCATGCTAGTCCTCCCGATGTCTAACTGCATATGTAGATGGTGAAAATACAATATCAAATTGCGATAACTGCTGTTTCACTAGTTCCGTTAATACCACCCCACGCTCATTATGCGCAGCTTCTAGTGCGACACCACCAGCAACTACACCGTCCGTTTCCCAATCAATCCACGTCCCGTAATCTCCAATCCATTCAAATAACGCTTTTAATAAAGCTTCCGATAATGAAAAATCTTCAATATCTAAATTCATGTAGCATTTTGCACACCATAACGGGTCTGCGCTGAAATCTGCCTCTACTTTTAACTTTTTGTATTGCTTACATGTACAAGCTTGCATCGAATCAGCTCCTATTTAATCTGTAATAATGCTTCTATTTCTGGCGCCATTTCCACCATTTGCTCATGCGAACACGTGGCAAGTAAGCACGTATCCACTTGCCAAAACGACCAGTCTTCTGGATGTGGCATGAGCCAGCTAAATAAAGACTGCTGACGCTCAGTCAAAAACTGTGCTGTTTGAAAGTTGTAACGAAACGTATATTGCAAAACAGGTGCTGCATCAGGTCCTAGCTTCGTCAACGGCCATTCCATTACATATTTTTTCTCCATTAACGCATCATGAATCGCCTCGAAATAATCGTCGTCCTCTTCGATCATGACACATTGCACCGTATCACAACGGCTGAGTAAACTTGTTAATAACTGTTCATACGCTTCACCTTTTACGTCATGTACCCAATCCAATTGCACTCAGCTCCTTCTTTTGTAATTCTTCATCCATTCGCTACTCGATGACTTGGCTCCATCATTAATATTTTCTATGCAACGTCCGCCGCTTCTTCATCCGACACAACTTGATCTGGTACACCGTGCAAAAATAACAAATTTTCAAGCAGCAACGTATCGGTAGAATCCGTTAATTCAACAGCCCTTTTCGTATGTTTATAAGCCGTAAAGTACGCGCGCTCAACATGACAAAGTGGTTGTGCCATCAACAAATAGGCTAAGTCATGGTATGTTGCCCATTCGTGTTGCTTCAATAAATAAACAACAAATAAATAGTTCGATTCATCTCCATTATCAAATGCAATTTCTACTAGCAACTCTTCAAATACATGAAAATCTAATTGTTCAATTAAATTCTTTGCTTCCTCAAAATGACCATTACTTAAAAGCTGCTGTAATTGCTCTTTCATATGTATCACCTCTACAAGTATTGCTCATAATAATGCTGAATTTTCTCCGCCTTGAGCTGCATCATGCCGTCATCATATTTCGCTGAGAATTTCTCCAAACGTGCAAGCACACTTTTTCCTTCTGGATACGCGAGCATATTGATATTACGCTTTCGAATCATCGCAATCGTGCAATTCATGAAACAATCAAGCATATGATGCGAACGACCTGGCTTTTTATAAGGCTAATATCCTTCCTCGATAAAAGCCTTTATATATGTATCGAGCTGCCTAAAATACCAAGTGAAATCGTCGTCTGTAAAACCGTAATATTCCATACCAGCCGACATTTTATAGGCTTCGTTATCTTTACAACTTATCATAGCTTGCCCAACTTCATCACGTGGGAAGTATTCTAGCTCACGTCCAAATTCATAGTCGCTACTTTGCAAACTTTCTTCAAATGTCAGTAGCTTCATAAACGCCGCAAAATCTGCCGCAATGACCGTCTTCTCACCACGCTCTAAATCGATATATGTTACAGGTGGATTGTCACCTTGATAGTGACGATAATCGAGTGCTAGCCACGTATGCCCATCGCCGTACAAATAGACAAACTTATTCGACAATCCCCATTCTCGTTTCAGTGAACTTGATAATAAAATCCTTTCACCTGACTTCGTGCCAATGCCGTTTATATAAACGACACATATGACCTCTTCACCAATTTCCAGTCGTTTATTGACAAGCTCGCCGCCATTTTGCTGTTGCATGAGTGCAATATAACTTTCTGGCAGCTTCACCTTTAGCTTTCCTTCTGCAAAAGTAATGCTGTCCTCTGTTACATCCGTTAAACGGTAATTGTCAAAGTAATGTCCTGTAAACATCGCTAATCCTCCCAGTAAAACACCGCATCCCAAATGAAATACGGCTCATTTTTATCACGCCAAATTGTCGGAATTTCGGCTTCAAAAGGAAGAGGTGAATTTAAATCTTCTTTTCTTAAAATCGTAAAATGGTATTTCATAAACAGTCGTTCAAGTTTTTGTGCCAGGCTTTGAAATTCAGGGTCGACTTCGATGTCCTCTGGTTTACTAAAAATAGATTGTGCACCTGATAAATAAGCATCCGTCTCTCGTAAATAAGTGCTCGATTGCGAGCCATTACCGATGACGACGACAGGTGCTAATCGACTAATGAGGACATATAACCCTTTTATGTCGACAGTGCGCTTCCATGGATCTTCTGTTATTTCGACGCCAGACTGCTCATACACGAACCACTGCATATATGACGCGTAGCCGCTTCCGAAATGGTCTGTTTCTACTTCGCACTGCAACTTCTCTCGTTTCAATTCTGCATGTAATGCCTTTACATATTTTTTCAGCACCTCGTCATCCTGCTCTGAGTACGGGTATTGGTTACTAATGACTTTTCCTTGAATCATCGCTTTCAATTCATCGTTTGAAAACATGTTACGCCTCCTCATACTGTGTTTTCATTGCATCAAATACCGCTGCCTCTTCGAAGTCATCACGCACAATCGTTAAACGCTCACAAACGGCATATAAAAAGAACAGCCAATCCCCATCATTTGTCGCAATTGCTTGTCTTCCACCTGCTTCAATAAATGGTAATACAACATTTTTTTCTAGCGTTTGGAAATACAGTACGGCTTCTTCTGCGCCTGGCCAATTGATGTCTTGAAATAGCTCGACCATCGTCGGAAAGGCCGCAATATTTTCAGGGTAGCCAATTTTCTCTACAACTTTTACGGCATTTTGCCAGCAGCGTTTCGCATACGGTGGAAACACGAGTGCTAATTGGTCACGATCGGCATATTCAACAAGCCAATCCATTGCCTCTTGCTGCAAACGCTCTGGCATATGCCAGTTCAACTCATATGCATGTAATTTAATAATATCTGGATCCTTTTCAAAATACATATTTACACTTACCTTTCGTCGATATATTCTGGATGACTATGCTGCATACAGCCGAACAGCTGACAACCGCCATCATAATACAACTCGTATTTGAACGCTGGGACGTAACCATTCAGTAATTGTTCATATAAACCTTCAAGCACCTTCATTTGTTCTGTAATTTCCACAAGTTTTTCTTGCTGATCTGCTACAGTCCAATGCTCATCGAATTGTGCTTGTTGCTCTTCCAAATATTCTTCCTTCAAGTGTTCAATACTTCCATTGATTATTTTTTGAGCAAGTTTACTTTCTCCTAACTGTATCAATGTATAGGTATACCTTTTAACTAGATATGGTGCGATATAATAGCTCGTCCATTCCTTTTCAAATTGAAGGCGTGCTTTTTCATACTCACCTAATTCCATATAAACATCTGCAATTTCTGTTGAGCCGGTATAATAATCAGACTCTTCATCCCATACATCTAATAATTGTTCTGCTAATTCGTACTCTTTTGCATATACGAGAGAGACGACTTCATTTAACTTTGTCAAATCAGAATTTTGGGCATACTCATTAAAAATGCTTGCGGCTTCTTTATATTCACCTAGATGAAAATGTACAATGGCTACATTAAACATCGCTGGACGTTCTTTACGGAACGAAATTGCCTTCAATAGATAATCTTTTGCCTGCTCATACTGCTGTTTACGTAGCTTAATCTCACCAAGCATCATAAAGGGAAATGCAGATTTCGGCTCATACGCTAACACTTGCTGTAACAACTTTTCCGCCTCATCCATATCCTCTTCCTCTCGTAAATACATCCATGCTAAATTGTTTAAGCTTTGAACAGACGGCTGCTTGGTAGCCAGCTCTTTAAAAAGAGCGAACGCAGCCTCATAGTCATTTTGCTCAAACAGCACGATTGCTTTCGTGTTGTCAGAAACATCTTTTGTTATAAATCGATCCAGCTTTTCGACATAATTGATTTCATGTAGCTTTTCATTTAACTGAATCAAATATAATTGCACCGCCACTTCCACTGTTTTGACTGTTAGTAGGTTCGTTAGCTCAAAATACTGCCAAGGTGACGTAATGCGAAATGATTCGCCTTCCATTGTAAACAATAAAATCGGTTCATCGTGGTCTAGTGATTCGTACTTAAAATCACGTAAAGTCCCCTTTCGAACGGCTTCTAGCCATTTACCTAACTGGATGGCTAATTCCACGATATTGATACATTGCGCTTGAAAAAATGGGGTACCGTGCACGTATATTTGCACGTCGCCCTCAATATAGCCATTGTCATACGCCCACTGGCTACTGTTTAAATGCTGACCTTCTAGTTGAAATTGAAACTTCATCATGTCCTCACCTTTCTATGTAACAAACAATTTGTTGTTCTTGCCCGTCTTGGATACGTTCTAAAAACACTTTTTGCAACCATTCACTGTCAGGAATTGCTAGTTCTCGTCGTTCAGTCCAATTTACCTTTCGACTGTCAAAAAACAGTTCTGCACTTTGTTCGCTATTAAAAACAACGATTTCGGAACGAAACATATTGTCAGGGAAATGAAGAACGGCAATTTTTGCTTGTTGATGCGGTTTCAGTTGTCTTAACGTCATCGCACTTGCTAGCAACTCCTGTTTAATTTCATGCTTTCCTTTTTCGCTTAAAAATTCGACAAATACCTGACTAGTTGGGAGCTTTAAACTATGTACACCATAAACAAAGTGCGTTGGAAATACACTCGTCGCCTGTAACAAACGCAACTTGATTATTCGCAACCGCCTTTTCTTTCCTCTTAGCTTCTTTGTCCTCATTTCATTCCTCCACTATTCAAATACTGTTAACTGATCAAACGGTCCTGCCACAATCATTAAAACCGGTTGCTCATCCTCTTTCGCTTCTAGCTGCCAGCCTTCAAATTGTTCATTTTCACCAAAAACCTCTAGCTGCATGCCCGATTCAAACTGCAAGTTAAGCGTATTCGGTGAGTCAAGCTGCGCTGACGAAATTTTCTGAA
Organism: Metasolibacillus sp.; assembly: GCF_025291715.1. Lineage (GTDB taxonomy): Bacteria > Bacillota > Bacilli > Bacillales_A > Planococcaceae > Metasolibacillus > Metasolibacillus louembei. Next base: position 10,592 of record NZ_JAMBIZ010000046.1, read on the forward strand.
AGGCTAATCGACAAAGATGTGTCATTTTATCTGGATTTTGAGGTGTAACCGTTGTTCCTTTTCCATTCTCAGTAATCGTAAACAATCCCTCGATTATTAAATACACTTCATCATAGCGACTGTTGTCTGTAGACATCATAAGTTTGGGTCCCCAAAAAAATAAGCCATCAACTGTTTCACCAGCGAGTAGCTTTGAGAGTATTGGTTTGACCTCATACGGATTAGACATTATACCGCTCCTTTTTATTTTAAAATTATTTACATTATAGCATGTAGAGAAGAATGCTCATGGTGAACACTACAAGACAATAATTATAGACAACCGCCAATGTCTTTCTTTATAAAAAAAGGTCACACTTGCAAGCAAACGATGATTTTCACTAGCTTCGTGGTCCTATTTTATCTTACATTATTTTGACATAATCGTTCTTACGAGCAGTATGAGGGCAACGAATACTAAAAATAAGCTCATATAAAGAAAGATGCTTAAATTTAATCCACCAACATACATAAGAGCAAATAATAACAGTTGCACAAATGCAACAATGCATCCAGCTACCCATAATCGTTGATTCTTATTAACTGGAATACAACGATATTTGCTGCAAGCATAATCATCGTTGCTATTAAAAAATCTGTCGAGAATATACCCGTCCCTTCAGGTGTTACAAATAATGAAAAGGCTGCAACGGGATAAGCACATACATTGATTGCCAGTGCCATTAAGATGACAAATCCTTTTTTATTCATTAATTTCTTCATGTAAATAATAACCTCAATTCATTTTAAAAAGATGCACAATTTGCTTTTCTAAAGCAGGCGCCATTTCAATCTTTACATAAGGCTCCGCTGTTGCGCGAAATACACATTACCCCCTTTTCCAAAAGGCCAATGACTCGATCTGTATCATTTGCCAATGGAGCCGGTAAAAATGCTGCTGCTGTAGAAGTAACTCAGCAAAATTTAAAAACGCTCAGACGTTTTTTGCAAGTTAGTGGGTAATCCCCATCTCGATTCGTCTGAACGCTCTTTTTTTAGATCATTGAGTATTGAAGATATAACATCTATATCTATTCATATATCAGATATACCTGATATATCATCATCTTAGCGAGCCGAGATGTTCCTAGAGTTTCGACCTAGTAGCCTTCTTGCCCCTAAACTATTTTAATTAGGTTTCCCTCCAAAATTTCCACCAGAATTTTTTCTTCTCTTCCTCTGCAGCTAATTGTCTTCTTGTTTCCATGGATTCTTTTATGGCCAACATTAACTTCTTATCTCTTTCATCAATACTATTTTCAATATAGTTTTGCTGCTTTTCTAATCGCTCCAACAGTTTCTGGTTGAACTGCATTTGATTATTTTTAAATGTCTCAAACTGTTCTAATAGCTTACTGTAATCAGGGTTTGCTATAGGTGCTGTATCTGTTATATCGTCTATGTCAGATTCTAATATGGCTTTCACTGCTTCGCTCAATGTTAACGATCCCGAATTTTTAAGCGTTACAATTTCCTTTATTATCTCTACATCTCTTGGATAAAAAATACGATGCCCTACTGAATTTTTATTAAATTCATAATGATGCTTTTGCATTAACGCACAATATTTTCTCAGCGTACTTTCCTGGACCCCCAGCATTTTACTTACCGTAACAGTGTCATAAATAAGCTCCCCACCAATTGTTGTATCAGATATATCCGATATAAAATTTATATTCGATGTATCAGACATAACACATCACCCCCTCTAATACATACAATTCGTAAAAACTTACCACATTCCTTTATAAATCGTTCTACAAATTAAGACATATCAGATATAGCTGGTACAACTGACATAACTGATGTAACCGTTATAACAGATATAACCAGCACGTAGCCTAGCGAATAAGTGCGTTTCGCTGAATTAATTACTATCCCGTCATGTTGCTTTTCTACTTCCGTGTAGTCCTATTTCGCTTTTTCCTTGTAATTTAAGCAAAAAATCAACTAACAAGCAGGATTCTCAAAAAAGATGACGAATATAGATAATACAGAATAATGTTAACCGGTTAACCTATTGATATATAAGGATTTTCAAGTTAACCATGACCGATCAACAGACGTTGCAAAAAAAAACAGTTAGACGAACAAAAGAGCACAATCGATAACGGCAATTTGCTCATTAACGAATACAAAGAGAAGAATGATACGTTAAGTGGACTTGTAACGAGGTACCAGGGTTACGCTTAAAAAAACGAAGCATTAAAAACGGCTTTTGCAGCTGAAAAGGCCTCACTTTTGCAACAGTTAAACGAGCAACAAACAGCTTCCTCCGACCAAATCCGTCAATTAGAACAAGCACATCAGCACGCAAATGAGCGTGTTCGTGAATTAGAAAAAACATTAGAAAACGCCCAGTTGAACTATACACGTGAACTTGAAATCATGCAGGAACGTAAGGATCTTGAGCGCGAGAAGGCCCTGGTAGAAGTAGAACGAACGTATCAGGCGAAGTTACAGGCTCAAAATGACAAGTACAACGATAAAGTAGCTGAAATGCATGCGGAAAATGAGCGAATCAGACAAAATTATGAAAGCCGTTTAGAAGCCTTTAATAAAGATAATAAAAAATAGGGGAATGCGTACCCATTGAATACGAGGAATACATTATCCATTTTTTACACTTAATGTTCCCAAACGACGCTTTGGGTGCGTTTAATACTAGGATGAAGGAGATAATATTGACCACGTTGAATATATAAATTGTTTGGTAAAAATAAGATATTTTTTTACATGCATTATAGCTACGAAGAAAATGGAGAATAGATATGACTAATTCTAAAGAGCTTTTTTTAACAACAATTCAAGAAAGTTTTGAACAGTTATTCACAATTATTGAATCTGTTTCAACACGTAAACGAAAACTTACTGTTGATGTAGAGGCACGTGATAAAAACTTTCGTGACGTTCTGATGCACTTATATGAATGGCATGCGATGCTTGAAAGGTGGTATAACGAAGGTATGAATGGTGACACTCCTACAATGCCAGCTCCAGGTTATCAATGGAGAACACTAGACAAATTAAACAATCAAATTTGGGCAAATTATCAAGATGAATCATTAACAAATGCAATCAAAAAAGTGAAACTAAGTCATCAGCGTGTTATCCAATTAATCGAATCTCATACATATGATGAAATAATAACGAAAAAACAGTACAAGTGGACAAAAACAAGTAATCTTTATAGTTATTTTGCGGCGAATACAGTAGACCATTACAAATGGGCAATCAAAAAATGTACAGTCATTGCGAAAAAGATACATGAACTAGATGTATAAGTAAAAAATATACAAACACATACAAAATAACATTCCCAAATGAAAGCTTGGTAACATTTCAAACAGCGACAAACACCGATTTAACAGTGTTTGTCGCTGTTTTTTATAGAAAATAACACTCTGAGACGTTGCGAAAAATAATTTTAAAGAAGCCTGTTCGATCCACTTGTTCTGAATGGCGATAACATATAAATAGAATCTCATGAAATGTTACCAAAGGACGCTTCTTTGGTAACCATCTTCGGAACTGCTATCTATCCTATATTTTACATAGGATGCCCTTGAATTTCGTTTTAAGTACCTTTTTCTATATAAACCAATCATAAAATAGCTGATTGACATTTAATCTCCTTCCTACTAATATATTAGGTATCTAACATATTGGTGGGGATTTTTTGAATTTATATGAACAAGTTAAGCGGATAAATGAAGCGGATTATACGATAAATCGGTTGATCTATAGGCAATATAAGCAACATTTAAATAGTGGTATTACAACACAACAAGCTGTTCTGCTAGATATTGTATACTTAGCAAAACGTATTACAGTTGGCGAAATTGCTAATGAAATGGATATTAGTTCTAGCGCTGTTAGTCAATTAGTAGGCAAACTAGAAAAAAACAAATATATCAAACGAGAAATCAATATACAAAATCGACGTGAGATATTTATTACTTTAGCTGAAAATGGACAGGAGTATTTTTTGAAGCAAAATTATGTAGAGCAGCAAATTGCAGATAAAATTTACAGTAAACTTACAGAAAATGAGTTACATGAATTAGAGAGAATTTTAGAAAAATTGAAGGAGATTTCGATGAAGGAACTAACGTGATTTCATCGACCTCAATATGTTAGATATCTAATTTATTTAGGGGGATTAATAATTGAAGGACCTACTTACAGATCTTGCGTTTAATGGTGCGGTATATTATGAAAAAAAAGGACAAATTAAGCAGTATTATCAAGGTTATCAAGAATTCGAAAAGCAACATCTTATTAACAGAAACACACAGTTTAACTTAGCATCATTGAGTAAAATGTATACAGCAGTAATGATATTCCAGTTAATTGAAAAAGAACAGTTGCATTTAGAGGATAATATTGCAATTTGGTTTAATGTATCGCATTTTGAAAAAGTTACAATAGCGGATTTGCTCACACATACTTCTGGTATTCCGGAATATTTAGCAGAAAATATAACAATTAATTTCGAAACATTTCTAGAACTGTCAGTACCACAATATGAACCAGGTGAATATTGGTCATATAGCAATACGAATTATGTATTACTTGCAAAAATCATTGAAAATGTAAGTGGTTTATCGTATGAAATGTATTTAAAGCGATATATATGCGAACCATTAAATCTGACCAATACAACGACTCAACCAACACCCCAATGGCAAGCTCATGGTCAAACGTATGATTATGAGAAGAAGCAATATCGAAAAATTACTGACGATCCCTATTTACATGAATTTGATAAATATAATGAAACATATGGCGATGGTGGGATTTATGCGACCGTTGGAGAAGTAGCAAAATTTTTAAAAGCCTTCTTGCATGGTCAATACACCAGCAAACAATATGTACAATTCATCTTAACCCCAACGGAAGCTGCTGAGCATTACAGCTATGGTTTTCTGCTTCAAGATCATTGGATTGGGCATACAGGCGGATGGGTTGGTTGCTCAGCTCAAGCCTTTATAAATATAGTTACAGAGGATGTGATTGTATTAGCAACAAATCAAGAAGTATTTCCAAAATATGAACAAAATATCATAGATTATTTAATGGGTAAACACGTTGTTGTTGAGACACAAAAACATCTAAAAATTCTGCCACTCACTAATAGCGATAATATTACAGGACGATATGAATTAGTAGATGGGCTCAGTACAAGTTTTACGATTGAAAAAGATATACAATTTATGATTAAATTCGACCATCAGTTATCCATACCCCTTTTTAAAACGGCCAAATCTTATTATTGGATACGTAATACAATGAGTTATATAGATTTTGCAAATCAATTATTTATAGATGAGGGGATCGAAATACCTTATCAGAAAATCGATTGAAATAGACCAGAAAGTTATACCTATACACTATTGGGGCTGATTTTACTGAACGTGTGGGTTCGTCAGAAAAGATACGGATTTACAACATTAAGAACAGAAAGCTACCAAATCCCGCTTTAGGGATGTTTTTAAAAGGTTAATCAAAAGTAAATGACGAATATTATAAACAGAAACTTTTAAGAGAATGTATAGAAGGACAATATTGAAGAAAATTCTAGCGGTTTTATTAATTCTAACAGCAATCGGTCTTTTCAGCATTTCAGAAACAGATTTTATGGGGACATTTTTAAATTACATTTTAGTTTTGTTGGCTCTTATTCTCGTGTTTACAGTGCTACTCTTAAACAAGAGGAAAAAATGATTTGCATATTTAATACATATTGAGCCGAAATAACGTTCCCAATAAAAGTTTGGGGACAAAACAAAAGCAAACAATCGTTTAATATGGTACCTGTGGAGTGGACACTTGAAAAAGAGTGTGCACTTCACAGGTATTTTTTATATACTTGATTCTCAAGCAACGAAAGGACGGACAACAACGATGAGTAAACAATTATTTTCACCAAAACAGACGGAACAACTACAACAGAATCCACATGTAGTCAAAGTAACCGAACGAACAATTACGTACGCAGATACATTTAAAAGCCAATTTATCGATGAGTATTTGGCTGGTAAAACACCCAGACAGATCTTTAGCGAATATGGCTTTGATATCGAAGTGCTCGGGATGAAGCGTGTTGAACAAGCTTCTTCACGTTGGCGAAAAGCGTATGATCAAAATGGATTAATTGGTCTGACAGATACGCGAAAAACGAGCTCGGGCAGACCGTTA
>NZ_JAMBIZ010000047.1 GCF_025291715.1 Metasolibacillus sp.
ATTGAACCGCCGTATACGGATCCGTACGTACGGTGGTGTGAGAGGACGGGAGTTAATCGCTCCCTCCTACTCTATTTCGCAAATAAATTGGGAAAAAGCGCAGATAGTTGAGGAATTTCGCAGATAAGCTATGAAAAAGCGCAGATATCTTAGGGATTTTCGCAGATAAATCACAAAGAAAGCATAGATAACCAAGCAAAAAGGTTTACTTTTAAAAACTTTCTTTTATAATAGAAAGTGTAGTAACAAATTTTATATTGATTCATCTTCGGGGCAGGGTGTAATTCCCGACCGGCGGTAATTGAAATCGCAATCTCCGACCATTTACTTGGAGGACATTGCTTCAGCATTTCATGAGCCCGCGAGCCCGCTTTTGCGGTGCAGGATTTGGTGTGATTCCAAAGCCGACAGTATAGTCTGGATGGGAGAAGGTGAAGGCGCAGTCGTCATTTTTCGAAAATGTCGTATTTTGCTATACACAAGTCTACTTACTTCATAGGCTTATTTAAGTATCGCAATTTTCGACAAAGTAGCTTTGACATGATGCTTTTTAAGCATTGTCAAAATACGACTTCTTTTAAGCGTGCCTATTTCTCCCTTATACAATCATTGTATAAGGGTTTTTTCGTGAATGGCTGGACTGTCCTTTCTTCTTGCAAGAGTGAATCAGCAAAGAGGAGAGATTTTTTATGCGCAAGCAAAATTTGAAGTTACGTTCAACCGTAACAATCGCTATGTTGAGCAGCATCGCCTTTCTATTAATGATGCTCGATTTTCCATTACCATGGTTCCCAGTGTTCCTAAAAATTGATTTTAGTGATGTGCCAGCATTGATTGCGGCAATTACGATGGGACCAGTCGCTGGTATCATTGTAGAGTTGATTAAAAATATTCTAGACTGGCTATTTAAAGGCGCGCCAACGGGTGTACCAGTAGGACATATGGCAAACTTTGTAACAGGCATTCTATTTATTTTACCAACGTATTATTTTTATAAAAAATTCAAAACGATTCCTGGTTTAGCAGTAGGCTTAGCGGTAGGCACATTCGTTATGTCGATTGGCATGAGCATACTCAACTATTTCGTATTCCTACCAATGTATACGTATTTCCTAGGCTGGGGCTCATTCGATATGTATGAAACAATCGTTCTCGGTATTTTACCGTTCAATATTATTAAAGGTATCATTATTCTAACTGTTGCGATATTGTTATTCCGCACAATGAAAACATGGATTGACAAGCAGCAGTCAACCTATTTATCATTAAAATAAGCATTGAGCCGAGCTAATCAAATAGCTCGGCTTTTTTATAAGGAGAGAAACAAAAATGATTCGAATGCTAACAGCAAGTGAGCAATTACCAATGGATTTACTATTATTAGCAGATCCTTCTGAAGAAATTGTAACGGAGTATGTGCAGCGGGGGTTCTGCTATGTAGATGAGCGTGATGGAGAAATCGTCGGTGTATATGTGTTATTACCAACAAGACCACATACGGTGGAGCTAGTGAATGTAGCAGTAGATGAAAGGTGGCAGGGGCAAGGCATTGGCAAACAGCTTGTGCTTCATGCGATTGAACGTGCCAAAGCCATGCATTTTAAAACGATTCAGCTCGGCACAGGCAATTCAAGCGTTGACCAGCTAGCCCTTTATCAAAAATGTGGCTTCCGTATTGTCGGTGTTGATCGGGACTTCTTTCTTCAGCATTATGATGAGCCGATTTTTGAAAATGGTATTCAATGTATAGATATGATTCGGTTAGAGCTGTTGCTCTAAAGATCGATCTGCTTTAAGTATTTGTCGCTACAGACGAGATTACTGGAGGGGAAATTTTGCGATAATCTATTTTGCCATGCTGATCAAAATGGATATTATGAAACGGCAAATCCTCGTGCATATAAAAAACATGCTGACGATGTGTTAAAAATTTCAAAACACCAGCCTCAATTAAGCGCGCCTCTATTTCATAGAGCAATTGAATATCTTCATAAAAAAGCGGAGCTGTTCAGAAAGTTCACTTTCTGGATGGCTCCTTTATTTTTACAAAAAATAAATTGAAAATTAAAAATATATTGAATGCAAAATCAAGCTATGCTATATTTAGCGACAAGGACGTTAATTAATTCGTGAAATAAGGAGTGATTTGATGGAACAGCAACGTATTAAAAACTTAATTGATGCGCAATTTCAACAAGTAGTAGCATGGAGAAGGCATTTACATCAGCATCCGGAATTATCCTTTATGGAATTCGAAACCTCTAATTATATTGCAAATGTGTTGAAGAATTTTGAAGGTATTGAAATTTCGAGACCTACTAAAACGAGTGTTGTAGGCCGTTTAAAAGGCTTAAAAGGAGAAGGCAAAACAATTGCTATGCGTGCAGATATTGATGCCTTACCAATTAATGAAGAGGTAGATGAGCCGTTTCGCTCTCAAAATGAGGGGGTTATGCATGCATGTGGACATGACGGACACACCTCTATTTTACTCGGTGTTGCCTCTATTCTTCATCAAATTCGTGAGGAGCTGTCTGGGGAGTATGTTTTTATATTCCAACATGCAGAGGAAGTACCTCCAGGTGGTGCACGTGAGATGGTGGAGGCAGGTGTACTAAATGGTGTCGACTTTGTTTTAGGTATGCATTTATGGTCAACAACACCTGTTGGTAAAGCGACATTATCTTATGGGGCGATTTCTTCTTCCTCAGATATATTTGATGTCGTAGTTAAAGGACAATCTGGTCATGGCTCTATGCCAGATCAAGCAATTGATGCGTTAGCGATTGCTGCACAAATCGTAACAAATTTACAAATGATTGTTTCTCGTCAAATCAGTCCGCTTGATAGCGGTGTAGTATCTATTACACGTTTCCACAGCGGGGAGGCATATAATGTTATTCCTCAAGAGGCTAAAATTGGTGGTACAATACGCACGTTATCCAATTCTGTGCGTGAGCAAATTAAACAGAGCATTGAACAAATTAGTAGCTCTGTTGCTGCAGCACATGGAGCAACGATTGAAATGCAATATCAATATGGCTATGATCCTGTTGTAAATAATGATGCATTAACTGAGATAGTGGAGCAACAATTACGCCAAATCGAGGGGCTTGAAGTGGAAATCGTGCCACCAATGATGGGTGGAGAGGATTTCTCAGCGTTTTCGAATGTTGTACCAGGCTGTTATATTGGCATAGGTGCAATGAAGGAAAGAGAAGGAAAACATTATCCACATCATCACCCACAATTTGAAATTCATGAGGATGCCTTTAAGTTGGCGATGCATTATTTTATTAGTTCTGTTACAACAATTGTTACACAATAAAACTAAGGAGAGGTGAAGCTTATGGCAAAAGAAGTGAAGAAAGAAAAGCATTCGTTATTTGATAAAATGTTGAATAAAATCGAAGTTGTCGGAAATAAATTGCCAGACCCTGTCGTATTATTTGCGATTATTGCACTAATTATCGTTGTCGTATCATGGATTGCGTCAATGTTCAATTTAAAGGCAACAAATCCTGTCGATGGTTCAATAGTTGAAGTACACAACTTGCTAACAAAAGAAGGAATTGTTGAAATGCTAACAGGGATGGTGAAAAATTTTACGGATTTCCCACCCTTAGGTGCTGTATTAGTCATTATGCTTGGTGTTGGCTTGGCGGATGAGGCAGGTTATTTTAAAACAATGATGAAACGAGCTGTTCTCACAGCGCCGAAAAAAGCCATTATTCCTGTTATTATCCTTATCGGTATTATTGGAAATGTTGCTGGTGATGCGACACAGGTTATTCTCCCTCCATTAGCAGCAACGATTTTAATGTCATTCGGCTACCATCCATTTGTCGGCTTGATTGCAGCGTATGCAGCAACATTAGGAGCCTTTTCTGCCAATATTTTAATCGGTATGACAGATACATTAGCGGCTGGATTTACCCAAGTAGGTGCGCGTACAGTTGATCCTAATTTTGTTGCCAATCCTGCTATGAACTATTATTTTATTGCTATTTCAACATTTGTTTTATTAATTGTAGCAACATGGGTAACGTATAAATTTACTATCCCACGCTTTGGTGTCTATGATGGACCTGTTGAAACACTAGAAGAAATTACTGAGGGTGAGAAAAAAGGGCTTCGTTGGGCGAATATTTCCTTACTTGTATTAGTAGCAGTTCTTTTAGCGATGGTTATTCCTTCAGGTGGCTGGTTGCGTAATCCAGAGACAGGCTCTATTTTGAATGGTTCCCCATTAATGACAGCAATTGTCCCAATTGTTATGATTGTTTTTCTAGTACCTGGTTTCTTCTATGGACTTGGCGCAAAAACCATTCAATCAACAAAGGATTTTGCCAATCATCTAGGCAAAACGATGAGTTTAATGGGCCCTTATGTAGTATTAGTATTTGTGTCAGCGCAAATGCTTGCATACTTTAATTCAAGTAATCTTGGAAAAATCATTGCTATTAAAGGTGCTGAATTTTTAGAGGGAATAGGCTTTAAAGGTGTACCATTATTTATTGCATTTATTATTTTTGTAGCGTTTGTTAATTTGTTAATTGGAAGTGCCTCGGCAAAATGGGCGATGCTTGCGCCAATTTTCGTGCCGATGTTTATGTATTTAGGCTATCATCCAGCCTTTACACAAATGATGTATCGAGTTGGCGATTCTATTACGAATCCAATTACACCTATGTTTCCGTACCTTGTGCTAATTTTGGCATTTGCACAGCGCTTTGATAAACGTGCAGGGCTAGGGACATTAATTGCAGGGTTATTTCCATATACAATTTTCTTCGGTATTTTTTGGATTCTATTGATAATTGTTTGGTATTTACTAGGTATACCTGTAGGGCCGAGTGGACCAATTTATTGGGAATAATTTAAGTTATAAGTAGCAGGACAAAATTATCGCTTACTTGTCGTATAATATATGATGAGTAAGCGATTTTTTATTGAATGTGATTATGTATGAGAAAGCAGGAGGAATTTGAATGTATCGAGTTGGTGTCATTGGGCCTGAGCGCTCTGTCAATACAATTTTAGCAACAGGAGAAAAGATGAATTCTCCTCTTAAGTTACATCCGTTAATATATGAAACAGCGACACAAACTACAAAAATTGTGGAACAGCATAAGGAGCAATTTGATTATTTTCTTTTTTCAGGGATTATTCCCTATATGCTAGGTAAATCTGTAATTACGGAACAGCGTGCATTTTATGTAGAGTTACTAGAATCAGGTGTTTATCGTGGCTTGCTAAATGTAATGCAGCTCGTTAATAAACCTGTTTCGCGCTTAAGCATTGATATTATACAAGGGTTGGATGTTGTAGAGCGCTCTATTGAGCAAATGGAAATGAAGCTGGATGCTTGTTATATTGAATATTTTAATCCGTTAGAAGGCTATCAACATCTTTTGCCGATACATCGCCAGCGTTGGGAGGCAAAGGAAGTTGATGCGGTGCTTACTTGTCATCCAGAAATAAAAAATGTATTAACAGCAGAAGGTATTCCTGTTGAATGGATAAGTCCAACAAGTTTAGCAATAAGGCAAGTAATCCGAACAATTGAACAAGGTGCTGAAACAGATTACTTTAAAAAAACACAAATTGCATCTTGTTACATTATGATTGAAGATTGTATAGATGAAGCAGATTTATCATTTGATATCCAAATGGATACATTAGAAATTCAAACAGAGCTACTACATATGAGTAGAAAAATGAATGGCTCATTTTTTAAAGTGCGAGACCAGCATTATATGATCATTAGCTCTCGGGGTGAGATGCTAGATTATTTAAAGCTGTTACAGGAAGATATACTGAAATTACAATCTAAAAAAAATCGCCAAATCATCGTTGGGATTGGCTTTGGAAATTCTGCATTACAAGCAGAGCAATTTGCAAGGAAAGCTGCTCAGTCCTCGAGAGCGCTTGTTCCAATGATAGGGTTAATGAATGAAGATGGAGAGTTTTTATCAGCGAATGAGGCAGTGGCTGTATCAACAAAAAGCCATGTTTCTTTATTTCATACACAAATTTATGAGCAACTGGAGCAAGCTCGATTACCAGTGCATCATGTAGAGGCACTTTACTTTGTTATTCGACGCAAAAAATGGGATCAGTTTACTACCCAAGATGTTATGTTGGAGCTGCAAATTAGCCATCGAGTTGCTCAGCGTTTAGTAAAAGCATTAGTTGAAATCAACATATTAGAGAAAATTGGAGATGAAAAAAGAAAAGGGAAGGGGCGTCCAAATAGTTTATATTGCTGGAACGAGTAGGTCAGTAAGCTCCGATTATTTATGTAAATGAAATGATAAATATTCTAACTCTTCCCGTGTTCAAACTATTCACTGAATCATGACAGGCTTGCAGTAGCTATCGTAAATTATTTTGAAGAATTAAGATATAACGGCTCACTGTATGGATATTTACCCTACATCTACCACTTGCAAAATCAAACGAATGTGCTTAAAATAAGAACAAACGTTCCTTTGGAGGCGAGTGAAATGTATGAGCATTATCCGAATCGACCAATTGTTTGTATTGATATGAAGTGTTTTTATGCTAGCTGTATCGCGATGTTAGAAGGGCTTGATGTGATGCAGGAGCCGATTGCGATTGTTGGCAATTTGACACAAAAAGGTAGCATTGTATTGGCGGCATCTCCTCCAATGAAGGAGCGCTTTCATATTCAAACTGGTAGCAGGCGTTATGACATACCGAATCATCCAAGTATTAAGCTGTTTGAACCAAAAATGCAGTTCTTTTTAGAAATGTCTGTAGCGATTACGAGGCTATTGTTGCAATTTGTTCCGCGTGAGGCGATTTATGTGTATAGCGTGGACGAAAGCTTTATTGACTTAACGGGAACAGAGCGTTTATGGGGAGAGCCAGAAGAGACTGCAAAAGCGATTCGTCGAGCTATTTATGATCAGTTTCGTATCCCTTCTGCTATTGGGATAGGGCCGAATATGTTAATGGCAAAGCTAGCGCTTGATATTGAGGCGAAGACAACAGGCTTTGCCAAATGGACTTATCAAGATGTGCCGCAGAAGCTATGGCCCGTTGCACCTCTTTCGAAAATGTGGGGCATTGGACGACGTATGGAGTATGCTTTAAATCAAAAAGGAATTTTTAGTGTGGGTGATTTAGCACATACCGATTTAGCGATGTTAGAAAGGGAATTTGGTGTTATTGGCAATCAACTGTATTATCATGCATGGGGTATAGATTTATCCACATTTGAAGCACCAAATACAAAGGAGCCGATGAGCTTTGGGAAAGGGCAAATGCTCATGCGAGATTATCATACACAAGAGGAAATTTTAATTGTTTTACTTGAAATGTGTGAGGATGTAGCAAGAAGAGCACGAATGGCTGGATATGTTGTGCAAACAGTAGCACTAGGTGTTTCATATAGTCGGGCGGCAATGGAAAAGAATTTTTATCGTATGAAAACGATAGAGGAGCCAACGAATGAAACGATGAAACTGTATGAAGCATGCAAGGAGCTGTTCACCATTCATTTTGCACAACAGCCTGTGCGCCAGCTTTCGGTCCGCTTATCGAATATACGCCCACATAGGGGGATTCAGCTTGATTTATTTGATGAGCAAAAGGAGCAACGACAAAAACTGGGTTATACGATGGATGCCATTCGAGAGCGCTTCGGAGCAGCCTCTTTATTGCGTGCTGTTTCCTTTACAGAGAGTGGCACAGCACGGCAGCGAGAACAACTTGTCGGAGGGCATTTAGCTTGAATCCGCACGCATAATTGACAGTGAAGGAGTGGGTGAAATGTTGCGTGATCGAGGCAATATTAAATGGTCTGCAATGATGCTGAGTGAACATATGGAAATGCTGCGTAATTTAGAAAGGGAGGATGTGCAGCCTATCGTACGTACGGAATGGGAGCTGGAGCATTTACAGCAAACTGTGCAATATGCCATGCAAACAAAAGCAACAATTCGACTTATTTTATGGCAGGAAAATGAAGTAATAGGCATCATTACATCGTATCATCAAGCGCAACATGAGCTACTCATTGCAACATCCACTGCAACAAAATGCATAGCCATTTCTTCTATTTATGCAGCACAACTAATGGATGAATACAATGATTCACTATAGTGAACGTCCACTTGTCCATGAGTTTCTTCTATTTGAGTTTGCGATTCGCGCATTAGAGCAGGATTTCTCTTTACTGCCTTCGTTTAAAATGCATAAACTTTATGCACATATGCTGGAGCCACTTGTCAAAAGCTTGCGTGAAGAGCACGCCAGATGTAAGAAGCTGCTAGCTAACAAAGGAATTCGCCTAGAGCAATTTATTAAAGTGGATGCTTATTTTTGTGATATTCGCTTTGCAACAATGGGTGAAGATGTTATGATTCGCTATGCTAATCAAGCATTAAAAATGGCGGTAGAGGAGCTTCTATTGAAAAAGCTAAAAAATGAAAGCCTTTTTCCTTAGAAACATTTATAATAAAATTATTCATTTTGAAAATCGAAATAAAAAAGGTGTAGTTTATGGAGAAAAATCCAACAGGAAAAAGGCGAATTTTCCTCGCATTGATTTTAGGTTCACTCGCTATGTTAGGGCCATTCAATGTTGATATGTATTTACCAAGCTTTCCCGAAATAAGTGCTGATTTAGGTGTGAAAGCATCGCTAGTACAGCTTAGTTTAACAACGTTTTTATGCGGGCTTGCATTAGGGCAATTTATTATCGGACCAATCAGCGATGGTGTCGGCAGACGGAAACCATTGCTTATCTCTTTAGTGCTATTTTCCATTTCTTCGCTTATTTGCGCATTTGCACCGAATATCACGGTGCTCATTATTGGGCGCTTTATACAAGGAATGACAGCAGCTGGGGGAATTGTGTTATCGCGTGCAGTTGTGAGTGATACTTTTACAGGAAAAGACTTTACGAAGTTTTATGCGTTATTGATGGTCATTAATGCAACTGCGCCAATGATTGCGCCAATGACTGGGGGCGCTGTTTTATTATTGCCATTTGCTACGTGGCATACGATTTTTTATTTTTTAAGTGTGCTCGGCTTAGTGATTTTCTTTATTGTTGCAACGCAATTAAAGGAATCGCTACCGCTTGAAAGAAGGCAGCCAATATCGATTCAGCATTCTCTAAAGACAATGATCAGCCTCGCTGGTGACCGTTCTTACATTGGTTATGCATTGATTGTTGGCGTTATTCATGGTGGTAGCTTTGCTTATGTAGCGGGTACGCCATTCGTCTATCAGGGGATTTATGGTGTGTCGCCACAAGTATTTAGTATTTTATTTGGCATTAATGGGCTTGCGATTATTACAGGAAGTTTTTCAGTTGGGCGTTTAAGCGAGAAATTCCATGAGCATAATTTATTGAAAACAGGCGTATTAATGGCGGTTAGTGCGAACATATTGCTGTTGTCGATGGCGATTATTCAAGGGCCTCTTGTATTGATTGTACTGGCACTATTCATTTATATGACATCAATCGGTATCATTTTGACAAGTGCATCAACATTGGCTTTACGGTCACAAAGGCATCGCGCGGGGAGTGCTAGCGCATTAATCGGCATGCTACCACTGTTGGTTGGCTCGATGATGGCGCCGTTAGTAGGGCTGAATGAAAGCTCTGCTGTGCCGATGGGGGCAATTATGTTAACAACTTCTTCAATTGGTTGTTTGATTTTCTTTACGTTGACGAAAAAAACAGCAGAGTGAAGTAAACTATTGGTTGACTTATTCTACAAAAATAAACGAACTCTCGCTAGGTAATTGAGCGAGGGTTTTTTATAATGGAAGCAGGGGGCGAGAGAATGGAGCATTTTCAATTTGCGACAAAGCTAGCGACAAAACGTAAAGAATTAGGTGTGACACAGGAGCAGGTGGCACAGTATGTAGGTGTGTCGAAGGCAGCCGTATCGAAATGGGAGAAAGGACAGAGCTACCCAGACATTACATTACTGCCGAAGCTCGCAACTTATTTTAATGTGACGATTGATGCCTTACTAGGTTATGAACCACAAATGACAACCGCACATATGCGAAAAATATATGCCGAATTAGCCGAAAAGTTTAACAAGCATCGCTTTGCGGAAGTGCAACAGGAGATGGAGGAACTGCTTGCAGAATATTATGCATGTTTCCCATTTCTGCTACAAATGGCACAGCTTTATTTGAATTATTATAAGCGGGCAGATGAGCCAATCGTGGTTTTACAGCGAGTGGATGAGCTATGTCAGCGTATCGTGGAGCATTGTAGTGATGTAAAGGTTATTTATGAGGCCGAAATGTTACAAGCATATGTTAAATTGGAGCAAGGACAATTTGAGCAAGTGTTAGAAATTTTAGGGGAAGAGGCACGTATGCAATATGGGACAGAAATACTTGTATCTGTTGCACTGTCGATGCGTGGTGAACATGAGAAAGCAAAAGAAGTATTACAGGTTAGTATGTATCAGCATATGCTCGGTATCGTAAACAGTGCGACCAATTCATTACAATACGAAATAGATAATCCGACTTATTTTGATGAAACGATCCATCGAGTAGAGGCGATGTTGCAATTGTTTTCGATTGGAAAATTAAATATGAATGCAGGGCTCGTCTTTTATTTACAAGCAGCAGCAGGCTATATGCAACAGCAGCAACAGCAAAAGGCACTCGCCATGCTGAAAAAATATTGTGATTTATGCTTACAGCTTAAATTTCCAATCGAATTGCGTGGCGATCAGTACTTTTATTTGCTGGATGATTGGATTACACAAAATATCCATCTCGGTGCACAAGCCCCGCGTGATGAACAGTCCATTAAGCGAGATTTGTTAGCAAGCATAACAAAACAGCCGATTTTTGGGGTAGCTTTACAGGATAAAGAATTACAAAAAATGTTGCACAAAGTAGCGAAACATTTACAACTAGAGGAGGAAATGAGATGAGTGGATTTGATCAAGTACCTTGGGCATTAGTTGCACCAGTTTTAGTCGTACAGCTTATTTTATGGTGTGCAGCGCTTATTGATTTAAAGCGCATTTATGCAACAAACGGACCGAAATGGTTATGGTTGCTATTGATTTTATGCGGTGGCGTAGTAGGGTCAATTGTTTATTTCATTATCGGGAGAAAACAATCATGACATTATTACAGGTAGAACATTTAACGAAAAGCTTTGTAGGGAAAACGGTTGTAGATGATGTGAGTTTTATACTTGAACCTCTGACTGCTACAGCATTAATTGGACCGAACGGCGCGGGCAAGACAACGACAATGTCCATGATTGTAGGGCTTCTACAGCAAACGGAGGGGACTGTCATGATGTCAGGTGTGCAGGATATAAGGCAAAGTATCGGATTTTTACCACAATATCCGCAATTTTATCCATGGCTATCTGCTTTAGAATATGTAGAAATGGTTGGAAAGTTGAGTGGTGTACCAGGCAAAGCGGTGCGAGAAAAAAGCGTGAAAATGCTGGAGTATGTAGGACTAGGTGATGCAATGCATAAAAAAACAGCGACTTTTTCAGGCGGGATGAAGCAACGTCTCGGTATTGCCCAGGCAATTATTCATGACCCAAAGCTGTTACTGTTGGATGAACCAGTATCTGCACTTGATCCAATTGGGCGACAGGAAGTCATGAATTTATTAAAGGAATTGCAGCAACAAACAACGATTTTATACTCCACACATATTTTGCATGATGCGGAGAAAATGACAGACCAAGTATTATTTATGAAAAAGGGGCAGTTAGTTGAGCAAGGTTCGTTAGCATCAATTCAGCAAAAATATGCGAATCCAAAGTATTTAATTCAGTTTGTGGATGAGCAGGCAGCCATGAGCTTTGCTGATCGTTATACAGGAGAGGCAGAAGGACAGTATGTTTATCTACCTATACAACAATCGATGCAGCAGTTATTGCAACTATTAGTGACAGAGCAACAGGAAATTGTCAAAGTGGAGCGTGTAACCGCAAGCTTAGATGAAATTTTCATGAAGGTGGCATATCAATGAGTGTATTGTTAAAAAAGGAGTTTTTAGAAAGCTGGCGCAGCTTTAAATTTTTATGGATTCCGCTTGTCTTTATTTTTTTTGGTGTCACAGAGCCGTTAACAAATTATTATATGGAGGATATTTTATCCGCAGTTGGCAATATGCCAGAAGGGTTTCAAATGCTGTTTCCAGAGCTAACGGCAGCTGATATTTTAGCGTCTACAACAGGACAGTATCAGCTAATCGGGCTGATTGTGTTGATTAGTGCATTTATTGGCTCGGTGAGTCGTGAGCGTCAAAATGGAACAGCAACATTGCTGTATGTACGACCAATTTCAGCGACGGCTGTTTTTATGAGTAAATGGCTGGTTGCTTCACTTGTTAGTGTTTTTAGTGCGATGCTTGGCTATGCAGCAAGCATGTATTATACAGCAATTTTATTTGGTGGTGTCGCGGTAGGTGACTTTGTGAAAATGCTGCTGACATATTGTGTATGGTTACTTTTAGTAATGGCAGTGACGATAGCGATGAGTGCTGCTTTTCAGACAGGTATCGCAGCAGCACTTGCGATTGTTCTTTTACCACTTGGCTTATTAATTGATTCAGCAATTGGAAGCTTTTGGACATGGACACCTTGGAAGCTAGCAAATTACGGTGTTAGCTTCGTAGCAGGAACGGTGGATATGAAAGACTTTTGGATTGCCCTATTGATAGCTAGTGTTGTGATAGTTGCTTTTATTGGCATCGGCATTTTCGCAACAAAGCGCAATTGGCGCTTAACAAAAGTGTAAAGGATTATCGGGAAAGAAGGCTACAGCCTGCTTTTCCCGATAAAACGTGGAATAAACTCCGAAAAACGTGGAATAAACTCCGAAAAACGTGGAATAAACTCCGAAAAACGTGGAATAAACCTCGAAATTCAGCGTTTATTATTGAATTACTGTTGTTTCATAAATCATTAGCACTTGTCCTTCTTGCAAAGCGCTGGATTGTAGCTTGTTCCATTGTTTTAATGAAGTGACGCTAACATTGTAAATTTCTGCGATGCTGTTTAATGAGTCGTCTGCTGTGACGGTGACTGTTGTTTTGTTTTCGATTGGGTAATCATATTGTGTTAAGTCATATTGTTCAATCAATTGATTTAGCTTTTGCTCATATTTTGAGTCAGTGGCATAGGTACCTGTTAAAAAGCTTGTCACATCGCGATAGGAGGACGTGTTGCTTTTAAAGGCAGCATGGTAAAATGCGTTATTCCATGAAACACCATTGCGCAATAAATTAGCATAGTCCTGCATGGAAGCTTCGTAGGAAGGATATTTTCGGAATTCATCTAAAATTGTTGTGAGATTACCATTGCCATCATCTTCTTTTGTTTTAAGTGTTATGGATTGATTTTTGTATTTCCCTTTAATACCAAATAAATTATAGTTCGGCTCAGAGGCAAGCCCACTTTGCCCTTTATTGCTTTCTAAAATGGCTTGTGCAAGCATAACCGATGCGTATAAATCATTTTCACTAGCAAGTTTGCGTGCTGTTTCACCAATTGCGCCAATAAATTGCTCGGCACTTAAATCTTCCTCGATTGGCTGGATAGCAGAAGGAATTTCTTGATATGGAGAAGAAGAAAATTTACTAAACATATATATAATCAGTATAGCAATAATGCCGAATGCGAATAATAATCTTATTACTAGTTTCATATAGCGCCCTCTCTTAAAAAATCACTACTGAAAATTGTAGCACGAGAAAGTTTATCATGCAAAAAAATCATTAGGTGATAAAATGGAGAAAAAGGGGGATTTTGTTATGTGGAAAAAAAGAATGGTTGATACGCTAAGAGGAACATTTGAACTGTTTGAAAAAGGCGAGGGGGAGCCATTAGTCGTAACACATTTGTATAGTGAATATAATGAACGTGGCAATGCCTTTGCAAATCCATTTACTAATCATTATAAAGTATATTTAATCAATGTTCGTGGTGTTGGTAATTCTGTTCAAGCAACAGAGCAAGATGATTTTTCAATGGATACGACGGTACAAGATTTAGAGGCGATACGTCAAGCATTAGGACTGCATCGTTGGGCGATGGCAGGGCATTCGACAGGTGGTATGTTAGCGCTTAAATATGCAGTATTAGCACAAGACTCTTTGACAAAAATTATCGCGACAGGGTCAGCTGCAAGCATTGAATATGCAGCAGATGCAGGGAGCATTTATTGTCATCAAAACCCAAATTTTAATCGCATTCGTGAAATTATGAATTTGTTTAATGAGCCTGATTTGCCTGTGGAGGAAAGACAGCGATTATCACAGGAATGGGCATTAATGTCATTTTACAATAAAGAAAACTTACATAAAACATATGCTCGACCGAATAGCGGGAAAACTGTCGGAGCACGCCTCGATTATTTTCGGAAAGTAGATTGTCAAAAATTTGATGTGCGAGAGCAGTTAAAATCTGTGCAAATTCCTGCCTTTATTTCAGCTGGATTACATGATGCACAATGTCCATATCGTTTTTCAATGGAAATGGCTGAGCTACTGCCAACTGCGCAATTAACAATATTTAACTACAGCAATCATTACCCTTTTTTCGAGGAGGAAGAAAGGTTTGAGGAATTTGTTGCCTCTACTTGCTAAAAAATAGCGGCATTTTTTAACGGCAACCTACAAATACTATCAGTAAAATATAATGTAGGGTGTGATGTGTTGAAAAAAATATACGCATTCATAACGCTTGTGCTTGTATTGGCTGTTATCCCTTTTTTTCAAACAGAGGAGGAGGCAGCTGCGAATCGTAGCAGGCAATATTATGAGGAAGCAGGGCAAGTTGTTTGGGATATTCATACAGATCAAAAAGTGTTGGCATTAACATTCGATGATGGACCACATCAAGCGTATACATCTGAAATTTTAGATTTGCTTGCATTGCATGGAGCGAAGGCAACTTTTTTTATTATTGGTGAAAATGCAAAGAAAAACCCTGCACTTGTTGAGCGAATTGATGAAGAAGGTCATGAAATTGCGAATCATACGTACACACATCCGTTAAAAACAACCGTGCCGAAGCTTATAAAGGAAATTGAGCAAACTTCCGAGCTGCTTGAGCAAATTACAGGTAATCGACCGAAGCTATTCCGTCCAGTCGGTGGACAATATACAGATGCGATGATTGATGCGATTGCAGAGGAAGGATATAAGGTCGTAATGTGGTCGTGGCATTTGGACACGGAAGATTGGAAGGAGCCAGGAGTAGGAAAAATCCTGCAAATTGTGAATAGTGCCAAGGAAGGTGATGTTATCCTGTTTCATGATGGAGGCGGCAATCGTCAGCAAACTGTGGAGGCATTAAAGCAGGCTTTGCCTCAGCTAAAGAAGCAAGGTTATACATTTGTCACGATTTCCGAATTGCTTGCGATACAGCAATCAACGATACAAAAATAGCAAGGAATCGCCCTCACTTAAAGCGAAGGAATTTTAAGCTGAGGGATTTTTTTCTTTTCTCAATAGCAAAATGGCGTAATAATAGTAAAGTGGACATTAAATAAGGAGTTGGTTTATGGATGGAAGGTAGTACAAAGAAACAAGCAAAGAGCGACTTTGTGCGTCGTGTCATATTTATTATTCTTGGTGCAGCGCTTGCAGGATATGCACTGGAAGCCGTATTAATTCCTAATTCGGTAATTGATGGTGGCGTAACAGGTGTCAGCATTATGGGGAATTATCTTTTTAATATTCCGTTAGGTGTTTTACTGTTCGTCTTAAATTTACCGTTTATATACGTAGGTTATAAGCAGGTGGGAAAAACATTTGCTATTTTTAGTACGATTGGTATCGTTGCATTATCAGCATCGACGGTGTTAATGCATGGCATGGAGCCTATTTTAGGTGAAAAGGATCCTTTACTTGTTGTGTTATCTGGTGGGGTAATGCTAGGTGTCGGAATTGGTATTGTTTTGCGTAATGGTGGTGCGCTAGATGGTTCAGAAGTTTTGGCAGTGCTTATATCGCGTAATATTCCATTTTCAGTAGGGGACGTTATTTTATTCATTAATGCTTTTATTTTTACAGGTGCAGGCTTTATTTATGGTTTAGAAAGTGCACTATATTCTGCTGCTACATATTATATTGCGAAAATTGTTATCGACGTTATTCAGGTCGGTTTAGAAAGCTCGAAATCTGTTCAAATTATTAGCAAAAATACACGTGAGATTGGACAAGCGCTACAGGACCGACTAGGGCGTGGCGTTACATATACAGCGGGAACAGGTGGTTTTTCAAATGAACCAGTTGAGCTAATCCATTGCATTATTACAAGGATGGAAGAAAATAAAGTATTAACCATCGTAAAAGAGCATGATCCAAGCGCTTTTATTGTTATTACAGATGTGGCTGAGGTACGAGGTGGTAGCTTTAAAAAGAGAAATATTCACTAAAAGAGCAGTCGGGGATGCACACATTCTCGGCTGTTTTTGCGTTGTGAAGGTGAATAAGTGATCGAATAGTGACGAAAAGTGATCAAATAGCGAGGGAAACTGCTCAATTAAGAAAAGCCTCCGAATTTGTGGAGGGCACTGAAAAAGTCCCTCAGGCACAAGTGAGAGAGTACAGGAACGAATATTCGTTCCTGTACTCTCTTTTTC
>NZ_JAMBIZ010000048.1 GCF_025291715.1 Metasolibacillus sp.
TTTTTTATGCTTGGATTATATTACAGAAAATTCAGTTTAATATGATGCGTTGAATTATTTTAATGCGACGCTAGTGAGAACAAATGAAAAGTGAATAATAAATGAATAAATTGCGTTTATGTATGATTGTCAGTGGTCGCATCGTGTTCTCCTAGCAAATTGCCTAAAATTTGTTTCTCCTCATTGTTGATAGACGTAAAATTTTGATATGATAAAGTGAAGCTTTGTATCTGAGGGAGTATTCCTCAGCTGATTGTATCGCGCATTTTGGAAATGTGCGATAAAAGATATTAGGAGGGTTTTTATGACGAGTCTATTTAATCAACAAGAAACATTATCATTATTAGAGAAATTAGTAAAAATTGCAAGCCCATCTGGTTATACGACAAATATTATGCGCTTTATGGGAGAGTTTTTGAAGGAGCATAATATTTCTTATACAAAAACGAATAAAGGAGCAATTATCGTTACATTTGAAGGGGAAAATAATGAACAGCACCGTTTATTAACAGCACATACCGATACGCTGGGTGCGATGGTGAAGGAAGTGAAGTCAAGCGGTCGTTTGAAGCTAGCAATGATCGGTGGCTTTAATTGGAATGCAGTAGAGGGCGAATACTGTATGATTCATACAGCAGATGGTAAGACGGTACGTGGTACGATTTTAATGCATGAAACGACGGTGCACGTGTACCGTGGAGCAGATAGCTTAAAGCGTGATGAAAACCATATTGAAGTACGCATTGATGAAAAGGTATTAAATGCAGATGATACGCGTGCTCTAGGTATTGAAGTAGGTGATTTTGTGTCATTTGATGTGCGTTATGAGGAAACAGCATCGGGCTTTGTGAAATCGCGTCATTTGGATGATAAAGCAAGTACAACATTGCTGTTACAATTAATGAAATATGTAAAAGCAAACAATGTGAAGCTACCATATACGACACATTTTTATATTTCTAACAATGAAGAAATCGGCTATGGCGGTAATTCCAATATTCCAGCACAGGTAGTTGAATATATTGCAGTAGATATGGGTGCAATTGGTGATGGTCAAACATCTGATGAATATACAGTGTCAATTTGTGCGAAGGATGCAACAGGGCCATATCATTATGAGTTAACACAGCATCTAGTACAGCTGGCGAAGAAAGGTAATATTCCTTATAAGCTCGATATTTACCCATATTACGGCTCAGATGCCTCAGCAGCAATTCGAGCAGGCTTTGATATTCGTCATGCTTTGTTCGGACCAGGCATCGAAGCATCGCATGCCTATGAGCGCACACATGTTGATTCATTACAGGCGACAGCTGAATTATTATATGCATATGTAACATCGCCAATGGTTGAAATGGGGGAATAGTGAATGCGCGTAGAGGAATTAATAAGTGCCATTCCACAAAAGAAGATACTCGGCGTATTGCCTAGCTATATTGAGGACATTGCAGTTGATTCAAGAAGTGTACAGCCGCAAAGTGCATTTATTTGTATCAAAGGCTACACGGTGGATGGGCACGATTATGCGCAAAGGGCAGTTGATGCAGGTGCGACATTGATTGTAGCGGAGAAAGAATTGACCCTAACACGCAATGTTGCACAGCTCATCGTTCCAAGTTCAGAGCGAGCGCTTGGCTTATTATCTGCACGATTTTTCGGTTATCCATCTGAAGGATTAATGATGATTGGGGTAACGGGAACGAATGGCAAAACGAGCGTTACAGGCATTATCCATAATATTTTAATGGGCTTAGGCAAAAAATCAGCACTGGCAGGAACCATCGGCTTTAATTTGAATGGTACGCTGTATGAATCAGCAAATACGACAAGCGATGCCTTGAGTACCCAGCAAATGATTTATCGTGCCAAAGAAGAGGGCTGTGATGCAATGGTAATGGAAGTGTCATCACATGGCTTAGCTTTAGGTCGCTTAGCAGGCGTTGATTATGATGTAGCGATTTTTACGAATTTAACACATGATCATTTAGATTTTCATGGCACGATGGAGGCATATGGCAATACAAAGGGGCTGCTGTTTTCACAGTTAGGTCAAGATTTGCGTAAAGATAAGCATGTTGTGTTAAACGCAGATGATCAATGGTCAGCACATTATCAAACGTTAACACCATTTCCAGTGTGGACATATGGGCTACATAGCGCTGCTGACTTCTATGCTTCCAATTGTCGTTATGAGGATGGCATGACGTATTTTACGATGCAAACACCTGAGGGTACCTACGATGTGGCGATGCATTTACTTGGAGAGTTCAATATCTACAATGTATTGGCAGCGACTGCAGCCTTGTATGCACGCCAATTTTCATTGCATGAAATTATTGAGCAAATTGAGCAGCTCCCACCGGTAAAAGGGCGCATGGAAAAAGTACAAACTGATTTGCCTATCCAAATTTTTATTGATTACGCACATACACCAGATGCAATTGAAAAAGCGATTAATGCAGCACTGCCGTATAAAGGTGAAACGAGCAAATTAATTTTTCTTATCGGCACGGGCGGCAACCGCGACAAATCGAAGCGCCCTGCGATGGCAGAAAAAGCTTCTGTTGCGGATTACGTCATTTTAACGACAGATGACCCACGCTATGAGGAATATGAGAGCATCACAAGCGATTTAGCAAAAGGTATGTTGCATGAGCAATATGCATGTATTGGTGACCGCGCAGAGGCAGTACGCCATGCTATCAAAATTGCAGAAGCAGGGGATATTATCATTTTTGCGGGTAAAGGGCATGAGGATTACCAAATTATCGAGAATACAAAATATCCACATAGCGACGCAGACATTGCAATTGCAGAGGGAAAAGTGAAGTTTGTTTAGGTGCCAGGCACACACACAATTTACACACAATTTAAAGAGTATATGGAAATTTATTTCTATATACTCTTTTTAATTATTGTTGCCAATTGTGTAAAAAAACGGGGAGTAATGGATGATTTGGATTACAGCGTTTGGCTGATGATATTTCTAATCCTTCATCGTCAGTATCGTCTGTTGCAGAAATAAATGCAAAAATATTTTTGTCAATAATGCCCTCTTGCTTTAATTCATATAGCGTGTCGCTCATCGTTGTATGGATTTCTGCTTTATGCGAGGCAAATTGTTCACCCGCATTTAATGCTCTATCTAAAAGCTCAAGACTTAATTTTTGTAATAATTCTGTATCATCCTCATGCAAAAATTCGTCTTTTAAAAAGCGATAATCTTCTGGATTGTCTCCATAATTTTCACCAATTTGAAGAAGTGACTTTTCTGTGCCTAGCGTTAAATAAAGGCTGCCACAATCACTGTCTGTTACTAACACGACTGCGTATATTTGTTCGTTCTTTAGTGCTTCATACATCGTTGTATAGGCTTCACGTACGGCCAATTTAATCTGCTGCCTCATCTATACACCTACCCTTATCCGTTTTATAATTGAAACTATAGCATGGTTACAGGAGGTTGAGTATGAAAAAGATTATCATTATGCCATTACTTATTTTGCTAATAGTTGGTTGTCAGCATATTCAAGAACCTCTTAGTCATTCAACAATCGAATGGATAGATATACTAATGCTTAATGATATACAATATGAACGTCACTATCCTAAGCCAATGGATGAAGATTCTCCAGTCATAATTGAACGAGGACAGGAAATTGGTCAGGTAATGTATAAAATGGAGGACCGCACAGGGATTCATCATCAAATGCAAAATGGGCATGCCACCTATTTAGAAAAAGGTACAGCAATTTATGAAATAAAAGGCTATCCAACTACCTTACTTGTCGCTGCAAATGATGCTATTTATGTGGCGCGTTCAAATGAAAGTGCCAAAACAATAGAGGAGATTTATCCGATGCGGCAGCTTGTGAAAAATATATATATTGAAAGCACAGAGGATGGCAGGAGATTACATACATTCACACAGTCTGCAAAAGAGCGATTTTTAAACGCATTTTATTCATTAGAACTAGAAGATGTAGAACCAGTCGAGCAAGAAGGATTACGCATATTTTTAGAAATTGAGCTACAGAATGGTGTATCGTTTAGACAGCTATATTGGAGTGAATCAAATGTATTCCATAATGGTGCAGTTGGAAATGATGAAATACAGAAAGTGATTATGGATGAACTATCGCAAGTGGAATAACTAACGATAAAAATTCAAAATAGATTTATTATGATTCAGCAAAAGAAATCTGCGACGAGTAACCGCAGGAGCAAAAGAAATCTGCGACGAGTAACCGCAGGAGCAAAAGAAATCTGCGACGAGTAATCGCAGGAGCAAAATGTTTTCTATACTAAAGGCATAGCGTCAAGCATAATGAATGCTTCAATTGCTTTTTCCTCAGGGGGTGTCCAAACACTCACTGAGTGACCAACATCCTGTTGTCGCAAAGGCTTTGACGCTTTTAGGTTAGAACAAAACTGGACAAGAGTTAACTGAGGCGTAATTGATTGAGAACGAAGGGTGAAAGCATTGTATCCAAGGGGTTTTTTCAGGAAAGCAGTGCACCTTCTTTTAAAGGAGTAACATATATGATTCAGTCTTTTTTAGTTAGCATGCTTTTATATTGTGTGCTGACACTTCCGATTTACGGATTATTGCGCTTTCTTTGGATGAGGCGGCGCACTGTGCATAAGCAACGTGAAACCGTGATGCTATTATTTTTCTGCTTCTGCATTAGCATTTTTTCGCAAACGATTTTGCCAGAGTATTGGTTTGAAAATGGGCGCATCGTTTTGCAATTGGAGCCAGCTTTCTTACGGCATAATTTCACCCCTTTTCAAACAATCTCTTTGTATATGACCCAACTGCATGGACCGATAGCCGAGATTGCCTTTTATAATTTAGCAGGCAATATTATTTTATTTATTCCATTTGGCTTTTTTATCCCTTTATTATGGACAAATATGCGTAGCATGTGGAAAATGCTGTTCGTTTCGTTAGCAATTCCACTGTTTATAGAGGGCACCCAGCTTTTTATCGGTCGCAGTACAGATGTGGATGATATTTTATTAAATGCGATTGCCATTGTGATGGGCTATATTTTGTATCAGATTGCGCAATTTCTAAGAAAAAAGGTTGTAACATCAGGGGCAACTCTTTTAAAATAAGTTAGGATAGAAAAAGGAGACGGAAAAAATTATGACTTTAGAGCAAGATATATTAGCACGTCGCACATTTGCGATTATTAGTCACCCGGATGCTGGGAAAACGACAATTACCGAAAAGCTTTTATTATTCGGTGGCGCGATTCGTGATGCGGGTACAGTAAAAGGGAAAAAATCAGGCAAGTTTGCAACGTCTGACTGGATGGAAATTGAGAAGCAGCGTGGTATTTCAGTGACATCTTCTGTTATGCAGTTTGATTACAATGGACATCGTGTCAACATTTTAGATACACCAGGACACCAAGATTTCTCTGAGGATACGTATCGTACATTAATGGCAGTAGATAGCGCAGTCATGGTTGTCGATGCGGCAAAAGGGATTGAAGCACAAACATTAAAGCTATTTAAAGTTTGTAAAATGCGCGGTATTCCGATTTTTACATTTATTAATAAACTGGATCGTCAAGGGAAAGAGCCTCTAGAATTAATCGAGGAGCTAGAGGAAGTGCTAGGCATTAACGCATATCCTATGAACTGGCCAATCGGTATGGGAAAAGAGTTTTTAGGTATTTATGATCGCTACAATAAACGTATTGAGCAGTTCCGTACAGAGGAAGCAGAGCGCTTTTTACCGCTTGATGAGGAAGGTGGATTAGCAGTTGACCACCCAATGAAAGTGACTTCTTATTATTCACAGGCAATGGACGATATTTTACTATTGGATGAGGCTGGCAATGAATATTCAGAGGAGAAAATTCGCCGTGGTGAGTTAACGCCTGTATTTTTTGGCTCGGCTCTAACAAACTTTGGTGTGCAAACATTTTTAGAAACATATTTACAATTTGCTCCAACACCACAGCCTCGTTTAACAGAGGATGAGCAATTTATTGACCCAATTGAGTATGAGGAATTTTCAGGCTTTATTTTCAAAATCCAAGCAAATATGAACCCTGCGCACCGTGACCGCATTGCCTTTGTACGTATCGTATCTGGTAAATTTGAACGCGGGATGAATATGACTTTATCGCGTACAGGCAAGTCATTTAAAGTGTCACAGTCAACGCAGTTTTTAGCGGATGACCGTGAAACAGTGGAGGAAGCTGTTGCGGGTGATATTATCGGTTTATATGATACAGGCACGTATCAAATTGGTGATACGGTTGTTGGTGGTAAAAAAACATTCCAATTTGAAAAATTACCGCAATTTACACCGGAGTTATTTATGCGTGTTAGCGCCAAAAATGTTATGAAATCCAAGCAATTCCATAAAGGGATTTTACAGCTTGTACAGGAAGGCGCAATTCAATATTATAAAACGCTACACACTGAAGAAGTATTGCTAGGTGCTGTAGGTCAATTACAATTTGAAGTATTCGAGCATCGCATGAAAAATGAATACAATGTGGAAGTAAAAATGGAGCCAGTTGGCAGCAAAATCGCACGTTGGATTGAAAATGAGGAAGATGTGAAGGAATCGATGTCCTCTGCACGTTCAATGCTAGTGAAGGATCGCTTCGATAACTTAGTGTTTTTATTCGAAAATGAATTCGCAATGCGCTGGTTCTCAGAGAAGAACGAAAATATTAAATTATATAGCTTATTATAATACTGTAGCGCATGGATTAACACCATGCGCTTTCTTTGGCTCTTCAACAGGTAATGATGTGCATAATGTCGAATAAAGAAGGTGAAGCTAGAGTAATGAAGATGAAGGAGTATATAAAATGAAGGTAACTGAATTTTTTGTGAGGCGCCCTGTTTTTACAATTGTGACGATGGCACTCGTCCTTATTTTAGGGGCAGTCTCACTTTTTAAAATACCGGTGACACTTATTCCGAATTTAAATCCACCGATTGGCGTTGTGGTGACGAGCTATCCAGGGGCAAGCCCGCTTGAAGTCAATGAAAAAGTGACGAAGCCTTTGGAAAGTAGCTTGGCTACATTGCCTGGCATTAAACGATTGCAGTCTACCGCACAGGAAGGTGCTAATTTAACGATTGTAGAATTCAGCTGGACGACAGATATGAATGTGATGCAAACAGAGATTATGCAGCGTTTAGATATGGTTTCGTTACCTGAGGGAGTAGGGAAGCCATCATTTATGAAATTTGATCCATCGCAATTTCCAATTATTCAACTAGGCTTACAGGCGGAAAGCGCTAATGTAGACATACGACAGTTGGCTGAATCGTTAGAGCAGGAGCTAAAGCGAACAGAGGGAGTCGCAAGCGTGAACGTTTCTGGGAAAATTGTTGAGGAAATTCGCATAGTGTTAGATGCGGACAAATTACAAGAGAAAGGTTTAACGCAAACAGATATTATGCAGCTTGTACAGGCAAATAATATTTCCTTGCCAGGGGAGACGGTGTCAATAGAAGGGCAGCAATTAACGACACGCATTGTGAGTCTCTTTACATCTCCTGAACAAATTGCAGAGCTGATTATTTCGGTTAATCCATTGACAGGAGAATCGCTGCTGTTGCGGGATATTGCTGCTGTAGAGCGTGCCGAGCAGCCACAAGCAACGATTACACGGGCAAATGATTATCCTGCACTATTAATCTCAGTTTTACAACAATCGGATGCTAATACCGCACAAGTATCAGATGCGTTTCAAGAAGCATTAGCAAAACTGTTAGCTCAGCCACAGTACGTAGATGTGACAGCACATGTATTGTTTGACCAAGGCGATTACGTGCGCTTAGCCATTGATAATATTACTTCTTCTTTGCTATTTGGTGGTCTTTTTGCAATGCTTGTCCTCTTTGTTTTTTTACGTAGCTTTATTAGTCCTTTAATTGTTGGGATTGCGATTCCTTACTCGGTTATTGTGACATTTGTGCTTATTTATTTTGCCGATTTTTCTTTAAATATTATGACGCTTGGTGCGCTCGCATTAGGTATTGGGATGCTCGTCGATAATGCCATTGTTGTTATCGAAAATATTGAGCGTCATATGGCGCTTGGTAAATCACCAAAAGAGGCAGCCTTAAATGGTACAAAGGAAGTCAGCCTTGCCATTATTGCATCTACATTAACGACAGTTGCTGTATTTTTACCTGTTGTTTTTATTACAGGCTTAATAGGACGAATTTTTACGGAGTTCGCCTTAACGATTGCATTTAGTTTATTCGCCTCACTTGTTGTTGCACTAACGGTTGTTCCAATGCTGGCAAGCTATTTATTAAAGCCAAAAATGACCAATTTAGCACAACGACGCAAAGAGTCAAAATTTTATCAAGCATATGACAAAATGATTCGCTGGGGATTGCATCATCGCGCACTTGTTTTAATTACGACAGCTATTTTATTTGCGGTAACAGGCTTTATGCTTTACCGTACAGGCACTGAATTTATTCCATCAACAGATGAGGGCTATGTATCATTGCAAGTACAATTGAAGGCTGGCTCATCTATCGACGCAACAGAACAGGTTGTAGCAGATATTGAGGATTACATACAGCCATTTCAAGAGGTAGATGTTGTTGTCAGTGTAATTGGCGGAAACCAGCAATCGATGTCACGTGGTACGAGTCGAACAAATGAAGCGGAGCTTTATATTAAGCTTGTACCAGTTGCAGAGCGCGACAAATCAATTTTTGAGCTTGTAGAGACGATGGAACAGGATTTAGCCACAATCGTTGAAGAGCGTGCAGAAATCGAATTTTCTTTAACTTCATCATCTGGCTCGACACCAAATACATTGACATTTCGTGTAACCGATTCAAATGAAACGCACTTGCAAGAAGCGGTGTTTGCCATTCAGCAAGCAGTAGAGGAAATTGATACAGTAAGTGAGGTAACGACCGATTTAGATAGCACAGTTGAAGAAATTCATATCGAGGTCAAGCAACAAGCAGCGAAGGATTACGGCATGTTGCCTGCGCAAATTGCACAAACGGTAGGAAGCATGACACGCAGTCTTTATACAACGCAAATTATCGCAGAAGATGGCGTTGTTTTACCTGTTATGACGAGCTTTGGCGATACTTTTAATAAGAGCATTGAGGCGCTGAAAAGCATGAAATTGCGCACACCAGCAGGTCTTTTTGTTGCACTAGAAGAAGTTGCTACAATCGAATTAGCCCAAAGACCAACAGCGATTCGACGCTCAGATCAAGCTTCAGCAGTCGCCTTTTTCGTTCAATATGGTACGAAGGAATCGTTAAGCGGCATTTCAGCAAAGGTGGACAAAGCGATTGCAGAAGTGCAGTTAAAGGACACGACACGCGTGATATTTAGTGGAGATCGCGAGCTATTTGATAGTGCGAAAAATGATATGATACTCGCAATATGCTTGGCACTTGTTTTAGTTTATATTGTAATGGCAGCACAGTTTGAGTCATTTAAATATCCGTTCATTATGTTATTTAGTGTACCTTTAATGGTTATAGGTGTGGCACTTGCTTTGTTTATAACGAATACATTGCTTGGCATCACAGCAATCATCGGGATATTGGTGTTAGTAGGCATTGTTGTAAACAATGGTATTGTACTCGTTGATTATATGAATCAGCAAAAAGAGCAAGGCAAGTCATCTGCTGAAGCGATTTTAATTGCCTGCCAGGATCGTTTGCGACCGATTTTGATGACCGCATTAACAACGATGCTTGGATTAATTCCATTGGCACTTGGCATCGGTGAAGGAACTGAACTTAATCAGCCAATGGCAATTGTTGTCATAGGAGGGCTTTTCGCTTCAACGGTGCTTACGTTATTCATTGTGCCAATTATTTATAGCTTGATGGATAAGGAAACACGCCATCTAAAGAAATGGGTTGCGAAATCATAAAGTTTCAAGTATACTATTCCTACAGTTGAATATCCATTGACATTATGTCAAAGGGGAGTAGCTATAAGAACTGAGGGACTGCACCTTGCAGCCTTAATGAACTTATTTCACATTCGTCATTACATGGTGATTGCCATCGGGTGTGATAGCAATGAATTTGCTTAGCAAGACCT
This sequence comes from Metasolibacillus sp., assembly GCF_025291715.1. GTDB lineage: Bacteria > Bacillota > Bacilli > Bacillales_A > Planococcaceae > Metasolibacillus > Metasolibacillus louembei. The sequence continues at coordinate 10,085 of NZ_JAMBIZ010000048.1, forward strand.
TTGCCTGTTTTTTAGGCATAGGTCTTTTTTGTTGCCTTAAAAGTATAGGAAATGGGTATACAAAAGATAGAGGAGGAATTGATAATGGAAGCAATATTATTAGAATACGCATGGGTACTTGTTGTACTTGTTGTATTGGAAGGCTTGCTTGCAGCCGACAATGCAGTCGTTATGGCAGTTATGGTAAAGCATTTACCGCAGGAACAACAAAAGAAGGCTTTATTTTATGGATTATTCGGGGCATTTATATTTAGATTTGCTGCTTTATTTTTAATCACGATACTTGTTAACTATTGGCAAATTCAAGCTTTAGGTGCAGCCTATTTATTATTTATTTCAGCTAAACATATTTATGATGCAAAGTTCAAAAAAGACGATGGTGAAGAGCAAGTGAAGGAAAAGAAGGGCTCTGGCTTCTGGATGACGGTTGTGAAGGTAGAGTTAGCTGATATTGCGTTCGCAATTGACTCGATGCTTGCAGCAGTAGCGATTGCAGTGACATTACCACATTTGACAGAATATCATGTTGGCGGCATTAACGCAGGGCAATTCTCAGTAATGTTCCTAGGTGGTTTAATTGGCTTAATCATTATGCGTTTTGCAGCACAATGGTTTGTAAAAATATTGAACAAGCTACCATCTCTTGAAACAGCAGCATTTTTAATTGTTGGCTGGGTAGGGGTTAAATTAGTTGTTTTAACATTAGCACATGAAAAAGTAGCATTAATTCCACACGATTTTCCACATTCAACATTATGGAAAGTGACATTCTGGGTTGTGTTAGTAGCAATCGCAGCAGGTGGTTACTTCTTCAGCGTAGCGAAAAATAAAAAACAAGAGGCTTAATTGAAGGCAACTATCGGGTAACTTTTCGATAGTTGCTTTTTTAGTGAGTTATACCCCTTTTCTTTTTTCCTAACATTGTCTATACTAATGACTACTTAGAGAAGGAAAGGGCATTTTGATGAAAAAGAAAAAGAAGCAACTAAGATTAGTTACGCCATTCCAGTTACTCGTGTCTTATTATTTTATAGCAATTGCAACATCATTTTTTTTACTTCGATTGCCATGGGTGCATCAGGAGGGCATTGAAGTCGCTTATTTAGATACATTATTTACAGCAGTAAGTGCAGTCAGTGTAACAGGCTTAACTGTTTTTGATATTTCGGAAACGTATACGACATTTGGACTTGTTATGCTGCTAATTGTTTTGCAATTAGGAGCAATTGGCATTATGTCGCTTGGTACATTTATTTGGTTACTTGTAGGTAAGCGAATTGGCATGCGTGAAAGACAATTAATTATGATTGACCATAATCAATATAAATTATCAGGCGTTGTCCAATTAATTCGCGAAATCGTGAAAATATTATTTTTCATCGAGGCTGCTGGAGCAATTGTGCTAACCTTGCATTTTAAGCGTTATTTTGATACATGGCAAGAAGCATTAACACATGGTATTTTCACATCTATTTCGGCAACGACAAACGGTGGCTTTGATATTACAGGCATGAGCTTACAGCCATTCCATTTGGATTATTTCGTGCAATTTGTCACGATGCTATTAATTGTGCTTGGCGCAATCGGCTTCCCTGTATTAATTGAATTGAAGCTGTTTTTAATGAAAAAAGATCCAACATTCCGCTTTAGTCTATTTACGAAAATTACGACAGCAACATATGGCATCTTGTTTATTATTGGTACATTCGGCATTTTAGCACTCGAAAGCTTTCATTCATTTAAAGGAATGTCATGGCATGAGGCATTTTTTTCAGCGATGTATCATTCCGTTTCGACACGCTCAGCGGGTTTAACAACTTATGATGTGCAAACATTCGGTGAGGCGACAGATGTCTTTATGAGCTTTTTAATGTTTATCGGATCATCGCCTAGCTCAGTTGGTGGGGGGATTCGTACAACGACGTTTGCAATTGCCATTTTATTTTTAATTTCATATGCAAATGGTCGTGAGGAGATTCAAATATTCGGACGTGAAGTGCATATGATTGATGTGTTCCGCTCATTTGTTGTCATTACATTAGCATTATTTATGGTATTTTTAGCAACGATTATGCTGTTAATTTCAGAGCCACATGCAACAGCGACACAGCTAATCTTTGAAATTACCTCCGCATTCGGAACATGTGGTATGTCTCTTGGCATTACAAACGATTTATCGACATTTGGTAAGCTAGTCATCATGGTGCTAATGTTTATCGGGCGTGTCGGCATTATTTCGTTTTTATATACGCTAGGTGGCAATACGAAAAAATTGAAATACCATTATCCTAAGGAACGGGTAATTATTGGGTAAATAAAATAGGTGGCTTTATATCAGGGTTTATAAGGGATTATTGAAGGGGATAATAGCATTTGTCCCCTTTTTGACCCCTGAAGCTCAAAAATTGAGGTAGTTTATAAATTTTTCGATGGATTTTTGTTCATGATTTTGAGTGACATGCAAATATGTGTTTGCTGTAATATTTATATCTTTATGACCCAACCTAGTAGATACGGTTTTAATATCGACCCCTGCCTCTAATAATAAGACTGCATGGGTGTGTCTTAATAAATGCGTTGATTTTCTTTCCTGTATTTTTGCATATCGTAAAAAATTTTTCATCATGTCTTGCGGCTTTGTATAGTAAAATTCTTTACCTGTTTCATCTACCATAACATAATTTGATTCGATATAAGTATCAGCGGCATTTTTATTTTCATCTTGCCACGCTTTAAATTCTTTTAATAAATTACATAATTCATCATCAATACCTATAGTGCGATACGATGATACTGTTTTTAAGGGGACAATTCCATTATGAGTGCGCTGTCGATCAATTTTAATAGTTTTGTTTTCAAAATCAATATCCTGCCACATTAAGCCTAACAGCTCACCACTGCGTATACCTGTTTTAAGTAAGATGTGCACCATTACTTTTTTGAATATTTCTTGTGTTTCCATAACATTCAATAATGTTTGTGATTCTTCTAAAGTTAAAAAAGTTATTTTGTCAGTATCTTCATCTTTTTTTATCGAAATAGAACGCAATTTATTTTTTTCCAGTCGTTCATGCTCCACGGCCGTATTAATAATAGACATCATTTCGCCGTGTATCCTGTCAACAGTATTCTTGCTGTAGTTTTGTTCAAATAATAATTCATTAATAAAGATTTGGTATTCTTCGCGACTAATGTTTTTTAATTTGTATCCACTGAATCGTGCCAATAATTTCTTTTGTCCATTTTCGGCTGCCACATTACTTGATTCACGGCGCTGGGAATCATGGATTTTTTTGTAGCGTTGTACCCAGTCCTCAAACAACATTTCTCCCTTACGTACTTCATCAATGCCACCTTTGAACAATTTTTCTTCAACTAATATTGCAGCAGCACGTGCAGCGGATTTAGAAGAGAATCCACTTTTAGATAATGTTTTTTGTTGTCCACTTTCATTGTATTTTATTCTATATTCCCAAGAGTTACCGCGTTTGCGATAGTACGCCATATTATCACCTCATACTTTTTAGAACATTTGTTCTTTTGATATTTATAAAAATAGCCCCTTATATTTTAGTTCCGCAAGTTGAATAGGAACATTATGTAAGGTAGCTACATCATATATTGTTTTTTGTTCATGAAAATCAAATAAATCACTATCCGTTATTAACAATTCTGCTGCAAATTTATTAGCTTCACGCTCGATTTTATCAACAGATAAAAGTGTATTATTTCGCATAAACGGTGTGTTAACTCTTTTGTGCAATACTGCGTGTCCTAGTTCGTGGGCACAGACAACGCGTTGCATCTGTTTATCTAAATTGTTATTTATCACAATATACCGATTGCGCCTGTCATATTTGTAATATCCGTTAATTTCGTGATGTAAGTCGTGTTGAAGTACGTAAATATTCAAGTGTGTAGCTAGAGAGTATGGGCAGCCAGTATTATATTTCTCTTGTAATTGTTTAACTATGTTTTTTATCCACAATCGCAATCACTTCGCTTTACACTATAGTTTATATTTTTTATTCATCGTTTCTGTATTTCTTAGGTGTATATTTTTTATTGATTCGTTGAGTTTGTCTAAATAGCAATTCCATAGATTCAAGTAATGACTCTTTTGCCTCGTCGCTTAAAGGTTCGCCGTCAAATGCCAAGCCGTCACTGTTTTCTAAATCCTTCTTAAATACCTCTAAGCGTTTGGCTATGTCTTTTTCGGCTTGAGTGTTTTCGATATTATCTGGAGTATTTTCAACGTAACCAGCTACCTTCATTAATTCCGTATAATCTACTTTTAAAGCTTGAGCTATCTTTTCGATAGTCTGAGGTTTTGGTGTTCCTCGTTTACCAGTTTCAATACGAGACAATTGAGCAGCGCTTATTTCTGCATACAAAGCTACTTGATTCAGAGTCATACCTTTAGAATCTCTTATATTTTTTATATAAGCGCCAAATTCAGTCATAAAACCCCTCCTTAAATTACATTTTAAGTACTTCTATTACCAAAAGGAAATAAAAAATAAAAAATTCGAATAAAAGTGTTGCCAAAAGGTAAAATAGGTGTTATATTATTGCCATAAGGTAATTACCTAAAGGTAAAAAGGTGGTGAAGATAATGACGAAACAAGCTGTTTTCTTAGATAGTAATGTTTTACGAAAATACTTAAAGGAAAATGACATCACGGAAGCTGAGTTTGCCAAGAAAATCGGTGTGGCTCATAGCACTGTCAATCGAGTTTTAAACGGTAAACGTAATCCTGGTGGTAAATTTATCTCTGGAGTTTTAACGGAGTATAGAGATTTAACCTTTAACGAGGTTTTTATTTTCGAAACTGATTTACCAAAAGGTAATAAAAGTGCATAGGAGGAATCAAAATGAATCACTTAATTAATACCGATGTTCAAATGACAAGTTTAGATATTGCAGAAATTGTAGGAAAAGAACACAAGAACGTCATGAGGGATATTCGTAATGAAATTGAAGACTTAGGAGCAGAAATCTCACAGCTCATATTTGAGCCGTCAACTTACACAAGCGACAGAGGTAAAAAATATCCTTGTTACAAATTCGGAAAAGATGGCGCTATGCAGTTGGCACTGAAATATGATGCGCAGACAAGATACAAGGTTATCAAGCGAATAGAGGAACTCGAAGGTAATCAACAGCAACCTCAATTGCCAACTAATTATAAAGAAGCTTTATTAGCATTAGTGGTGGAAGTGGAAAAGAATGAACAACTTGAGCTTGAAAATCGCATGTACCAGCAACAAGTAGCAGATATGCAACCTATCATGACGTATGTGGATGAAGTTTTGAAATGTACAGATTTACTTTTAACTTCTCAAATTGCTGAGGATTATGGCATGAGTGCTTATGCACTAAATAAATTATTACACGAGTACGGTATTCAGTACAAATTGAATAAGCAATGGTTGTTGTACAGCAAATTCAAAGGACAAGGTTACACAAAGTCTGAAACAAAGGAATTCCAAAAGTCAGATGGTTCCACTGGTGTAAATCTCCACACTAAATGGACGCAAAAAGGCCGACTGTTTTTATACGAGACATTAAAAGCAAAAGGTGTCTTACCAACAATGGAACAAATGAAATTAACACTTATCGAAGGTAACAAAAATCTAGCATAGAAAGGATGGCTATTTGTTATGCGTGTACCTCATAAAGCAAAGCCTGCTGTTAAACAAATGCAAGAGTTTATGAAAAAACATCATGATTTAAGCCTCTCAGAAAAACAGGTTTTTCAAAAGATGGTTGAATACAACATGTTTGATGTCTTTGGTAATCCAACACAATATGCAATCGAAAATGGGCTAGTAGAAAACAAGTGAGGAAGGCGCAGTAAGCGCCGTATGTAAGGAGGGAAAGTATGGGGCTAATTCAATTTGATGAAGCACAATTTCTTGACATGGCTCAAGAAGAAATGCGTAAGGAGGCTAAAGCAAGGTTAGATCAAGTAGAAAATGAATTTGTTTTCTGGGATGTAAACAAGCTTTGCGAAAAAACTTGTATGTCACGTAGTTTTGTGTTTAATACATTTTTTTGGCTACCTGACTTCCCAAAAAAGAAAGTTGGTGGAAAGTGGTTAATGTCGCCAAAAAAGGTTGCTGCTTATCTTGAAAATTGGCTTGATAAGCAGCCATAACTGAGGGCTATCAGTTTTAAGAAGAGCTAGGGCAATAGCTCAAAGCAAGTTAACTTGCTAATTAAATAATACAACAAAACTAAATAGAGGTGTGTTCGAAGATAGAACTTGTTCGATATTCGAACAACGAAAGGTAGAT
>NZ_JAMBIZ010000049.1 GCF_025291715.1 Metasolibacillus sp.
AGATGGCTCCTGTACAATACAGAAACCATCTCTTAGCAGCCTAAACCCTTTTTTACATTTGTCCTTGACTAAGGGACCATATTAAGGTACATTCCCCTGCTACTCTTTTACTTATTTCATGTATGATAATACTGCGTTTTTGCTGAAGCGTTGTAATGCTTGCGTTGCCTCGTCTTTGTTAGTGTACTCAAAAATACGAACGTTTTGTTGCTCAAATACTGTAATTACCCACATTTGAAAAGCCTCCATTCAGTTTATTTTAGTATTATAACAGATAAATAAAATATAATCTGTTTTATAACAATTTCTTAATTCATATTCTACACCTTTCTCAAAAAAAGAAAAGCCCCTTTTTTTAATTTCACAAATTGTTCAAAAAAATAGCTGCAGGAAAGCGCTCCTACAGCTACTCGATTATTTTTCATAAATACAATACGTGAAGAAATAGCCTTCCTTCGCTTGTACTGGCTCACGTTCACTCACAAGCTGCCAGCCCTCATATGCAGGGAAATATGTATCACCCTCAAATGCATAATCAATCTCAGTAATGTATAAACGATCCGCTAGCGCTAATGCCAGCTTAAAAATTTGTTCGCCACCAATTACCATAATTTCAGGCTCGTCCTGAACCAATGCTAATGCCTCCTCTAAGCTTCCCACTACTTCAATATTGTCTGCCACATATGCCGCATTGCGTGTAATCACAATATTGCGTCTTCCTGGTAGTGCTTTGCCGATGGATTCAAATGTTTTGCGTCCCATGATGACAGGTTTGCCCATTGTCATTTCCTTAAAATACTTTAAATCTCCTGGTAAATGCCAAGGCATCTCGTTTTTATAGCCTATTACTCGATTTTTATCATGTGCTACGATTAATGAAATCATTTAGACCCCTCCTATTTATAAGCATATACTGAAAAAATGCAGACAGCAATAATAGCCATGCAGAAAGTGGCTCATTTGCCTACTTTCCACACAGCTTTGCCAAACTTATGCGATATTTAAACCAGCACTTGCTGTACCTGTAATAATAGCCGCATCTAATAATGCACCAGTGCCTGATGCTGTAAATACCATAATTAATGTGTCACCTGCTGCTACTGGAATTGACGGTAATGTTGCAGTTCCTTGTACTGTTTGTGCTAATGCAATAGGACCTGTTAAATCTGGGCTCAAATCAACCGTTGCGCCAACTAATTCAGTATACGTTGTGCTACCTGCTGGTGCACGGTATACTTGTGCATTCACTGTGTAGCTACCTAATGCAGCTAAAACCGTTGCTGTAAACGATGCGGAAATTGCTGTTAATGTACCTGCACGCGGCACTGAGAACGCCTCTGTTACAGGTAATGCAAGTGTTCCAAGTGGTAAGGTAATCGCACCACCTAATATAGAAACACCTGGCACAGACGTACCAAAGCCTACCAAGCTCCCTGTTCCAACTAAACCACCTACAAGTGTAGTTAAAACTGCTGGTATTGTACCAGAAGAAAATGGAATAATTGATCCACCTGTCACACCGTTACCTGGTGGCGTTACGATACAAGCCTGATCAATCGCTTGGAACGGTCCGCTAGATGTACAATTCGCAGAACCTGAACGTCCGCACGAACCGCCACCTCCCGAACAACCGCACCCGCTATGCTGTCTGAAATATTTATTTGTCATTGTTCCACCTCCTTTCGTCTTTATCCTATTCACGGATAGAAAGGAGTGAAGGGCTAACAACTAAACGAGCAAGATGTTTTCTTTTATCTTTTTCGTCTAAAGAAATTCCAAAACGACGCATACTTCTCCTTTTTAGGTGCTTCATCATCGTTTTGTGCTTCTTGGATGTTAGGTGTTTCTAGCTGTTCCACCATGCTCGGTTCAAGCTGATGTATAGGAGATTCGAGTTGTACTGAAATGAAGGCTGGCTCTTCTGTTTGTGTAGGTTCTTCTTGGATTGAGGATTGTTGTTCTATTTGTTGAAATTCTTCCTCTGTTGAAGGTTGCTGTTCAACTTGTTTCAATTCTTCCTCTGTTAAAGGCTGCGATTCTTCTTCGATTAAAGGCTGCTGTTCTGTTTCTTGCGGCTCTTCCTCTATTGAATTTTGCTGCTCTATTTGTTGTGGTTCTTTTACAATTGAAAGCTGTTGTTCTATTTGCTTTGGCTCTTCTTCAATTGAAGGTTGCTGTTTGGTTTGTTGTGGCTCTTCTTCGATTACTGGCTGCTGTTCGGTTTCCTTCGGCTCTTGCGCTGTTGAAAGCTGCTCCTCTATTTGCTTTGGCTCTTCTTCAATTACAGGCTGCTGTTCTATTGACCTCGGTTCTCCCAAGATTACTGGCTGTTCCTCTAGTTGTTTCAGCGCTGTATTATATGAAGTTTGTTGTTCCATTTTTTGAGGTGCTTGTTGCTCCATATTTGTCGTTATTGGTGCTATAGTATTTTGCTTCACTACTTCATTTACTAGTGCGTTTGGGGTAACCATAGCTGGCTGAACAAGCACTTGTGCATTCGTCTTTTCCGTTAATAGCATATTGGCATAGGTGTTTGTATGAATTTTATGGTATGACCCATTATGCAAAGTGTTTGACTGCTCATGGATTGATTGGAAATAGTTTTCGTTAAAATGCTTTGTGCCAAATGCATTGTCCTCTTCGTATTGGATGAGTGGTTCTTCTATTTTATTTTCTTCTGCAGCTTGTATCGGCTGCAGGATTTTTTGCAATTGGCTGAAAGAAAGCTCCTGTGAAGCATCTATCACTTGGCATGGTGGCGCTTCCTGCTCCGCTTTCGCTAATTCCATAAAGCTCGATACTTTTCTTTCTACAGGCGGTTGTTTTTTGTCTATTTGTGGTAACTGATTTTTCAAACGCTCGATGCGTTGTTTCATTTCTAAAATCTCTTCCTTTGTATTGCTATTTTGCACTTTCGTTAGCTTTTCCTTGCATTCGGCAATTTGCGAATGTAATGTCTCAAATTGCCGTTTTGAATGGCGATTCGTATCGCTCATGAATATCCCTCCTTTCTATTCATAACATAGTTTATTTTGATTCAGCGAGTGTGTCACAGATTTTGAAGAGGAGTTTTGGAGCGCAAGCGCAAAAGTCTAACCAACAATGTGCTGAATTGCAATATTTTTTAAACAGAATAGCGCAAAATTAGAGAGCCTATTCTCTCTGCCTATATACGTTTAGCGTCATGTCATATGATACAAACGAAAGAAAAACTTTTATGGAGGTGTCAACAAAACATGCAAGAAAATAAGACATCGCAGGTACGCGAGTTAATATGCATTAATGTCGACAAGGTATATGATTGGATTATGAAGGAACTTACTTTTGAGCTTACGCCTCAAGGAGCTGTTTCGTTCCCAACATTGCCACCAACTGTCGATTTAACAAATGCATCTATTCAATGTAATGTCGTGCCAGCGCCAACGAATCCTGTTGTTATTTTGAATCGTGAAAATCGCTGCTTTACAATGGGTGGCAAAAACGTTACGATGCAGCAATTAACGATTCAGAAAAATTTTGTGGTAACAATTACTGTAAGAACAGCAAACTGTGTTGTTTATGAAAGTGCGCCATTTAACATTTCACGCTGTGAGCAAATTACATTATGTGCACCACATGGGACAGATGTTTCGGTTACGTACACAGATTTAGATTGCTTCGTGTGTTCAACAGGCGCTATTACACCTGATTTCCCACCAGGTGGTACGCCAACAATTACATTCTCAAACTTATCGATTACAGTAAGCGTGTGTCAAAGCATTCAATCGACATTCCCAGTGACGGTTGAATTTTTAGCAGAATACTGCGAGCCACGCGCAGACATCGTAACAGGCTGTTCACAAGCAGCACGTCCGCAAAAATGCGGAAATATTTTCCCAAGCAGCTGCTAATCATAGAGATAACAGCATATTGTAAAGAGAGGCTCGCCCTCTCTTTCTTTCTTTTTTAAAGGAGGCACACCGATGCACATTATGGAAAAAATCAAACAGTTGGAAGAGCAAACGACAGGCTACATCGCCCAAATTCAAGAGCGACTAGCGCGACCACAGCTCGTCAGCTATTTCACCAGCTCCATGACGATTGCCCATCAAGCAGAGGAAGAAAACTTCTGCCTAGGCTCTTACCATATTTGGAATGTTGGCACACAACCTATTACAAACCCTTCTATTTATTTAAAGCTACATAAACAGACACCCTTTTTCTTTTCGGGTAAATATATGACAAGCCGCATCACACAATCCTTTCAAGACCAGCTCGTTTGGCAGCGTTTTAATGATGAAAAAAGCAAGGAGGAATTTTGGTTCAAGCCTGTCAATGAAACCGTCATCGCACCAAATGAAATGATTATCTTCCCTCACTTTCAGCTTACATGGTCACACCAAAAACCGTATTCTGGCTTAATAGAAGGCTGGACATACTGCGACGAAATACCAGAGGGGCTTATGGTCATTAACCCATTGCATATTGCTAGTGTAGGATATGCAGCGGACGAGGTGGAGGGAACTTAATATGAAAAAATTGATAACGGAGCGCGGCGATACAAGCTTTATGTATTTAGAAAAGGAAACATTACAACTCGTGCTTCGGTGCTTATTGCAAAATGCCCCTTCATCTGATGATACGGAGGCCATCGCTGCGCTTGATGCCCTCATTCAAAAGCAACAGCAGCAGTTTGAACAATTGCTTGAACAACTCCCCTAGAAAGGAGGCATACATTTGACAAACGAAGAGCTCAAACAGATTATTGCGCATTTAGAGGAAAAGCTCGCCCAATACGAAAAATATAAGCATTACACCACTATTCTCGAATTAGAGCAGGACAAGAAAAACCTTGCCGCACAGCTCAGACAAAAAGAAAAGGACTGGCAGCAGCAAGCATTGCACTACAAGCAAACAATTCAAGCTTTAAAAATCGAACGCCGCAAAAAAATCGCTCAAATCGCCTCACTACTCGACGAAAAAAACAAGCTCCGTGCACAAAACAAACAGCTTACTACAGCCAAAAATCAATTGCAGCAAGCTTCCACTGCCAAGCAAAGCGTTAGTGAGCAAAAGCTAATTGCATTTTTCGAGCAAATATCGCAGCAACTAACATCCGCAACCAAACAGCTAGAGCAAGCTGCCAACTCACTCCAACAACAAGCTCCCCCACCCTCTCTTAGCGATTTAGAGGCACATACACAGGACCTGTTTAGACAATCGGTTATTGTGGAGAAGCAATTGCAAGCAAAACTTTCTATGCTACAGGAACTAGAACAGCAGCTGCAATGGATGTCGGAGAATTTAGAGGAATAGCTAACTCAGTTCATGTTTCACATGTATAAATGATTATAATGAAAAAGCTATCTAACAGAGTATGATGACTTTGTCAGATAGCTTTTTTTGTGTAGTGGGAAATGTTTGACCTTTGAAGTAGAGATTGCTTTGGATGCCAAATTCAATTCATTCTCTCTATGCAGAGAGAAACTAAATCGTTCGAACACGAATAAACGTTATGATGGTATTTCAATCCATTCTCTCTATGCAGAGAGAAACCTCGATTGATTCCGATATCCTTATCTTTCTTAAATATTTCAATCCATTCTCTCTATGCAGAGAGAAACAAATTTTTCAGTAAATTTCTTGGTGAAAATGGTATTTCAATCCATTCTCTCTATGCAGAGAGAAACTGATTCGCTCTAATAAATCCGTTACTGCTTTAACTATTTCAATCCATTCTCTCTATGCAGAGAGAAACTGTGAAAAAACGCATAAAAATATTATTTATCATGGTTTTTCACTTAAAAATAAATTTATACGGTAATATTAACCCGATTAATTTCCCATACAAATGGAAAATGTCACTTCTTTTTGGTACGAATCCCCCTGTAAAATCATGTTCGCTTCACATTCGCACTTCACTTTAATTCTTTTGATTTTTCATCTTTCTAAAATATATTGCTTTTGAAAATAGCAACAAAAATTATTTATGTTTATTCCAAATGAGGACTTGACTATTTTGTTGAATAATTGTTTCTTCAACATAAAGCCTTAGAGATTCTGGTTCAACTTTTGTAAATGACACCCCTATTTGTCCGCCATTTAAAATAATATCCTTTACTTCTAATAATTTAGATCCTGTTGATTTATTTTTCTTGACCAAATGTTGAATCATTCTTTCACGTATATTCTTCGATTTCCTTTGACCTATGTAAACTACCTGCCAACTTGAATTCTTCTCTTTAACATGAATTGCATAAATATTAGCATTATGTTTTAAGCGTCTAAGTAAATCGGCATTTAACAGCTTTATTCTATTGGTATAATTATCCCAGTCTACATCTTTTCCAACAAGTGTATCTGGATAGTGAAATAAAATAGGCTCACTCACAAGTAACTCTGCTTGGCAACTTGTTACTAACTGTTCAAGATGTTTTTTATCAATTGTATGAACTTTTGACATTAAACTTTCTCCCTCTAAGCTATCAAACCGCAATCGGTGCCTTAATTGACGGATGTGGGTCATAGCCTTCTAGCTTAATATCTGCAATCGTCATATCAAAAATCGATTTTCCTTCTGTGATATGCAGTTTAGGTAATGCCCTTGGCTCACGCGTTAATTGCTCATTCACCTGTTCCAAATGGTTGCTATAAATATGGGCATCCCCTAAAGTATGAACAAACTCACCAACCTGTAATCCACATTCGTTGGCGATCAGATGTGTTAATAATGCGTATGATGCAATGTTGAATGGCACACCTAAAAAGACGTCCGCACTGCGCTGATAAAGCTGACAAGATAATTTGCCATCTGCCACGTAAAATTGAAAAAACGCATGGCATGGTGGCAATGCCATATCATCAACCTCAGCGGGATTCCATGCCGTCACAATTAAGCGACGCGAATCAGGGTTATTTTTAATTTGCTCAATCACATTGGCAATTTGGTCAATCGTTTCACCATTTGAAGCAGGCCACGAACGCCATTGCTTCCCATAAACAGGACCTAAATCCCCATATTTTTCTGCAAAGGCATCATCGGCTAGCATACGCTCATTAAAAATTTGCATTTGCTGATCTAACACTTTAGCAAATGCTTCATCCTGTGCAGCACGCAACCCGAAATTTGTCATATCAGGTCCTATGTACTCTGGTGACTTCACCCATTTCTCAAACGCCCATTCATTCCAAATATAATTGCGCTCTGCAATCAATGTGCGCACATTCGTATCGCCTTTTAAAAACCAAAGAAGCTCAGACGCAATCAATGTTCGAAATGCGAGTCGCTTTGTTGTTACAATAGGAAACCCTTCCTGCAAATTAAAACGCATTTGATAGCCAAATACACTAATTGTGCCTGTCCCCGTACGATCCTCTTTTCGATTACCATGTTCTAAAATGTGTTGACATAGCTGTAAATATTGTTGCATTATACAGCCTCCTTTATTTTCTTTTCACTTATGAAGCAAATAAATAAGCTTGCATGAAAATGCAAACTCTTATTATCTCAAACGAGAAATTTTATTAATGTTAGTATATCACATTCCTACATAGAACGAATGTAGGAATTGTGTTGATTTGTACTGGTATAAAGACAGGAGAATTATTCTACTGTAAAGAAAGATTGTTATGGTACATGTTTTGACCTGGTTTCTCTATGTAGAGAGAAACCAGATTTGGTAGATGCAACCAACAGAAAATACAAATTTTAATCCACTCTCTCCATACGAAGAGAGACCGAGCGCATTATTAAATTCTTGTGCTTTATTCGAATTTCAATCCACTCTCTCCATACGAAGAGAGACGAGAAACAGTTAATACTGCATCATCTTCAACGTAATTTCAATCCACTCTCTCCATACGAAGAGAGACCTTTCAATTGTTTCTCCATCAAAATCACGTAGCTATTTCAATCCACTCTCTCCATACGAAGAGAGACGGAAATTCAGCGCTCTTTAATGATTTAATACGAATTTCAATCCACTCTCTCCATACGAAGAGAGACCTTTAAATGTTGTGATGCCTAAATCACTTTTAAATTTCAATCCACTCTCTCCATACGAAGAGAGACCTTTTACGGCGGATGCTAATATAGCAAATATCACATTTCAATCCACTCTCTCCATACGAAGAGAGACTGTGAAAATTCACAAAAAATCATTATTTCTCATAAATTCTCACTATAATATATATTTCTATAATCAGTTTAACCTACTACCCTTCCCATTTCAATGGAAAATCATCTGCTTAACTGGTGCGAATCCCCCTAGTAAATCATGTTTGCTTCACATTCGCACCTATCTTTAATCGTGAGTATCCGTTAGCATTTTTATTTCATCTCCCGAAACTCCTTAAGCAGTCGTTGCATTTCCGCATCCAAATCCCTTTCGATATCTTCGTTTTCTGTGCTTGGCTTAGTTTCTTTGGATGGTGGCTCTTTATAAAACCATTTTGGTACTGTCTCAACATATTTTCCATATCGACTTTGTGTTTTTTTAGCAGCAAGGCGTTGTTTTGCTGCTTCTGCTTGTGTGATTGTTTTCACTTGTTGGTGGAGCCAGTTTTGCAAAGTTGTTTCAACATAGCTCCATCGAAACACATTATTTTCAATTGCTCGCTTCATCGCATGAATTACAAGCTCCTGCCCTATTTGATTGATCCATTTTTCTATTTTGTTCTTGATGTATGTGGTTAGCTTGCCAAAGCCATTTACTTGATAAAAGGTGAAGGCATCCTGCTCATCATCATTATTTAGTAAATCAGTATTTACTAAATTAGTACTTACTAAATTAGTACTTAGTAGTTGCGGGTTTTCCATAGATGGATTAGCCATACACGGATTTTCCATAGATGGGTTGTCCATACACGGTATTTCATAGACGGTTGTCAGCCATTCAAATTCCCCGCGCTCATTGCGACGCCGCTCTTTTTTCACATAGCCGAATTGCTGTAATTCCTTCAATCCTGAATTGAAGGCATCTCGACCATCCTTTGCCCATTGCGTCAATTCCGTACTACGAAATACCCAATTGTCGGGTCTTGATAACATAAAAAGATGAATTGCTTTCGCCTTCCAGCTAAGCCGTTCATCGTGTAAAGATGTGTTATTCACGACTGTATAATTTTTATTTTTCTCTACTCTAACGATTGTTTTCATACAAGCTCCCCTTTGTTAAAAAATTGAAGTGGGTTGTCCCTTGTATGTTATATTTGAATTTCAGATGGGAATGGGGACAAAAAAACACCCGTTTTTCAACGAGTGTTTTACGCCATCCATTTTGGCGGCATGTTTTTGGACCAGTAAATTTCGCCCAAATTATAGTGTGTGACGAAGTTGTCCTCTTTTGTGTGGTAGTGGAAGTTGTAGTAAAAGCCTTCATTTGGGCGGTTTTCTGTGCGCACATGGAAGCGAAGCAAGTCCACTTTGCTGCCTTGCTCACGAATATTAAAAATTCGTTCGGCATAGTCGCCGCTTGGATTTTCAGTAATTGTTAAGTATTGAATTTTGTCATCCTCTAAACGTGCTAATGTCATGTCAATTGCTTCTTCCATTTTCGGAAAAATGCGCGTATCGAATTCACCGCTAATTTTTTCAGCAATGCGTGGACCAAATTTTATGTAAGATTGTGTTTTTGCAGCGCCTTTTAATGATTCAGCAATCGATGTATTTTCTTCATAAAGCATCGTATCGAGCTGGATAGCAGAAGAAATATCGTTAGCGCTCGGCTCCTGCAAACGATTTGGCTTGAAATCGTCCTCTAAATTATGCCAAATTTCATGATTCGGGTTAATTACCCCGAACGTTAAAAATGCGACAGATACAACTAAAAACCTTTGCATCCATTTTTTCATCATCATCACCCTCAATTTATGTATAAATCGTGTTTTCATCCTTACTTATCTGTACGTTTTATCGTTAAAAAGGTTCCATCTTTTTGTTATTCATTGTACAATACATAGTGTAAATATGTATTGCAAGTTAAAGGAGGCACATTTTTATGGGCACAATTGCTATGGGTATCGGTTTATTATTACTTTTAGGTTACTTAGCATCTCTTTGTATTACGGACTAATTCTTTCGAAAGCTGCGCACAGGTTGCGTAGCTTTTTTCCGTTCAATTAGACAAGGGACGCCCTCATTATAGAAGACGCCCCTTTAGTATTTAATAGGTAACTTGTAAAATAAATATGTCTCAACCCAATCATCTGGGGAATCTTATATAAATGTAGAAGCTATTTCTTCTATCTCCAACCGCGGTAAAATTCCACTAAAACCTTCTAACCTAAGCAATGTAGCCCCAACCTGCTACTACATCCTTGCAGCCCTTTAGCGTGCGCCAGTGTGAATAAGTATCTTCAAAAATCACTAGCAGAATGCCAATTTATTTAACATGCTACCTAAAATAGCACAAAGTCATTGTAGCATACTATTCTTTAAAAGTAAAACTAGAAGATTTACAGGTATTTCTAATTTTTTATCTTTGTATAGCTGTCCCTCTACATACCTCTCATTCATAGGCTACTGCATGTCCTTTCCTACTTGTAACAAGACTTGTAGTTATGCCAATAAATAGCAATTTTATAATCGAGAGATAAAATGTCTCTGAGGATAGTAATAAACCACCTAAAATGATAACAATTGAATCAATCAATAAGATATAAATGCCTACATTTATACCTGTCTTCTCACATAAAAATTGGGCAATAAAATCCGAGCCTCCCGTGCTTGTTTGAAATTGCAACATCAAGCCAATCCCAATTCCTACAAGAATACCACCTAGAATAGAGCTGTATATCGCTTCAATTTCGATTAAATTGCTAACAGGTGATAGAAAATCAATAAAAAAGGCAGAAAGCATCATTCCATGTAAACTATTATAGAAGTAGTTTCTATAATGAAACCACGCAAATATAAATATTGGTACACTTAATATAATAACGATTAAGCCTGTATTAAAGCCCCACAAGTAATTTGCTATTAATCCAATGCCAACTGTTCCTCCATCTAATATTTCATGTGGCACCAAAAACAAATTGATACCTAAAGATAGAAGAATACTGCCTATAATTAGTGCCAAAGCTTTTGTTAAAAAGTACAGGAGACCACCTCTTAATATAAACTTTTTTAAACCTATACGTATACAGAATATGTTCTTTATTCAGTTTAAAGAAGTAGCCCAAATACAATTTTTTTATTGACTTACCTGAAGCTACACTGGCCGTTCGATTGCAAAAATCTCACCAATCTTTGCATAGCTTGATCCAGCAAGCCTACTAACTGCGTTTAATTTGCTTGGATTAATGCGTCCTTCATGATAAATAGCCTCATCTATATGGAATTGCACCACTTCGCCAATAAATAAATCACCCGTCTGTTCTTCACCATTCATTAAAGGGATTGCTTGCACTAGGCGACATTCCATACGTACCTTCGCTTCTTGAATGCCAGGAACTTCAATTTGTTGACTGGCGATTAATGTAAAATCAACACGCTCAATTTCACTTTCTGTAACAGGTAAAGAAGCGGCTGTTTCATTGACCTGCTCTACATTATCCTCATCTACAATATGCACAACAAATTGCCCGAGGCGATGGATATGTCGCGCTGTATCTTTTAATTGCCCATTCGGTCTTTGAATCGCTAAAGAAATCATCGGTGGATTGGAGGAGACAATATTAAAGTAACTAAATGGCGCTCCATTGACAATTCCTTGCTCCGATTGTGTGGTAACAAATGCAATTGGTCTAGGTATAATGCTACCAATCAATAGCTTATAATTGTCACGCTCTGAATTATTTTTAGGGTTAATGGAAATCAAAGGGCTCACTCCTCCGATTCAAGCTCACGCACTTCAATTGGAATTAAGGTTCTTTCCAGTTGCTCGCGATGCTGCTCGTATTGCGATGGTAGCATTAATTGGCTTCCCATTGTTTCAGCGGTTTCATCATGCGCAAATCCTGGTGGGTCTGTCGCAATTTCAAACAAAATCTCACCTGGCTCACGGAAATAAATGGCATTAAAATAGTTGCGATCCTTCACTTCTGTCACATGCTGCCCATGAGCCATCACATGCTGTTGCCATTGTAAATGATCCGTATCATCCTGCGCTCTCCAAGCAATATGATGCACGGTTCCTACACCCATTTGTCCATGTACGCCTGCAACCATTTTGATATCTACAGTGTTTCCAATAGCTGCATTTGATTTAAAACGAGTATAGTCACCTTCTGTCGCTACTTGCTCAAGACCCATAACCTCTGTTAAAACCTTCGCTGTTTCTTCAGGCTGGCTTGAATAAAGTGTAGCACCACCAAAACCTTTAATCGCAACCTTTGGCGTTACCTCACCAAATGTCCATTCATTTATCTCGCCTTCAGCACGCGCAACAAGCTCAATATGCAGACCGTGTGGGTCATCAAGTTGAATCACCTGCTCACCGAAGCGCTCCGCTTTTTGGAATGGAATCGAAAATTTTGCTAAACGGTTAACCCAAAAAGGAAGTGCCCCTTCTGGTACAACATATGTTGTCACGCCAACTTGCCCATCTCCAATTCTCCCTTGATAAGCATTAGCCCACGGGAAGAAGGTAATAATTGTGCCTGGGCTTCCACCTTTATCTCCAAAATATAAATGATATGTGCCTGGGTCATCAAAATTGACTGTCTGTTTAACTAAGCGTAAGCCTAACACACTCGCATAAAAATCGATATTCTCTTGTGGATGCCCTACAATTGCTGTGATATGGTGAATACCTGCTGTCTGTTTTTTCATAGTACCATGCCCCTTTTGCTTGTTACTTTAGCGAATTGTGTATAATGCTTTAGACCATGGAATTAATTGATCAAGCATTTGATTTACTGAATCTGCTTGAACAGCTTTTGGTTTAAAGTCTGTTCCATTTTCAAAATCTGTGAATAACGATAGTGCTGGATGAACACGTACATCCGCAATTAAAAGCTCACCCATGATGCCGCGTAAATGCTCTGCTGCACGAGCACCGCCTACAGAACCATACGAGACGATACCTGCCGCTTTGTTGTTCCATTCTTCACGTAAATAATCCAGAGCATTTTTTAAAGCGCCTGTAATAGAATGATTGTATTCTTGTACGATAAATACAAAGCCGTCTTGCTTTGCAATAATTTCTGACCAGCCTTTTGCACCTGACGCATCTTGCCCTGGCTCCCCTAATAACGGTAGCTTATAATCTGCAATATCAATAACTGTATAATTCGCGTCTCCACGTTGATCCGCGATTTCCTTTACCCATTGCGCAACTTGTGGACTTACGCGCCCCTCACGTGTTGACCCTATAATAATTCCGATGTTTAATTGTGCCATTGTATGCTCCTCCTCTGTTTTTGTACCAAATAATTTATCTAAAAATCCCATGAAAAATACCTCCTTCATGTCAAAAGGAAACAAAATTTCAAAGTCGTTTTGCACCTTTTACATAACTAAATAATTTTATCTCGAATTCAAGATAATTTAATTTGAGATAACTTTATCATCTAATTTAAATTTCGTCAACCTTTTAAAATTTATACCTATTTTTCAAACAAAAATAGGACAGGCTCCTAATGAACCTGCCCTAAGCTACAGAATAGATAAAATCTATATTTTCTCCATAACACCATAATGAAATTTCGCCGTCTGACGTGCAAAGCGCTGAAAGCCATAGCGCTCAAAATAGTCGGACTGATAATGCGCCTTCAACACAACACGCTTTTTCGCCACGCGTAGTGCTTCTTGCATCCACTCAGCTGTCAAAGCTAAATGGCTCCCCGCCTGTCTTAGTGCTTCAAAATTATTCGCTTCCTCAATCGTTTCCTCAAACATCGGGTCCATATAAACAACATCAAAGGCATTAGCTGGCTGCTGACGTAAAAATTCAACTGCTTCCGCATGGATAACTTCAATTTGTCGCATGCAAGCCGTCAAAGGCAATTTCGCCGTATCATATGTTTGCATGCCATGCTTTACAATAAAGGCAATATTGCGATTTGTCTCAAGCCCAACTACTTTACCTTGCGCACCTACTGCAAATGCTGCTAGCATGCTATCTGCTCCCATGCCAAGCGTGCAATCTAAAAAGGAATCCCCTTCTTTGAGCTGGCAAGCCTCAAGCAGTGGCTCCATTTCGCCACGTGCCACTCGCTTTAAGCGAAATGCCGCAGAATTTGGATGAAAAAAGAAAGGCGCATTCGCACCTTTCGCATAATATTCATAACGATTTTTCCCCGCAACAATAACATTTGCCTGTAGCTCACGACTGAGTGCCGCAACGGAGCGCTTTTGACGTGGAACAAATTCAATTTCTAGCGTTTCACAGACAAACTGTGCTAACTTCTCCGACAATTCATCTGGTCGTCCAGCTGTCGTAACAACTGTTACTCCGCACATACTTGCTTCAATACGTCTGTTAAATGGTCACGCACCTGCTCCATCGGGAAGCCTTCAATATTTTCACGTGGGATGAAATAAGCAAGCTGCCCATCCTTTAAAATCGCCATTGATGGTGAACTTGGTGGTACCTCATCAAAAAACGCACGCATCGTCGCAGTCGCCTCTGGGTCTTGCCCTGCAAATACCGTCACTAATTGATCTGGCTTCACCTCAGCAATCGCTTGGCTCGCCGCTGGACGTGCTAAGCCTGCTGCACAGCCACACACAGAGTTAATGACAACTAGAGCTGTCCCTTTTTGCTCTGCCATAAACTCATTCACTTCATCCGCTGTTGTTAATTGTGTAAAACCTGCATCCACTAATTCTTGACGCATTGGCTGTGTTACTTGTCTCATGTATTCATCGTACGCATTCATGTTTTCGCCTTCTTTCATATTTATTCGCAAAGCCTATTATAGCAATGTTTTATAGTAGTGTAAAAGAGTTTGATTTTCGTTATAAATGAAACTTGATTTATGTTTCTAATTGCCATTGCCCTTAATAAACATCGTTAATATTTTTTACTAATTTTCAAAAACCCCCTTTATTTTGGTATAATCAAACCATTCAAACTGGAAGGGACTGAACTATGCGCAGATGGCCATATTTTTTATTCAATTTATAAAAAATATTGGAGGTAAAAGAATTGTTAACAGAATTAAACACCAAAAGATTGCATTTAAGAAGAATGCAAGTTTCAGACGCACCTAGCTTATTTAAAATTTGGTCTGACCCAGATGTAACTGAATTTATGAACATTTCTAGCTTTACACACGAAACACAAGCAAAGGAAATGATTGAACTTCTAGAAAATTTAGCGCAGGCCAATAAAGCGATTCGCTTTAGTATGATTGAAATGAAAACTCGTGAAATAATTGGTACTTGCGGATTCAATTCAATCGACTTTGAAAACTCGAAAGCGGAAATTGGTTATGATATTGCTAAAGCCTATTGGGGCATGGGTTACGCCCCTGAAGGCATTCAAGCACTACTTTATTATGCTTTCCGAAACTTAGGTCTAAATAGAATCGAAGCAAAAGTAGAGCCTGATAATGTCAATTCCATTAGGGTACTGCAAAAGCTTGATTTCACCTTTGAAGGGACGCTAAGGCAATATGAGAAATCTAAAGGGAAATTTATAGACATTAATATTTATTCCATTTTAAAAACGGATTTTGAAGATTAATGAATCACTTCATCCCAAACGTTGCTATCTCGAAAATATTTGTTGCTAATAGTCAACAGTCTTTCGTTTAAGAAGATTCATCTTTGAGAATTCTGAAGGAAATAAGGTAGGAGTCACAAATATTGTGCATCCTATTCAATAGAGTAGGAGGGAGCGATTAACTCCCGTCCTCTCACACCACCGTACGTACGGATCCGTATACGGCGGTTCAAT
>NZ_JAMBIZ010000004.1 GCF_025291715.1 Metasolibacillus sp.
CCTGCGTTATTTGCGGCTTCTCGAATTTATTTGCGCTTTTCCTGATTTATTTGCGGCTTCTCGAATTTATTTGCGCTTTTCCCAATTTATTTGCGGCTTCTCAAATTTTATTTGCGTTTTCCCTAATTCAGTCACAAATCTTCCTAAAAAAAATACTAGTTGCTTCATTCAAAAAGAAGCAACTAGTTAAAATTTTTAACGTACCTCTACCCAGCCGCTTTTAATGGCTGTCACAACTGCTTGTGTACGGTCGTTCACATTCATTTTTTGCAGAATGCTTGATACGTGGTTTTTTACTGTTTTCTCAGAAATATAAAGCGTTTCGCCGATTGTGCGGTTGCTTTGCCCATCCGTTAAAAGCTGTAATACTTCACATTCACGTTTTGTTAGTAAATGGAATGGACGACGAATTTCTGTTTGGTGGAAGTTACCGTTGTTTTCATGCTCAGATAAACGGCGGAATTCTGCAACTAAATTTTTCGTTACCTTCGGGTGTAAGTATGAACCACCGTTTGCTACTACCTTAATTGCCTCCACAATTTCATCTGCATCCATTTCTTTCAGCATATAGCCTAGCGCACCTGATTTTAAGGCATGCGTTACATATGATTCGTCATCATGAATCGATAGCATAATCACTTTTGCCTCTGGGAATTCCTCAAGTAGCTCGCTTGTCGCCTCTACGCCATTTTTTCCTGGCATATTAATATCCATTAATACAACATCTGGTGCACTTGTGCGGTATAAGTTTACTGCATCTGCGCCATCGTCACCTTCAGCAATTACATCAAAGGTATCCTCAAAATCTAAAATTCGCTTTACACCTTCACGGAAAAGTTGATGGTCATCTATAATTACAATCTTCGTCATAAATATGTCCCCCTAATTCATCGCCTATATACTATATTTCATTAGTCGGAAAAGGTATCTTAAATGTTACAAGTGTGCCTTTTCCCATTTCACTGCGAATATTCATTTCTCCATTTAAAATATCAATACGTTCCTTCATGCCGATAATACCGAATGATTGCTCCTTTATCAGCTCTTGGTCAAAACCTACACCATTATCTTTGACGCTAACGTTGATAGAACGTTTCAGCCATTCTAGCTTTACAGATATTTCTGTACAGCGTCCATGCTTAACTGCATTCGTCGTACATTCTTGTATTAAACGGAATATTGCTACTTCATAATTTGAATCCAATCTTTTTTCTTGATTAAAATTTTGAAAATGAATATAAACACCTTCATTATACTCCATAACCGTTGATAAATACTTTTTCAACGTTGGCACAATACCTAAATCATCCAATGCCATTGGACGTAAATCGTAAATAATACGACGTACCTCTGATAATGCCTCACGCACATTTAATTTTAAATGTGCTATTTCTTGTATAGCAGCGTCCATACCTTTTTCTCGATAAATTCGCTCGATTAAATCGGAGCGCATTAATACATTTGCCATCATTTGTGCAGGACCGTCATGAATTTCACGCGATAAACGCTTGCGCTCCTCTTCCTGTGCCGCTATGATTTTAATGCCAAAATCCTGCTTAATTTTGGCTTGCTCTAGCGCCTGCCCCACATCCTTTAAATCAGATGTCAAATAATTGACTACAACATTTACTTGATTGACAATTTGATCAGCTCGTTTTATCGTATCATAGAGTATTTTCATTCGTCGCTCTAAATCGTCACGGCGTTCACGCAATTGTTTTTCTTTTTCTTGAACGAGCAAATATTTAATTTGGAGGTTATTTGCTGTTTCATATGCTTCACGCACTTGCTCTTCAGTAAACGTATTGAACGACTTACTCACTACGACAAGACGCTGTTTTGCTTGTTGCGTAGCTTTTTCCAAATAATCTGCTTCATCGATTATAATTGCTATTTCTTCTCGAATAGCAGCTAACTCTTTTTGCATTTCTTCGAAGTTACGTTGACTTTGTTCACTTATAATAAATATATCGTTTTTAGAGCTCATAATTGTTTCAAGCATGCGATTAAAAATAACATCGAGTGAGGCGATATCAAATTTCTCATTTAAAAACACAAAATCTCCCCATTCTCACTAGACATCTATATGTACTGACTCAAACTTTACATATAGTCAATGAACATTGTCAAACAATAACGCTTTACTCGGTTAAATTAGAAATTTCCGCCTTTACATGTAAATAATACTTACATAGTAGCTTTCCGCACTAACTACTATGAAAATTATTTTATACTTAAAGGCATTTTATAGGAAGAGTTAAAAAAATAAATCTTACTTTTTATTTATCGTACTGTTTTATATTTTATTTAAATGCTTACTCAAAAATTTATTATTTTCTAGCACTACAAGGAGGAAAAGGAATGCGCAAAGATTATACAACTGTAAAAGGCTATGGAGAAAGAGAAATCGTCATTTCAAAGTCGCGCTTTATCGCTTATGTTGAGCGCGCTGAAACTGAGCAAGAGGCAATCGATTTTATTGATAAAATAAAAAAAATGCACCCTTCTGCTACGCATAATTGCTCTTGTTATTTAATCGGGGAGCACGATAATATTCAAAAAGCGAATGATGATGGGGAACCAAGTGGTACAGCAGGCGTTCCTATGTTAGAAGTATTAAAAAAACAAGGCTTAAAAGATACGGTTGTTGTTGTCACACGTTATTTCGGTGGAATTAAGCTTGGCGGTGGCGGATTAATTCGCGCCTACGGAAAAGCTACAACAGAAGGCATTGATGCTGCACAAGTTGTAGAACGCAAATTACACCATTTAATGCGAGTGTCAATTGACTATACATGGCTAGGTAAAGTAGAGAATGAAGTACGCAACTCACATTATACGTTACAGGAAATCCAATATGCAGATGCCGTTGAAGTATTTGTCCATGTTTTAAAGGATGAGGAAGCTACGTTTATCGAGTGGATAACTGAATTAACAAATGGGCAAGCAACGATCGATTGTATTGATAAGGGATTTATCGAATTTATCCAGGCTTAAACTTTTCCGTTTACTGTTATCTCGTAACATAGTATAATTAATAGTATTGTAAATTCACATATCAATTACGCTTTACTGTAATTGTATCTAGATTTCGCTTCACTGATACTCGTCGAACGAAGTATTTATCTACTAAAAGATAAGCATTTTCTACTGTATCAAAATAGGCAAATGATATATTCCTAATTAGAGGAGAATGATGATGAAACGCTCAAATAAAAAAGAGAAAAAGTCTTCCAAGCTTTCTCTCGCACTTAAAATAACTTTAATTTTAGCCGCCTCTCTCTTAATCTGTGTAACAACATATGGTATGTACTTAACAAAAAAAGTAGAGCATGCTGCTGACCAAGCATATGAGCCAATTGAAAAACGTGGCGAAACTTCGACAAAGCGACCTACAGAAGTGAAGGTTGAGCCGATACAAGATAATGTATCCGTCTTATTTATCGGAATTGACGATAGCGACAAGCGTGGACAAGGTGCAGAAGGCTCGCGTTCAGATGCGCTATTACTCGCTACATTAAATAGAACGACAAAAACAGTAAAGCTTTTAAGCATCCCTCGTGATTCTTATGTTTATATCCCTCATGTTGGCTATAAAGATAAAATTACACATGCGCATGCATTTGGTGGCACACTTGCAACAATTGAAACAGTAGAAGAATTATTTGATATCCCTGTTGATTATTATGTTCGCATGAACTTTAACGCATTTATCGATGTTGTGGATGCACTTGGTGGTATCGAGGCAGAGGTCCCATACGCAATGCTTGAAAAAGATGAATTTGATCGCA
Organism: Metasolibacillus sp.; assembly: GCF_025291715.1. Taxonomy (GTDB): domain Bacteria; phylum Bacillota; class Bacilli; order Bacillales_A; family Planococcaceae; genus Metasolibacillus; species Metasolibacillus louembei. The sequence continues at coordinate 3,792 of NZ_JAMBIZ010000004.1, forward strand.
ATACAGTTAATTTACAGCCTGGTTTACAGCATTTAAATGGGCGCGAAGCTTTAGCTTTAGCTCGTACACGTAAGCTTGATAGCGATATGGAACGAGGCAAACGCCAGCAAGAAATTTTAAAGGCAATTGCACAGCAAGCTGCTTCTGTATCCTCAATTACAAAATATGATGAGCTGATTGATGCTGTTGGCGCAAACATGAAAACAAATATGACATTTAAAGAAATGAAGGGCTTCTTTAGCTACTTAACACAAGGTGTCCCTCGCATCGACTCAATCACTGTAGAAGGCTATGATGATATGTCGACAGGTATTTATTACTATCAATTAGATGAACAATCTTTAAGCGAAACACAAGAGATTTTAAAAAGCCATCTTGGTTTAACTGAAGCAGGAATTAATGCTTCAAATGGCTCATCATTAGCTGGTAGCGGCTCAGAGCAAACGCACTCAGAAACGACAACAACGTCAGGTCAACAATAAAACACAAGGCTGTAAAGCACATTAACGTGCCTTACAGCCTTTTTTATGCCTCTGTCCAGAAGATTGGCTGAATATCTTCATCTAGGAAGGCGAGAGTTTTTGATACAAAAAGAGTTACTATAAATCGGCTAACATTTCAGCAAAATATAAAAGGTGTCCAAAAAGCGGTTTAATACACCGCTTTTCGGACACCTTTTTAAATTATTTATTAAAAATACGTACTAAATTCAACAATGGTTTGTAGTTCTTCCCTGCTAATCCGATAATTTCGACAAACAGCTCAATTGCCACTAAAATAACGGTTACTAATAAAATAGCTCCCCATACTGTGGACATTGAGAAAATAACTGCTGCTAAGCCGAACATGCTTGCAATACCGTAAATAATTAATACTGTTTGGCGATGCGAGAAGCCCATATCGATTAAGCGATGGTGTAAATGTGATTTGTCTGGATCAGACCATTTTTTCTTCATACGCGCGCGACGTACGATGGCGAAAAATGTATCAGAAATCGGTACACCTAACATAATAACAGGAATAATAAATGAAATTACTGTTACGTTTTTAAACCCTAATAGTGAGAAAACAGCAATCATAAAGCCTAAAAATAATGCGCCTGTGTCACCCATAAAAATTTTCGCTGGGTGGAAATTGTAAAATAAAAAACCAATTGTGCTTGCTGCTAAAATAGCTGCCATCACAAGTACAAACATATTTCCCATATTGAAGGCCATTCCTGCAAGCGTAATTAACGCAATTGTTGAAACACCTGCCGCTAAGCCATCAAGTCCATCAATTAAGTTAATGGCATTCGTAATACCCACAATCCAAATAATTGTAAGAGGAATACTTAAAAAGCCAAAATCTAAAATACCACCGAATGGTAAATTGATGAAATCAATATCAATACCGCCAACAAATACGATAACTGCTGCTGCTGCAATTTGCCCAAGCATTTTAGCTTTGGCAGAGATTTGATACATATCGTCTACAACACCTGTTGCAACAATAATAACTGCCCCTAAAATGATCGCTAGCGTATACTCACTTTCTGGTCTCAGCACAGCTACGCCGATTAAAAAAGCACCAAAAATGGCTAGTCCACCTAATCGTGGCATAATTTTCGCATGCACTTTACGGTAGTTTGGTGCATCGACAGCACCAATTCGAAAGGCTAAACGCTTCACAAGTGGAGTTAGTACAATAGCCGCAATAAATGCGACAATTAAAGACACGTAAATCATGTCTCTCCTCCTTAAATTTAATCGTCATCATTTGTTCAATTGCTCAGTTAATTTTAACTGAAACACGATAAACCACGATAATTATAACACGTTTAACAGACAAAATATAGCTTTTCTCTCTCAAATTACTGTATATTATCTGCAATTTGGTGAAAACTATACCTTTTCCTTCGCTTCGTAGTGATTGTTCATACAGCCATAAGTAGTAAAATAGCTGAATTTCTGATAGAATAGTCTAGTGTCTACTAGCTATTTTAAGGAGACAACTTTAAAGGAGCGTAATAAAATGTTCTCAATTTTTAAACGAACGAAAGAGCAAACAAGTGCTCGCGAATTAAAAAGATACTATAAAATTGTAGATCAAATTAATGCACTTGAAGCAACATATGCTGCAATGTCAAATGAAGAACTACAAAGTATGACTTTCAAATTTAAAGAACGCTTAGAAAATGGCGAAGAAATTACAGCAATTATCCCTGACGCATTTGCTGTTGTTCGTGAAGCGTCTAAACGTATTTTAAATATGCGCCACTTCGATGTGCAATTAATCGGTGGCTTAGTATTAACTGAAGGTAATATCGCAGAAATGCCTACAGGTGAAGGGAAAACGTTAGTTGCCTCTCTTCCTTCTTATGTAAGGGCACTAGAAGGAAAAGGTGTGCATGTTATTACAGTCAACGATTATTTAGCAAAGCGCGACTTTGAATTAATCGGACAAATTCACCGCTTCCTTGGTCTAACAGTTGGCTTAAATGTACCGATGATGGAGCAAGGTGCAAAGCAGGATGCCTACAATGCTGATATCACATACGGTGTTGGTACAGAGTTTGGCTTCGACTATTTACGTGATAATATGGCACATTCGATTGCCGCTAAAGTGCAACGTCCATATCATTTCGCAATTATCGATGAAGTGGACTCCGTATTAATTGATGAGGCAAAAACACCTTTAATTATTGCGGGTAAAATGTCTGCAAACGAAGAATTGCACCGTATCGCTGCGATGCTAGCAAAACGCTTTGTGAAAGATGAGGACTATGATTTCGATGATGAGACAAAGGCGACATCTTTAACAGAGCAAGGAATCGAAAAGGTCGAGGCAGCATTCGCTATCGACAACCTTTATGATTTAGAGCATCAAACACTTTACCACTATGTGATTCAAGCAGTGCGTGCACATGTGATGTTTGAGCGCGATGTTGATTACATCGTACGCGACAACAAAATTGAGCTTGTTGACATGTTTACTGGCCGCATTATGGAAGGTCGCACATTATCTGATGGTTTGCATCAAGCAATTGAGGCAAAAGAAGGCGTAGAAGTCACAGAAGAAAATAAAGCGCAGGCACAAATTACCATTCAAAACTATTTCCGTATGTATCCGAAGTTGTCAGGAATGACGGGTACAGCAAAAACACAGGAAAAAGAAATTTTAGAAGTATATGATATGCGTGTCATTCAAATTCCGACAAATCGACCACGTAAACGAGTTGACCAAACGGATATTGTCTTTGAAACAGCTGATGCAAAATATGAATACGTTGCACAGGAAACGCTGCGCCGTCATGAAAAAGGACAGCCTGTTTTAATCGGTACAACTTCTATTTTACAATCTGAAAAAGTATCTCAGTACTTAAAGAAATATAGCCTACCACATCAAGTGTTAAATGCCAAAACAGTGGAACAAGAGGTAGAGCTTATTTCACAGGCTGGTCAAAAAGGACGCATTACCGTTGCAACAAATATGGCGGGGCGCGGAACTGACATCGTTTTAGGTGAAGGTGTCGAGGAGCTTGGCGGACTCTGTGTGATTGGTACAGAAAAGCATGAAAGCCGCCGTGTCGATAATCAATTGCGCGGACGCTCTGGTCGTCAAGGTGACCCAGGTGAGAGCCAATTTATTTTATCTATTGAAGATGATATGTTTAAACGTTTCGCTAAAGAAGACGTGGAAAAATTCCGCAAAAAAATGGTAACAAACGAAATTCAACGTATCGAAAATAAAGACATAATTGAGTTAATCAATCGTACACAGCGCATCGTAGAAGGTGCTCATTTCTCCATGCGTGAATATAACTTAAAGCTGGATGATGTCATCAACGACCAGCGTAAAATTATTTATGATTTACGCAATCGTGTGTTAGCTGGTGAGGATTTACTGTCGATGATTACACGTATGATGTATGAAACAGTCGACTTTGCCGTTCGTGATAATGCGCCAGAGGAAGTTGATCCAATCGAATGGGACTTCGATAAAATGGAGCAAACAGTCAATTCTCTATTATTAACACCTGCTACACTTGACCGTACAGAAACAAAAGTAACAAAAATTTTAGATTCATTAAATACAAATGTATTTGAATTACGTGACTTTATTGAAAGCTTCCAAAGCAATGAGCAAGTGATGAACGTTATACCACAAGTCGTTTTAAGCTATATTGATGCAACATGGGTAAAACATTTAGAGCAAATGACACATTTAAAAGAAGGTATTGGCTTACGTCACTATCAACAGGAAGACCCGATGCGTATTTATCAACGTGAAGGCTTAGAGCTATTCGGTAAAAATTATCAAGAATTGCGTCGCAGTATTGTAGAAGAGCTTGTAGCATTTATGAAAAACATTTCAGCAATTGAAGAGCAGGAGGAACTATAAAATGGGCTTATTCGATTTTTTTAAAAAAGGCGATAAAGTAGGCGCAGACAGCGCTGTTGATTCAAAAGAATTGTTAACAGATACGAAGCAAACTGGCGAGGACCGAGATGTTGTGACAAAATTATCATTTCATCCACAATGGAATGTACCGTTAGAGCAACAATATATTTTTAATTTCTTAGCAAATGAATTGCAGCCATTAAAGCCAAATCAATTATCACTATCAGCGATCAACATTGAAGAAAATCCACGCAATGGTGCATGGAATGTCAAAGTATTTTTCCGTTCTTCATTACCAGAGCCAATAGAGCTTGGTGAAATCGAATTGCTTATTTTAGATAAAGATGACAAGCGTCTTGCGTCTCAAACATTCCATTTCCAAGACTTAGGTGTGATACCAGCTGAGAGTGCTCGCCCATGGGTATTTGAATTTGATAAATCGTCAATTGAAGCTGGCGTTGAAGAAGTACCAAAAGAGGATGGCTGGAAAATCGCCTTCAATTTAATTTCTTTACGTGGTCATCAGCTTGATTTAGATGAAACGTGGAAGCAGCAATTGCCTCAGGATCAGCAAGAGGCTTTAGAAAAAATTGTGAAAGACTTACCGAAGCTTGGCAAAACAGAAGTCAACTTCACAGGCTTACAGGCGAAGCTACAAAATGATAAAAGCTTACATGTATCTATCTTTATTCGTAACGGAAACGACAAAGCGATTAATTTAGAACAACTACCACTTGAAATTATTGATGCACGTGGCAAGCAAGTAGCGAAGGGATCATTCAAGCTAGAGCCTGTATTAACAGTACAACCTAATACAACAAAGCCATGGACATTCATTTTCCCTGCCCAGCTAGTAGATGTTAAAGGCATCGACCTCTCTCGCTGGACAGCGCGTGTACCACAGGAGTAATTGTAAAATGAATTGCCCCCTGTCAAGTAGACATTGTAAATAATAAAACTAATTAAGCGACTTGAGCATTATTATAGCTTAAGCCGCTTAATTAGTTTGTGATAATTTCCTTGCTGTAAGTTACATCAAGTGCTGGCTCTGCCACGTAAGCCTAGCGTACCTACTACTCTATGTAAAGTCACAACACCAAGTTTGATTGCAATACATCTTTGGAAATATCACCTCTTTTAAAAAAGGCATATGAACTGAAAAATTCATATGGTGGATGATTTAAGAAAAAATGGATATGACGAAAATAAAAAGAAGGATTAGAAGAGTCTAGTTTAATTACATGTAAAAAGGCTATTGAAACATTTAAGAACTGGTACTGAATAAGCACCTACTGTAGTAGGAAATACATTTGGTTCTTCATCAGGTGGTAAAGAAACTTAGAAAAAATAATAACAGTAATCGCATTTTGATAAACTTAGAGTACAAAGCGAAAACGTTTCTCGTGGTTTGTATCGACGATAATTAAGATACATGAGTTTCCGCTTTTCTTCTATAGTGAAATATAAAATTATTAAATAAATAGAAAGTCAACTACGAGTAATGGTGAAGAACCGACTTTTTGTAAATGTAGAAGTTTTTTAGTACCTTTTATGACGGATATATTGAAAAGCCTTTGCAACTTGTTAAAGTTACTATCCATATTTAGCAGGTGGGGCTTTCTTAAATTTTTTCAGTAAATTCATGCGTGTTTTTCTCTAGTAATTCAGCCGCTTGTGAAATAAATTGAAAATCACAAACATTTTTCTCAATTTGCTTTGTACTGTCTTTTACTCTTTCAGAGATTGTATCAATGTTAGCTGAGACGGAATTGATTTTATCAATAATGCGGTCAACATTCTCCTTTACTTCACCAATGGATTGCGAAACCTTTGTTGATAAATTGCGTACTTCCTGCGCAACCACATTAAAGCCCTTGCCATGTTCACCAGCGCGTGCGGCTTCAATTGCGGCGTTTAACGCTAATAAATTTGTTTGTGCAGCAATATCTCGAATTGTTTTGACAACATTCGTAATTAATTCTGTTTCTCGCTGCAATGCTTGCAAACTTTGTTGATTCAATGCTGATTCCTCTACAATGCGCTCAATATTATGTAGCAATATAACACTATCATTAAGACCGACTTTAGATTTGTCGTTTAACGCCTCAGACATTTCTTTTAATTGGTATGCTAGCGCATTAATAGTCGCCACTCTTTCAGTAATATTTAAAGCAATTTTACTAATACCTATCACCTCTCGTGTGTGTTCAGAGAAAATCGGCATATAAATCGCTTCTAGCCATACTTCGTCTCCAGAAGCATGGCGTCTTACAATTTTATCTTTATAAGAGTTACCTTGCTCAAGTTTATGCCAAAATTCTTTATATGCAATGCTTTGTGCAAATTCAGGAAAACAAAGTTTGCTATGATTAACACCAATTAATTCTTCAGCTTTGTAGCCTAGCGTATTAGCAAATTGCTCATTGACATATTCGATATCACGTTGTAAGTTAAAACGAATAATAGGTAGATTTTTTTCTAATGACTTGACAACATGTTTGTCTGTTACTAATTCACTTTTCATATTTATCATATAGAGTCCTCCATAATATTTACTCTTTAATGAGCTGGTTCTAAACAAAAATAAAAACTTGATTGTAAAACTAGCCCACCCAACACAACCAACGGGATGAACTAAAGCAAAAAGTCATCATAGGAACCCATCCGCATGGAGTGAAATGAGCCTATCATGTACTGATTACCGTGAATTACCTATAATTTAGTATAATAAATAAGTTTTCATATTACTATATATTTTTTATGTTTGTTTAGTAACTAAAATTTCATAAAAATCCTTTATCCGCTTCTTTTATTTGATGTTACAGGCGCTACAATGAATAATACAAATCGTCTAATAAATAAGGGCCATAATATTCAAACAAAATAGCATTGTATATTTTTAGCATACGCCACATACATTGGATAATGTGTTGTTCAGTAAAGAAAATTAAAAAAAGATTGATACGTGAGACATTTCTCACGTATCAATCTTTGTTAACTGTGTATTTTAGTATGTATAGAGTACGTATTATTCAAATGAAACATTTGCAACACGTTTAGCACCTACATAACGGCTTCCCCAATACCATTTATCGTTAATATCTGTAACACTTACACCGATATTTGTTTGAGAGTGGATGAACTTGCCGCCACCTAAGTAGATACCTACGTGAGAAATACCGCTTCCTGAAGTATTAAAGAATACTAAATCACCTGGGATTAAGTCATTTTGGCTAACTGCTGTCCCTACACCATACATAGATGATGAAGTGCGAGGTAATGATACACCAAGATCGCTAAATACAGTACGAACATAACCAGAGCAGTCAAATCCTCTTGTTGAAGTACCACCGTATGAATAAGGTACACCTAAATATTTTTGAGCTGTTGATTTAAAATTACTTGAAGTAAAGTCTGCAGCCGCTGCTTTCTCTTCTCCGATTGGTGATAAGAAAATAGCTAATGCCGCTAAAAATGTTAATAATGTATTACGTAAAATTTTGTTATAACTCATTAATGATAATCCTCCACACAGGCAATAATTTTCTGTTAATTTAACTGTTATTAGAGTATCATGAGTTACCACGCTGTAACATTACAGTTCTGTAACAATACAGTTACACTTACAAAACACTGTATTAAATAACGACTTTCACTTATACCCTATTATATCAACGTTTAAACATCTTTTTCATCAGCATTTCGCATTTTAATGTATCACGTTCGAGACATTTCACTCTATTACTCTTACACTTTTGTAACATTTGTAATATAAACTAGTCAAAATGAACTCATTTGCCATGTTATTTAAATGGTATTTTTAGGGTAATGAGTCTTTTCATCTATGTCTATATAAAAATAACTGTTCGAAATTTTGGCTTTTCGAACAGCTATCACCTTACTATTCAATTCCATTAAAACGCTTATACCCAACGAGGCGTTCCGCCCAATAGCTATGTGTTACTTTCGATATTTCCACACCTGTTGTACCAGCGTGAATAAATTGATCCTCTCCTATATAAATACCCATATGCGAAATATTAGGTATGTACGTATTTTTGAAAAATACCACATCTCCTGGCATCGGCTGCTCTACAGCTGTCGTATCTTGCAAGTAGTAATCAAGGCTACTCTTACGTGAAATATTTAAGCCTGCATTGCTGTAAACATATTTCACAAAGCCACTGCAATCAAAGCCTTCTATCGTATTACCCGCAAATACATAAGGTGTGCCAATTAATTCATGTGCAAGCGCTATTACTTGATTATAAACAGCTTGTCCATCTGCTTTTGGCGAAGTAGTAATTACTGGCGCTTCCACAGTTACTTCCTGTGGCTTCGATGGAGAAACTTTATTTATTTGTAGCTTCTGATTAATATAAATGACATCTGATTGTAGCTTATTTAATTCTTTTAGCTGCGCTACTGTCATATTATTTTTTTGTGCGATTGATGCCAATGTATCGCCCTTTTTCACTGTATGCGTTGCCATTTTTTCGACGACAGCTACTTTATTTGCTTTCACTGCTCCGTCTGTGACAACTAGCTTTTGATTGATAAAGATAGCATCTGCCTTTAAATTGTTCCATTGCTTTAATTGCTCCACTGTTACTTCATGTTCCTTTGCAATTTTTGTCAATGTATCGCCCTTTTGTACGGTATAAGATGCTGCCTCTGCTGCTGGCACTACAAGTGCTGACAATATGAGTGCACTTGCCACCGCAGCCTGCCATTTACTTGCCATTATCAAAACCCCGTCCCTTCTCTATTACTCTAGTTATTTTTATTGTAACGAATCTATGAAGTAATTCACAATAGCCTATTTTCCTCTATCGATAAACTTTTATCATATTGTGATGAATTTTTCTCCGTCAAAAGACATGCTAATTATGAAAGTACTGTAATAACATTTCCAATCCTTAAAAAAAAGTGTATGCTAAGAGTAATATACGTTAAGCACTAGTTTAAGGAGAGAATTACCATGAAGTTTTTTCGTGAAAACCTCGTTGTAGGTTTCATGCTATTCGCATTATTTTTAGGGGCAGGAAATATTATTTTCCCTCCATTATTAGGACAGCAAGCTGGAGAGCACATTATCATCGCCATGATTGGCTTCTTAATAACAGGCGTTGGATTGCCACTTATCGGTGTTATCACCGTGGCAAAAAGCGGAGGAGATTTGTATGAGCTATCGAGTAAAGTAAACCCGCTTTTCGGGCTTATTTTCACATCCATTATTTATTTATCAATTGGGCCATTTTTTGCGATTCCTCGAACAGCAGCTGTCTCCTATGAAATCGGCATTAAAGCACCGTTTCTATCACAGCAAATGGCAGGAAACCCACTTGCTCTATTCATCACAACATTAATATTTTTCGCAATCACGTTATATTTAGCATTCAATCCAACAAAAATAGTAGATCGTATCGGGAAAATTTTAACACCCGCTCTACTTTTGATTATTTTAGCACTTGCTTTAAAAAGTGTGATTACGCCGCTTGGCCCGATTGGGGAAGCACAAGGACACTATCAAACTTCACCGTTTTTTGAAAGCTTTATCCAAGGCTACTTAACAATGGATGTCCTTGCTGCTCTTGTATTCGGCATCGTTATTGTCCAAGCATTAAATGGTCGCGGTTTAACGGATAGAGCGGCACAAATTAAAATCGTTATATTCTCTGGCATCGTCGCAGCGCTTGGCTTAGCATTTGTTTACATCTCACTTGCTTATATTGGTGTGACAAGTACAAGTGTCATCGGCTTCCACAAAGATGGTGGTGTCATCATTGCTGAAGCAACGAAGGCCCTTTTTGGCAAGGCAGGTAGTGTCATTTTAGCTGCAACAATCATTTTAGCTTGCTTAACAACAGCTGTCGGGCTGCTATCAGCGAACGCGTCATTTTTCAACAAGCTATTCCCACGTGTTTCCTATCAAGTTTTTTTAATTGTATTTACATTACTTGGCTTAGGAATTGCTAATTTTGGCTTAGAATCAATTATTTCATACTCATTACCAGTTTTACTTGCTATTTATCCAATTGCCATCGTGCTGATGCTATTAGCGTTATTCGCAAATCGCTTTGAGCATAGCTCACTCGTTTACGGATTGCCTTTAGTTGTAACAGCTGCCATTAGTATTTATGATGGTTTAAAGACGATGGGCATTCAAATAAATATGTATGAGAGTATAATAAGTAAGCTTCCATTGTATGAGCAAAGCATCGGTTGGATTATTCCCGCCTGCATCGCAACATTGCTTGGCTTAATGATTTACAGTGTTCAAAAGAAATATCGCAATGCTTAATCTACTTATAAGGGTGTGAAGCACATGAAAAATTTATTAAAGGCAATGCTTTTTAGCTTCTTTTTATTACTACCAATCACAGCAAATGCAAATACGTTAGATGAAGTGAAGCACATTATTAACAAAGAATATGTTGGCAATATCAATGGAAATTTAAACAAAGCGACATCAATTGAAGAAGTAATGGATATGCTTGATGCATATTCAACTTTCTTCACTGCAAAAGAATTCGAACAATATATTAATTCCATTGAAATGACTTCTGTTGGTATCGGTGTTGTTGTGGAAAAGCATGATAAAGGTATTTTAATTCAAGAAGTGATCAAGGGAGGTAGCGCATATAAAGCTGGTGTGAAAAGTGGGCAAATTATCGTAAGCATCAATGGGCAGTCTACTGTTTCCATGTCGGTTCAAGAAGCGACATCTCTGATTATGGGTGAACAAAATACATCCGTACGCCTTGGTATACTGAGTAATGGGCAAACAAAAAATATAACGCTTGTGCGTCAGCCATTTAGTATACCGAATATAACAACAAAGCTGCTTTATGGAAATGTAGGCTTTATTCATTTAAGCTCTTTTTCAGAGGATGCAGCACAGCTTGTCAAAAAAGCATTTAATGAGCTAAAATCACAGGGCGCAACGACATTTATTATAGATGTCCAAGATAATGGCGGTGGCTACGTAACAGCTGCCGAGGAATTAATCGGCATGTTCCCAAAGTCGCCCTATGCTTATAAGCTCCAAACGACAGCTGGCACAATGACGTATAATTCCATTTATCAGCCAATCAAATTTCCAAAGGATACGCGTGTACTTGTCAATCGCTTTAGCGCAAGTGCCTCTGAAATGCTCGCTGCAGCATTAGTGGATCAAAAGTCCGCTGTTGTCTATGGTGAAAAAACATATGGTAAAGGCACAATGCAAGGATTTTTCGAGCTTTCCGATGGCAGCTACTTAAAGCTAACAATTGGGAAGTTTTCTGGTCCAACTGGCAGTAAAATTAATGAAGTAGGTGTAAGTCCACATATTGCAACGACTACACCCATTATGACAGCACATTTCGACGCACTTGTTAATAACAAATTCAAAAACTATGAGGCTTTAAAGGCTACAAAAGTAAAGGAAGGCAACTCCTTCACTTTAACTTACAGCAAGGCTGTGACAACAAACAAAGTGGAGCTTATTGCGCTTGGCGACAACACTGTGCCAATTAAAGTAACACAAAAAAACAAGCAGCTCATTATCACACCTACAAAGCCACTTGTTAAAAATACGCAATATATGCTCCTTATCCCGCCAACAGCTAAGGCAAAAGGGCAGTATATGCATATTACAGTCAATTAAAGAGGGCAGTAGAGAAAATCGGTGTTTTCTCTACTGCCTTTCGGATTTATTTGCGAGTTCTCTGATATATTTGTGTTTTTTCCATTTTATTCATAAATCTGTTTAAAAAATACTGATTGTCACATAAATAAGACAATCAGTTAAATTTGATAGCTATGAGATACTTTCTTCAGCTATTTTTTTACTTTTTTAATACTTTCTTTTTCACTTTAACAATCATTTGTTGTAGCTCTGAGAAACGCAAGGCTATTAATAATAACGCATAACCTAACATTGTGACAATAAATGTCACAATCGCATGTGCCCAAATAAAATCAATTTGGATATATGCTGTCACAAGCCATGTAATCGCAATATAGCCAACTGTTAAGCAAACCATTTTCATAAATTGTAGTAGATTGCCGTCCACAAGCTTCAGCTTATATTTCCACTGTAGCCATGCAACAAGCAATATGAAGTTTACTGCCGCACTAACAACTGTTCCCCATGCAATTGCATCTGCCCCATATTCCCCAATCATTAGCTGAATCACTGCAATATTTACACCAAACACGGTAATAAAGCTAAAAATAACAGGTGTCATGGAATTGCCTTTAGCATAGTAGAAGCGTGTCACATACATATTCGCTGCAAGGAAAAACATTGTTATACTAAAAATTACAAGCAGCTGTGATGTAATTGCTGTCGATGCCGCATCCCATTTGTCACCACGCTCAAAGACAATACGCACAATCGGCTCCGCTTGGAAATAAAAATAAACGGAAATCGGCATGACTAATATGTAAAGCAGGCGCAATCCACGTAAATATAGTCCTTTAACAGCCGCCATATCTCCCTCGCCCTCTTTTTTACTAAGCAATGGGAAAATAACCGTCGTTACAGCTGTCATTAAAATTGCCTGTGGAAACTGTGACATTTTTGTCGCATAGTTCACCGCAGATACTGCACTTACATCTAACATATTCGTAAAGAAGCGCTGAATTAAAATATACATTTGTGCCGTTGCGCCACCAAGCATAATCGGTAAGGCAACCTTCCAAAGCTCCTTCTGGTCTTCTGTATTAGGCAGCATTGGTCTGAATGACATATGCTCCGCTTTACGTACACCAAACACGAGGAAAAAGAACATACAGGCAGCTCCAAGCAATGCCCCCACACCATACCCAATTGGTCCGATAATAAATGATAGCCCAACTGAAATAATTAAAAAGGATAAATTGTAAATGAGCACAGAAAAGCTCGACAAATGGAACTTGCCTTGCACATTTAAAACACCACTTAGCCATGTCGACAATACAAGCATAATTGTTGATGGCATCATCCAATAATAAAGCGACTTCAAGCGCTCATATTCCTCACCTGCTGACACTTGGAAATACCGTTGTAAAATTGGTTCCGTAAAGACGATAAATAATAATGAAATAATCGCAATCGACACGAAAATGGTTGTAAATGTTCGTCTAATATATTCCGTCCGCGCTGCTGTTGTTTTATGATAAATCGAAATAAAGGCGGTCGTAAACGCTCCACCAATAACTAAATATAAAAAGTTTGGGATTGTGTAGGCATTAATAATGCTTGCAGCAAGCTCTGTCGTTCCATACTGCGTACCGATAATGACCTCACGCAAAAAACCAAACAGCCGAGCAAGTATATTAACAACCGCTACTGCTCCGACAATTTTTAAAATGCGGTTCACCCTTCATCAATCCTTATCTTTGGCATGTTTTTTAAATTTATTCCACGTTTTTGTGGGTTTATTCCACGTTTTTTATGATTTATTCCACGTTTTCAGGATTTTATTCCACGTTTTTCGAAGTTTATTCCACGTTCGCGTAAATTTCCTTTAATCGCTTCACAATATTTTGTGCATCATGCGTTATTAGTAGTTCCCGCACTTTTTGCTCGTTAATATCTAAGCCATTTAACGCTTGCTCCATCGCCTGCTGTAATGCAGCAGCATCTTTCGGTGGCACAAGCACACCCGCACCATCTGCTAGCATATACTTCAAGCCACCGACGCTTGATGCAATGACAGGTGTGCCACAGCTCATCGCCTCCAATGCAACTAGTCCCAGCCCTTCAATATAGGATGGCAGCACAAATACATCTGCAGCTTGGAAATAACGTGCTAGCTCCGCTTGTGGCATCGGCTCCATAAAATGAATATGCTCGCTCTTTACTAAGGCTTTCATCTTTGCCGTAAAGCTTGCATCCTTTGTCGAGCCAATGCAATAAAGCGTAGCTGTGCCCTCTTCCAACTGCTGAAACGCTGTAATCAGCTCTGACACTCCTTTTTCTTCAATAATATTGCCAACAAATAAGAAGTTTGTACGCTCACAATCCATACCAAGCTCTTGTTGCATTTGCTGCTTGTCCCCAAGCTTAAATATATTGCGGTCAATGCCCATGCTCATAACAGAAAGGCGTGTAGGCTCAATGCCATAATCTTGCTGTATTGTTTGTGCTAGCTCCTCACCTACTGCAATAACATGGTCTGCATGCTGCAATATTTTTGTCGTATAGCCTTGAATGCGGGCGCTTTTCTTCGCCATTTTATTAATATCGCCACCGTGTGCTGTCACAACATAGGGCACATTATAGCGTTTTTTTAAATAATAGCTAAACATGCCGCTTGGAAAAACGTAATGTGCATGCGTTAGGCTAATATCACGTTTATTTTTACGAAATGTAGCTAGCACATTCAACGCCCATTTCGCATATTTTTTCAGCACATTTTTTTTACCTGTTGCAGGGTTGTCATTTACTGCAAGCAATGTTTCAATGCCAGCCTCATTTAATTGCTGCACTTGATTTTTGACGAAAACACCATAAGCTAAATGCTCCTTTGTTGGGTACATATTGCTAATGATTAACGCTTTTTTCATCGCTTTGCACCTGCCTGTAAAAGCTTCAGACCAAGAGCAGATTTTTCCTTGAAGGCATCATTTGTTGCCTTTGCTAGCGCCTGTGCGCCTGACCAATCTTCCTGCAATTGATTGAATAATGTGCTGAAATAATCATCGCGCTCATGCAATGTATCAATTGCTAATGAATAATCGCCCAGCCCTGCCATTTGTAAAAAGTCATTGACCTTGACATGGTATGATACGCCAATAATCGGTGTTTTCGTATCCGTTGCTAAAATAAGTGAGTGAAGGCGTGTCCCAATTAACACATCAAATGAAGCTGTTAGCTCTAAAATACGCTGCGGCGGACAGTTTTCGTCAATGATTACAGTACGCTCACCATGCTTCATTAGCTTTTGAATATCCTTCGTTACATCGGCATCCTGTGGATATTTCGTTGCGAAAAATGTAATTTCAGCATTCTGCTCTTTAATGACACGGTCTAAGTTTTTTGCCATACCTGCAATGTAATGATGGTATTTTTCCTCATCCCCTGTTGGCCAGTATGATGCATTATAATATGGAACAGCTGTCACACCAATTTTTTTAGGCGCCTCACTATAATGTTCACGCTCTACCTCTAGGCTAAAAGCAGGGTCTCCAATAATATGAACATCGCTCTTTACACCGATAGATGCCAGCAATGATTTTGACTGTGGGTCACGCACTGAAATATTTTGTGCATGCTTTGCCATATAACGAATAAACCATTTACCAAGCCCTGTATTCAACGGTCCTGCACCACAGCCATAAACAACATATGGCACGCCTGCATTTTTAGCCATCATCGCATAAGAGCCATAAAGAGGTGCCTCACGTTTATATAAATCCATTAAAATACCGCCACCACCAATGACAACAAAATCCAATGTTTTGACGATTTTCGAGTTTTCGCGATATGTTTTAAAAAACGTTTTTGGTGCGTTACCATTTTTATGATAAAGCGGATAGCTTTGCACATTGTAGCGTTGTGCTGTTTGCTTTGGATTATTACTAAATACAACAATATTTTCAGTGGCTATTTGAAAGGCTTTTTCAAGCTGGCGAATAATGCTTAATAAAATCGCCTCATCCCCATTATTATCATTTCCGTAGTTACCGACAATTCCTATTTTCACGTGTACATTCATCCTTTTTATTTCAATCTATCTACATATCATGACGCTTTTTTCTTCAATTTGTTCTATCGTTTAGTATAGCATAAATGTCGTTTTGAATTGTGTGGAAATTGTGTGTGTGCCTGGCACCTAAAAAAGTGTTGGGAAAACTTTCATTTTCCCAACACTTTTTTATTTGTTCAATGTAAATCGTTGAATCGCCTCGCGCAGTTCCTTCGTTGTTCTTTCTACATCCATAACTACTTGAGAAACATTAAATAGCTCATTTTGCTGTGATTGTGCGGTTGCACTTACCTCTTCAGCAGATGCTGCTGTTTGCTCAGAAATAGCTGAAATGCTTTGAATCGCCATTGTTGCTTGGTTTTTATGCTCTAGCATATTTTCAAGCTGCTCCTTTAATTTAGCGATAGCAGTCGTAATTGCTAGTGTGAGCTCGCTATTATTTTTAAATGCTTGCTCTGTGCTTTGAACAGATTCATTTTGCATTTCTAACAATTGTGCATTGGAATCAATCACTTCAACAGTTTGTCTTGAGTTTTCTAGAATGCCTGCAACTGTTTGACGAATAATTTCCGTTTCCTTCTTTGATTGCTCTGCTAGATTGCGTACTTCCTCAGCTACGACAGCAAAGCCTTTGCCGTGCTCCCCTGCCCGTGCAGCCTCAATGCTGGCATTCAATGCAAGTAAGTTCGTTTGCTCTGTAATGCCTTGAATCGATGCGATAATATTATTAATATTTGAAATGTCAGCTGCTAAAGCATGCATTTGCTGCTGAATACGCTTGTTCATTTCATTCGTTTTTGTATTATGCTCACGTAAGCTCACTACTTCATTCATACCATTTGAAATAGTCTCTTGCGTTTGCTGTGACAGCTCGTCCATATTATTAGAAATACCTGATAGCGAATCAATTTCATCTGATAAATCCATCATACGATAGTTCGTTTCTTCTGTATCCTCGGATTGCTTCGATGTCCCTTGAGCAATTTCATCAATTGCTGTTGCTACCTCAACACTAGAGGCAGTAATTTCATTAAATGAATTCATCACATGCTCAGTTGCATTATTTAATGTCTGTGTTGAATTTTGCACCGTTTGAATAATTCCACTTGTTTGCTCAATCATATTGTTATAAGCCATCGTCACGGTACCAATTTCATCGTATTTAATATATTTCGGATCGATTGTTTGTGTTAAATCACCAGATGCAGCCGCCTCAATAGATGCTCGTAAATACTTCAATGGACGAAGCTGCTTATAAATATACCAAATGCTAATTAGTGCCATGACCATAATAATCACGATAGCAGAAATAATTGCTATCATTAATATTTGGTTATACTGTTCTAAAACTACAGACTCTGGCAATATTAATTGCACAGCCCATTTTTCATCAATGCCTTCTAATACCATCGGCTTATAAATTGTATAAGCATCATCCTCAAAGTATTCAGAGTATGTGTATAGACTCGCAGTATCACCATTTACAATTTGTTGCTTAATCGTATCCCATACGACATTGCTATACTCCTCGATATTGCCGCCACTGTCTCCAAAGCTATTTGTCACAAGCTCACCAGCATCTGAAATAATTGCTGCATAGCCACCTTTTGGCGTCTCCGCTACAATTAATTCATTTAAATATTCGATTGAAATATCAGCAGTTAATGCGCCGAATACATTGCCTCTTGCATCAATTAAAGGTACAGCAATCGTTGTCATAGCTATCGTTTGCCCGTTCACCTCATATGGATAGGGCTCAACTAATGTCATGCGCTTTTGCTCTTTTGGTATCCAATACCATGCAGAGGCTACTTTATCATCTAAATCGTTTAGCATTGTCGTTGTAATAGATTGACCTTCGTTTGCTAAATACGGGATAAAGCGCCCTTGTGAATCAACATAGCGCTGCTCTACCGATGAATCTACTTCAAACGCCCCACGCTCCAGCACAGCTCCAGCACCTATAATATCCACGTTATTTTGTAAATTAGAAGTAACCATCTCTAACACATCATCTGTGTAAAGGTCATTATTATTTTTTAAGTTTTCTATCATTGACTTTGTTGTTGCTAACACTGTATTGGTCTTTTTAAAACGTTCACCCATTTTTAACGTAGCTTGCTCTGCTGTAATTAATGTTAAATTTTCAGCATCGCTCGCATTTTGACCTTTAATAATTATTCCTGTGATTAATAAATAAGTAATAAACAATAAAATAAATACACCTATAATTAAAGAAGATAACTTTAATGGAATACTTTGCTTTCTTTTCATTATGTCCCTCCCTAGATTCATTATAAAAATATATATTGCTTTGACTATGTGCTCCTTTCAGTTTATAAAATCTGTGAGATATCCCGCAGAAGCTTAACTTGAATCAGCGGGAAGTTTGGCCCTCCCTATTAATTAAAGTAGTCTTTTGAACACCTATCAGCCCACCTTATCAAAGTGAGGGACTTCCTCTGAATCAAATTAAAATATACTACTACTATACTAAACATAGTAAGGTAAATTAATGGCTTTTTCAATTGGCTATCAATTATTTTTATATTGCATGTTTCAATTAAGCAAGAAAGGCTACCCGCAAAGCAGCAATAGCCTACTTTGCGAGTAACCTTCAATTTTTTATTTTGTTATTGTTCGATATAGGAACAAGCTAAAATGAACGCGTGACACTTCCACACCTGGCTTAAATGTATTATCCTCATAGCCTGTTGTAATCTTATTCGATGCCAATGTATGCACATAGTCATAAGACCAATGCTGCGGATTTACATCTTTGAATTTTGTTGTCGTTGTCCCTTTTAAATTATAAGCAACAACTAAAATTTTAGCCATTTGCGCACGTGTTAGCTTGGCATTTGGATCGAATGTAGTTTGACCCGTTCCATTCATTATACCGGCATTGACAATTGCTGCAATTTCCTTATAGTAAGGGTGGCTTGTCGCTACATCTTTAAAGCCGGGATTTGATACCGACTTCGTATCTAAGCCTAATGCACGTGTCAATAACACAGCAGCATGTGCACGTGTTAATGCTTGCTCTGGCTTAAATGAGCCATCACCATAGCCGTTAATTAAGCCGTTTTCCACTAAATATTGAATCTCTTTTTTATAGTTATGCTTCACACTAATATCTGTGAACGGTGCTTCTTCATAGTTTGATGAATAAATCGCTTGTAGCTTATCAAAGTATATTGTACCTGCTTTTTGCTTCGCTACAGTTGGCTGTGCAATATAAATCGATTCTAATGAAATTGGCTTCGGTACATCTTTCGGGATGCTTGCCTCAACATATTTCCAGCCTGTCCATGTTTGGCCATTTTCCTCTGTGAAGTCAATTGTATGCTTACCGCCTGCGATGTCACGAATTTGACCGCGTAGCCATGTGCCATTGCCATCACCATATACCCAGACACCAAGCTTAATTGGCTCTGCTGGTAATTGAATTAATGAATTTAAACGTAAATAAGCTGCTGCTGTTCCTTCTTGGTTACCAGTCATATCGTACGTTAATTTCATTGAATAGCTGCCTTGCTTACCGATTGTTTTTGCGTTTTCTAACGTCGCCTTCGCTGTTGTTAACGCTGTTTCTACACGCCATTCACCAGACTTCTCAAAGTTTGAAATCGCAAATACTTGTTGGTTAAATGATTGTTTTACATCAATTTCTTGCGTCACTGTTTTTGTGCCAAGCTTCGCATTAATCGCTACTTTGCCAAGCTTACCATTCGATTGGAATAAGCCTGTTGGTGAAATTGTACCATACGCACTATCAACAGACCACTCGATTTGCGATGGAGAATAAATTAAATTCTCATTGTTTTGTCCTGTTGCTGTCGCCTTTAATTGCAAGGATGCGCCAGGATCAATCGTTGTTGCAGGCGCAGAGATTTTTAAGCTTGTTGGTGCATCTAAAACATTAAATGTCATTGTTTGTGTTGCGCCACCATTTGTTACTGTTACACGCTCACTGCCTGCACTCACACCTGTAAAGCTAAGACCATTTACTGAAACATGACCATTTTGTGCTGTCACCGTAAAATTGCTTGCATTCACTGGTAGTGGATTGTAGTGCTCATCTAACACATATTCAGGTGTTAGCTTAACGCTTGCCCCTACTAATAAAGAGCCTACTTGGTCACGTGTTACCTTCATCGTTGCAGCAGTACCAGTTGTGCCAGTGCTAACTGCCTGTAAAATGCCTGATACGCGACGCTGTGAGCCGCCAGATGGAGCGTTTGCTAATACAACTGTGTTGCTACCATATTTACGAATACCCATCGCTGTCGAACCACCACCATCAAGATTAATGGCACGGTCCACCCCTAGCTGTACTAAATAATTGGCAAACTGCGTTAGCGTCATCCCTTTACTAGAGCCTTGGCGCCCATCTACTGTAATTAAATGAACGGTCTTTTTATCTTTACTAATCGCAACCGCTGTACGTGGTGCTATTTCTTTTGCACGCGAGCTATTCGCATCCATCGTTAAATTGACTTTGCCATCCATAACAAGTAATGGACCACTTGCCATCATAAATTGGGCATCCATCCAACGATCATCAATCGTGAAGGATACAGAAATATCATCGCCCACTTTAATGTCTCGGAATTTATCGCCCCATTTTGAACCGTTAAATGATAAAACAAAGCCGTTACGTGGAATTTTGGCCTTCTTTTCATCGCCATAGCCACGAATTGCAGTTACTTTTCCTGTCATTGTTTGACCAAAGCGAGTAGCACCAATTGTATTGCCTGTTTCCACGATAAACTCCATACCTTTACTACCATTTGGCGTTTGTGAGCTATGATGCTGTGGTGTATAAACGACCGCTTGATCTGTACCACGATTAACGTTTAAGCCGCTTACTTTAATATTTTCACCTTTATAGTTTACAACGATATTGCTATTGTAATAAGCAATTTCGCCATTGCCATCTGCTGTAATACCGAATGCAATTGGCTGATTTACATAATTTGAGCTTGATGAAGAAATAACACTCGGTGTAATAATCGCATTATTTTGCGATAATAAATAAAGAGGGTACCCGTCTCCCATATTGAAGAAGTTTGAGTTAATCGCACCAACTACGCGATTTCCTTCCTTAGAATTACGATTTGCTTGATCTGTTGTCGTCATTACCGAGTTAATCGGTGATGGTAAACCGACCGTTAATTTTGTATACGGATTTGATAAATCAACTTGCAAATGATTTACTTTTGACTGCGTATATGTATAATTCGAATATTTCACTCCTTGTGACACAGGATAAGAATCATTTGTCGTTTGGAATGCGTATCCGCTCGTTGCTCCCCCTAATACAATTGAAAACATCAACATTGCACTTAGTAGCCCTAAATATATGCGTTTCATTTTTCTGCTTCAATGAAAATCGAAGCACGTCACTTCCTCTCTTTTTATAAGTTTTCTACTCTATTACATTAACAAATTTTTCAATAATATTCTATTACAAACATATGACAGTATGATGACCAACGTTTTGCTTGCATAAAATAAAAGTAGCTGTCCTCAAAGTGATACACTAGGTCACTTTAAGAACAGCCCCTATTGTTATTCTCCGTCCTCGTTTAACTCAAGCATTGGATATAAATGACGGTTGCTTGCGAAAATGGCAAAGATCATAAAGAAGAACATCGTATACACTTTCAGCTCCCAAATATTATAGAAGAAGCCACAAACACCTGTTGCAAACCATAGCGCAAACATATACTGTCCGAATGCAGCGCTACGCTCCTTCCAGAACATCCAAACCATTAGCAATAGAAAACCTGCAAATAATAGCACACCAACTGCTCCTGTTTCAGCAATGACTTGAATGTATTGATTATCTGAATAGAAGTTTTTACCACCATAAATATCTGAACGAATATTATATTTCTCATATATTGGTGAATCATAGCTTAATGTTGCGGAACCACCGAACGTACCGAAGCCTGCTCCAGCAATTGGATAGTCCTTCAACACTTCAAAGCCTTTTTTAATATAGAACACACGACCACTTTCGTTCATTAATGCTAAGTTATCTTCATTAATTGTTTCAGCAAAGCGGTTGCTAATCCCACCGCCGATATCATCGGGAGCAACACTATTCTCTACACCAATGCTTTGTAAATATTGCACACCGAAGTTTGTCGGTAAATAAATAACTATAATTGCTAACACAGTTGTGATGACAATGTTTTTCAGCATTTTCCAATTGCGTGCAAGCAGCATAAAGAATATAACAAATGTAATAGAAGCAATCCATGCACCACGCGATAATGTCAGTAATAACATACCCGTAAATGCTACCTGCGATAGGAAGAATACATATTTATATTGTCCATCCTTGTAGACAAAGCGTAAAAAGACAGTCGCACAAATCGCAAAGAACATGACTAATGCCAGCGAGTTTGGATTATTTAATAAACCATAAATACGCACAAAATTTGTCGATGACAATACTTTTTGTGTCCACACTTCAGGCATCCATAGCATACGCATTGATAGCTTTTCCACAATTCCTTGGACAAATAGAATAATTCCTGAGAACAAAGTAATCCATGCTAATTTTACAAAGAAGTTGGCTGGTAATTTACTGCGGCTCAATACATAATACAGTAAATACATAATTAAAAATGTGCGCACTTGGAATACGATAGCACCTAAGCTAACACCATTAATATAGCCAATGATGGCACCTAAAATTAAAAATAGGAAAAATGCTATTTCAAACTTCTTAAAATAGAAAAATGCTTTGAAGTTTTTAATATTCACTAGTAGCAATCGAGCAAGTACAACAAATGTAATTAAATCTCCAATTAATTTCATTCCTGGGTTCAATTCAATAAAGAATGACCTAAAAATAACATATGGGATTAAAATAACTAAGCTTTGAAATGGCTTGAAGAAAGCAAATAACGCAAAAAATACTGCTGTACTAATTAATGCAATTTTGGAAGGGATAATCGTCGCTGCAATTAACACGGCAATTGCCAACGCTATTTCAAGCCACTCCTGCTTCCCAATCTTCACTGATACATCTTTCATTATAGATATGAACCCTCTCTTTCATTTTCTTTCCTGATTAATAAAACGTGCCTTCTATGTATATAGTTGCAATAACTAGCGATTATAATATAAGACGTTTTTAAGTATAATATGGTTACATGTCTATTACAACTGCTGATAGTGTTTTTTGAGGGAATTATCCATTACGTCTGGGCGTTTGGACTAACATGATGTTGGTCACTCATTCGTTGCCACAAGGATGTGGCGTATTTAGACTGAATCAGGGAAGACAAAATATAGCATTCCTCTCACCATCTATAGATGTGGAATTTTCTGCTGGATCAAGATAAAAGGACTATCTGAAAAGTATAAACTTCCTCAGACAGCCCTCATTTTTATAAATGCTCTATTTTTTTAACGTCTACCTTTACTTCAAGCGTATGTGCACCACCTTGATAAACACCTTCAACAGGGCTAACATCACGGTAATCGCGACCAACTGAAAGAATGACATGATTATCCAAGACCTCTACATTATTTGTTGGATCTAACCCAATCCAGCCAATGCCAGGCACCATAATCTCTACCCATGCATGTGTTGCTGTATCACCAATCAGATCGTCCCCTTCTCCTACATATAAATAGCCGCTAATATAGCGTGCAGGAATGCCACATTGACGTAAAAAGCCTAGCATAATATGTGTATAATCCTGACAAACACCTGCCTTTAGCTCAAATGCCTCTTTTGCTGTTGTGCTCACAATTGTTGCTGCTGGATCATAGCGAATAACGCTATGCAAATAGGTCATAACATGGCAGGCAAGCTCTAATGGATTGTCATTTTTGCCATCAATCGCTAACATAATTTCCTGTACTTGTGCAGGTGTTAATGTCGTGAGCTCTGCTGTTGTTAAAAAAGGCAAATAGTGATTTCTGAAAAGCTGTGAAGTAAAAATGTTGCGCATTTCATTTGAATAGTTAATTTGGTAAATATAAGGCGCTTTTTGCACACTCACTGTAGAAGTAGCTGTAATAATAAGCTCCTTATGCGGTCCGGCAATATAAAAGCTGCCAACATTATTTTGCCAAATATCAATATATTCCTTTATCATCGATTGTGGTGCCATATTTAAATCGTATGATAAAACGCGTTGACATTCACCAGATCTCGGCTTTAAACGGATTGTATTTAGCGATTGCTCAACTTCACTATCATAGCGAAAAATATTTGTGTGTGTAATCTGGTATTTCATTGGTTTGCTCCCTTTTGCATCGCTCGCTCGTTGACCTCTTATTTGGAAGAACTTCTACTAAGGCAAGTTAAACAACTAAAATAGGTGGTGTTAAATAATAAGCCTGCGCCATGATTGGACCAAAGTTCGTACAGCTTTGGCGAATATTGTTTACCCACTGCTTCTTCTCTTCAATTGTGAGCGTTGTCGCATCTACATTTGTTAAAGCAATTAGCTCGTCTAACGTACGATACATATTTTCTACATTGTGATTTGTTAATCCTTGCTC
Organism: Metasolibacillus sp.; assembly: GCF_025291715.1. Taxonomy (GTDB): domain Bacteria; phylum Bacillota; class Bacilli; order Bacillales_A; family Planococcaceae; genus Metasolibacillus; species Metasolibacillus louembei. Next base: position 28,391 of record NZ_JAMBIZ010000004.1, read on the forward strand.
TATATCATACACTGTATGTTTAATTTTATGTAGTCCATATGCAACAGAGCGTGAGCATTTCGCATCGCTAATTAAAAAATTCAGAATGCTATCTATCGTTAAAACACTCGAACGATATGCATATTCATCTACTGTATTCGTATAACGAAGGCTTAGACGTAGAGCACGGTCCGCCTCTAAATGATCCGCAATTTCTAATAAACGATGTAAAATTAGCGCTGTTTTTTCTGAGCGCTCTAGCCATTTACCGTTTTTCAAAAATTGATAACCGACATCTCGTGTCATTAAGGAATCAATCGCTCCTGTTGACGTTAACGCAGTTTTGCGAATATGTGTTAAAAAATCTGTTGTATTTAATACAGAAATTTCATTTGAATATGCGCCATCTTGAATATCTAAATATAGGCTATTCCATTCCTCCCATAGCTCGTTCGGAATGCGATCACGCGTATGCCGTGCATTTGTCCGTATACTGTTAACCGTTGACATAAGCGAGTTTAAGTTGTTAGCATCATATACTAAATAACGCACCATTTCCTCCAATACACCAACCTTATAATGTGCCTCATATTCCTCAATATATCCACAAATCGTTAATACGGCTCGCCACTCTTTTTCATATGCTGCATCTTTATGACTGAGCTCAAGCATTTGCTCCAGTTGTGAAAATAAAATATGCGCATTTGTTTGCGTACGCTCTGCATAACGCCCAATCCAGTATAATGAATCTGCTACACGACTAAGCATGTGCATTCCCTCCCTTTACAATCCATGTGTCCTTACCACCGCCACCTTGCGAGGAATTGACAACTAACGAGCCCTCCTTCAAGGCAACACGTGATAAGCCACCAGGTAATACATATGTTTCATCACCGCTCATCACAAAAACACGTAAGTCAACATGACATGGATAAAAGCGGCCTTCTTGAAATGCTGGTGCACGTGATAGCTTAATCGTTGGCTGTGCAATATATTGATGCGGTGCTTCGAGAATTTTTTCACGGAAAACCTGGCGTTCCTCCTCTGTAGCATGCGGTCCAATTAGCATATCGTAACCACCAGATGCTCCTACATTTTTTACTACGAGCTCATCCAAACGCTCTAGTACCCACGCTCTTGTCTCTTCCTCCTCTAATAAATACGTATGCACATTATTAATGATTGGCTCCTCCTGTAAATAAAAGCGAATCATCTCTGGCACGTATTGATACATCGCCTTATCATCTGCCACACCATTGCCTCCAGCATTTAAAATGGCGACATTGCCTTTTTTATAAGCATCTAAAAGATTCGCAACACCAAGCATTGAATCCTCTCTAAAATGCACAGGGTCCAAGAAATCATCATCGATACGACGATAAATAATATCTACACGTTTTAAGCCTAAAATCGTTTTTAAATAGACGATATCGTCCTTCACCACAAGGTCGCGTCCCTCAACCAGCGGAATATTTAAGCTTTTCGCTAAAAAGACATGGTCATAATAAGCTGAATTGTAAATACCCGCTGTCAAGAGCACTGCATGCACCTCTTCATCTATAGGTAAATTTGCTGGGCGATGTGCTAACAAAGCCTTTCGCATATAAACGAGCTGCCCCTCTAGCTGCTCAATTGAATAATCACCGAAAAATTCAGGATAAATATTGCGCATCACATAGCGGTTTTGGTAAACATAGCTCATGCCAGAAGGGTTGCGTAAATTATCTTCCAATACGCAATAATTGCCATGCTCATCACGAATCAAATCAATGCCCGCAAGAAAAATATGGTTTTGTAATGGCACTGTCGTACCGATTACTTGTTTATAGTAATATGGATTATTGTCAATTAATGCTTTCGGTACAATGCCTGCCTCCACAATTTTCTGTTCATGATAAACATCATGCAAAAAAAGATTCAGTGCCTTCACCCGTTGTTTCATACCTCGTTCAATCATCTTCCATGTTTTCTCTGGGATGATAATTGGTACAAAATCAAAGGGCATCGTACGCTCTGTACCCCCTTCTGCTCCATAAACTGTAAAGGTGATCCCTTTTCTTAAAAAGCTAGATTGTGCAGCTTGGTGCTTATCTTGAAGCTGTTGCATAGAAAACGCTTGAATTGCTCATAAAATGTTTGATAGTGCGCTTTTGGCTTACTACCCTCTAGCATTTCATCGTAAAACATACTAGAATCATATAATTTCACCATTCAGATCGCCTCCTAATTAAATCAATAAAGTATAGATATATTCGACATTTTCTTAAAAAAAACCTCCTAAATACCTAAATTTTCAGACTATTATTTTTGAGGTTACAATATCATTACAAACCTAGTATCTTCTATTCATCTCTTAAAAATACTGTTAAACTATTATAGATTGAAAGGAGGATCTTTTTATGATCAAAAAAATAACAACCTTTGTCATCACCATAATTTTAATGCTTACGGTGGTCATGCCATCTTCATCTTATGCGAACGATATTCAAGGACATCAGATGGTAAATGAGCTGACACATTGGGCAAATTTAGGTGTCATTCTGCCTGATAGCAAAGGTAACTATCAGCCTAATCGCGCTGTAACACGCGGCGAATTTGCTGCCTATATTACACGTGCTTTTAACTTACCTGCATCGGACAAGTATCAATTTTCAGATTTAAAAGTCGGTGATCCTTTAACATTTGAAATTCAAGCAGCTGCGGGCTCAGGTATTTTAGGGGGCTATCCTGACGGAACATTCCGACCGAATGAAAAAATTACGCGCCAGCATATGGCGGCCATGCTTTATAAGGCTTTACGTTATTTAAATGTTCCAGCACAATCTGCGCCATTAACATTTGCGGATAATAAAAAGATTAGTAAACAATTCCATGAAGCTGTCTCTACGTCTGTTTATTACAATATTATTCGTGGCTCTCATGAGAAAAAAGGCGTGTTCTTTAACCCACAAGGCTCTGCAACAATCGCACATGCTGCGGCATTTTTATATCGTACAAACGTTGTCGCACAGCAATATGCGCAACAAGAGCCAGAAAACAATACACCACAGCCTACGCCACCACCTGTGGAAACGAACAACAACTATTATGTAGGTACAGTTTCTGGTATAACGGTAACAAAGCAGCCAACTGTTTATACTACATATGAACAAGCAGAAGCCGCTTACCAATCAACGAGCGGTGTTAATGTACTGTTCCAAGGTAATAAAATCATTAAAATGAACTCAGGTATCGCCTCAGCTGCTGATGTTGCAGCAAATACAGTAACGATTTATGGCAATCAGGATTTCACTAATGCCTTAACATATGTTGTTGAAGGCTCTGAGCTAAAATATTACGGTAGCAATAATAAGTATGCAATTGTACAAGCTGGTGATACAAAAGGCTATGCAAAAATGAATGAAATTACGCTAACACCTACTTCCCTTATTAAAGGGCGCGACTATTACTATGTTGCAAACGGCATGCTTTCTCATAAGCTCTATAATCATATTACACAAGCTTTCATTGGTGAATATGTAATGGGCGAGGCACCAAGCTTTATGGCAGCAGGCGTTCATTATTATGGAACAGATGGTGTACATTTCTACAATGCGAATAATCAGCTTGTAGGCAAGCATTATCAATATTTCCAATTTGCCTCATTACGCCAACCGACGAATTATACGGCAGAAGAGCTTGATTATATCATTCAAAAAATTCTTGAGGAACGTCGCCCAGTAGCATCACGCTATGCTAATATTTTAACGGAATCTCGTTTACTCGGATTAGGTCAATTTTTAAAAACAGTAGAACAAGAGCATCATGTCAATGCATTGTTTATTTTAGCAACAGCTATCCATGAAAGTGATTATGGTATAAGTACTAATGCGCTTCAAAAAAATAATATTTTCGGCATCCGCGTTTTCGATGCTAATGAAGCTGCTGGTTCAACTTATGCATCTGCCAATGACAGCATTCTTGCTTTCGTTAATCAATATGTCAATAAAAACTATGCCCCTCAAGCAGGTGGCTATGCAAAAGGCGCTGTACCTGGCAATAAAACGACAGGGATGAACGTCCATTACGCATCAGATCCATACTGGGGCAGCAAAATTGCAGGCCATATGTATCGTCTAGACAACCGCTTCGGTCGCAAAGACTTTAAGCAAGGTCGCCTAGCTATGGTGCTAAATAATGGCGAGTCAGTAAACGCACGTATGGAACCGTCCACTTCCTCACCAATCGCTTTCATCTACAAAGCGAAAACAACAGGTGAAACAGGCTTATTCGGTTACCCTGTAGCAATTGTAGAAGAAACAATGGGTAGCGATGGCTACATCTGGTACAAAGTGTACTCAGATAACAACCCACCCGCTGACTTTGCTTGGATTCGCTCAGACTTAGTAAAGCCATTACAATAAGTTAAAAACAGGCTATCGAGTAAAGATATTATCTTTCCCGACAGCCTGTTTTTTGATTTATTTGTGGGGGGCTATTGGCGGATTTCTTTGATTTATTGGCGCTTTTTCAATTTTATTTGCGACTTCTCTGATTTATTTGCGGATTTCTCGTTTTATTTGCGACTTCTCTGATTTATTTGCGAGTTGCCCAGTTTATTTGCGACTTCTCTGATTTATTTGCGGGTTTCTCATTTTTATTTGCGACTTCTCTGATTTATTTGCGAGTTGCCCAGTTTATTTGCGACTTCTCTGATTTATTTGCGGGTTTCTCATTTTATTTGCGACTTCTCGGATATATTTGCGCTTTTCTCATTTTATTTGCGGCTTCTTGGATATATTTGCGCTTTTCTCATTTTATTTGCGACTTCTCAGATATATTTGCGCTTTTCCCATTTTATTTGCGACTTCTCGGATATATTTGCGTTTTTCCCATTTTATTTGCGACTTCTCAGATATATTTGCGCTTTTCCCATTTTATTTGCGACTTCTCGGATATATTTGCGCTTTTCCCATTTTATTTGCGACTTCGCCAGATATATTTTCGACTTGCTCAATTTATTGGCGTTGCGCCTTCTCAAAAAAAGAAAAGACTACTAGAAATCTAGTAGCCTCTCCATTTATTTACTATAGTACTCTACAATTCCATCGTAGATTGCTTGAGCGAAAATTTCTGCGTATTTGTCGCTTGTTAGCTTATTGCGGTCTTCTTCATTTGATAGGAAGCCTAGCTCTACTAATATAGCAGGCACAACAAGACCTTTTACTACATAGTAATCGACGCGTTTTACACCACGATTATTCATGTTTGCTTGCTTAACAATTTGACTATTGATTGCTGTCGCTAAAGCGAAGTCTTCTTTTTCATTATCATTAGATGTTACACTGTAGTATGTTTCTGTGCCTTTAGCAGATGAACCAGCAGAGTTTACATGAATGCTGACGAAGATTTCTCCATAGTTATTTTTCGTGAAATCTACACGATCCTGTAATGATGGGTACGTATCGCCTGTGCGTGTCATTTTTACGATAGCACCACTTGCCTCAAGCTTTTTCTTCACTAAGTTTGATACTTTCAATGTGATTTCTTTTTCTTGCGCTGCTTTACCGTGTGTTGTGCCAGGATCTTTACCACCATGCCCTGGATCAATCACGATAATGCGATCAGCTATTTTGGAGCCTGTTTGATTAATAAGACGTAAGTAAGTTTTATGCACATAGCCTGTTACACCATTATGTGTAACATTTGCCCAGTTGCCTGAGATGGAATGCACTTCTACAAGCGTCCCACGATTCATTTTCCCTAATGAAGCAGAAGAGCCTGATGCCGATTGACGAATATGCAAGCCATCCACTGTTACGCTACCAATCGTTTTCGTATTCAATGTTGGTGGCGTCTCGGGTTGTATAGGCTGTTCTGGTTCCGGCTCCGGTTCTACAACTACTGGTGGTTGTTCTTCTCCCGAACCATTATCAGAGCCTTCTTGCCCACCGTTGTTATCCTTTGGTGGCTCCACAACAATATCCTTTGTTTGTGAAATACGGACATAGCCTGGAATACCATTTTGCTCTGTTAAATACCAGTTGCCTGTCGTTCCATATACTTTAATTGTTGCGTCATCTGTGAATTTTGCCATTGATTGACTATTCACATCACGCGTTTTATAAAGAGCGACTTCCCCAACTGCCTTCACTTCTTTGTTTACTTTACTTAATGCTTGACCATCTGCTGCTATAAGCTGCGCATAATCTTTATAAACATAAGCATAGCGCCCCTCATAGGCAATTTTTAGCCATCCATTTGCACTCACTTCATACAAATAAAGCGTTGTACCTGTGTTTACTTTACCTAAAACATTTGAATTGTTTGCTGAGCTAGCAGAAGAACGTATATTTAAATTATCTGTCGTTGCACGTACTTGTCCAATTGCATCTTCAGCACTTGGCATCGTAACTCCTTTGACAGGTAAATCTAAACGATATTTTTCGTTTTTAGCACGAGCAATAAATGAGGCGAACTGTGAACGCTTCACAACCTCTGTTGCATTATACTTTGTACCTGTTGTATCACCTTTTGTGATTCCACTATAATAAATCGCTGCAATATATTTATAATAAGCATGTGTTGGCTTAATATCTGTAAATGGCACTGTTAGCTTGCCAAATTCCTCTGCATCTAATTTGAAAGCACTAACAAGTACTTTACTCATTTCATCACGTGTTAGTGGTACATTTGGGCCAAACTTCCCTTGAGAGTATGCTGAGAAGTAGCCTAATTCGATGGCACGCTCAACGTAGCCAGATAGCTCCGTTCCTACTTGAACGTCAGAAAAAGATGATTTTTGAACAACTAGCGGCTTATTTCCTGTAGCCTCTACCACCATTTTCGCAACTTGTCCACGCGTTACTGGTGCGTTTGGCTTAAAGATAGTTTTGCCATTCTCCGTGTATCCTTTAATTACCCCTAAATCTACTAAGTAATTAATTTCTTCATACGATCCATGTGAAGTAGAAACATCGGCGAATCGCGCATTGGCATATACATTATGTATATTAAACATTGACATTATAACGACAATTAACATCAGGCTGACTTTTTTGAAAGACAATGCCTCTTTTCCTCCCTTCTACTTTACCAATTTTAATTGTAACAAAAATTTTCCTTTTGCGAAATCTAGTTTTCGACTTTCTTCCATCTTTTTTGTGAAAACCTCGTATCGCTATCTCATTTGACTTAGGAACATCGCAAAAAGTTACAAACTTTATTAGGGCTCCTTCTAAATCATGAAAAAATGAGCCGTCTAACAAATTATCGAAGACGGCCCAGTGTATCCTATTTTATTGCTGCTGTGCTCTGTTAATAAATGCCTCAAGATGTGTTAATGTAACATAATCATTTACAGCAAATGTGCCGTCACCTTTACCAACAGTAATACCTGTTGAAGCCAATGTTGCGATATACTCACTTGACCAGTGTGATGCAGGTACGTCTTTAAAGTTTGGTGCATCGCCTTCTTGCTGTAAATCAAATGCAACAACTAAAATTTTAGCTAGCTGTGCACGAGTGATAGGTGATGCAGGATTAAATTTTCCATGTTCATCTCCAGAGAAAACGCCAATTTTATTCAATGCTGTCGCAGCACCAGCATATTTTGCTGATGGCTTCACATCTGCAAATGGTGAGCTTGTATCAGATGTATCAAGATTTAATGCCTTTGCTAATTGAATGGCTACTTCACCGCGTGAAGCATATACTGAAAAATCAATTTGTGCATTTTTTACTTCTGCTTTTGCTAGTTCAGCAGTTGAAAAGCTTTTGACACGCTTTGCACCGATATAACGACTTGCCCAGTATGATGCATGGATGCTTGTCACGCTCACACCTTGATTCGTTTGTGAATGGATGAATTTTTGATCACCGATGTAAATCCCTACATGTGATACACCTGCGCCAGATGTATTGAAAAATAATAAATCGCCTGCTTGTAAATTACTTTTGGCAACTGCTTGACCTTGGCCATATTGTGCACCAGATGTACGCGGTAGTGAAATACCTAAATCACTAAATACTTGGCGTGTAAAGCCTGAGCAATCGAAGCCGCGTGTTGTTGTACCTCCGTATATGTATGGTGTTCCGATATATTTATAAGCCGATGACGTTAACTGATCTACTGATGCTGCTTCTGCCTCATGTGAATTTGCTCCTGCAAAAATCATAAATGCAGCAAATACAGGTAATAAAACTCGTTTCTTCAAAATGTTTTGTTCTCCTCTCAAATTTCCCTTGGCTGTAAGCCCAATTAAAAGACTACCATAGAAAAGCCCGCTATAACTTTTCACTTGTGTAACAGTTTAGAAAATAGCAAAAAAGCGCGAAATGACAGCGTTGAAGCTGTATTTCTGCGCTTTTTATCTAATTTTATCGTAATATACGTGGCGACTCCGTAACTACATTGTAATATTACACACCACTTTTTTACATACCCGCTTTTTATAAAAGCAAAACATTTTATTTACTGGAAAAAAGCTGTACCCAATAATATTGTCCATCTTTTGTACATTTAATGCCAATTCCAATATGTGTATAGCTCGCTTTTAAAATGTTTTCACGATGCTTAGTAGAGACCATCCATGCATCTGTCACTGCTTGTGCGCTATTAAAGTTTCGAGCAATATTTTCACCAAAGCTTGTATATGCATAATCAAATAACTCTGCCATATCCCATGGTGCGCCATAACGTGGCGATTGATGCTCAAAATAATTGTGTTGAATCATATCTTGTGCTTTAATAACTGCTAATTGTGTTAATTGCGGATCATATGTTAAAGGCTTCAAGCCATGTTGTTGACGTTGCTGATTTGTCATCGCAATCGCTTCTTTGGCAAAATCACCTTTATCACTTATTGTCTGTATATAGCCTTTGCCAAGATAATCATAGACGACTTCATGACGTGCTACCTTCTGTTGAAAGGCCATTCCCCTTGCTATAAATGCTGCTAAATGAGCACGTGTTACATAGGCTGTTGGCTCAAATTTACTTGCCGTTTTTCCTGTAACAATTTCAATATCTGCTAATGATTCAATATAGTTTTTTGCCCAATAGTTTTTAGGCAAATCTTTAAATGCTGCTTTATTGTACGCATCTGTTGTAATATGAAAGGCAAGCGCAATCATTTTGGCAAGATGTGCTCGCTGAAGTGGCTCATCTGGCTGAAAAAGCTCATTGTTTTGAATAATTCCTAGTTGTGCAAGCTTGCGAATTTCTGCATAGTGCGTATGTGTTGGTGGTACATCAGTTGCTTGTAAAAGAAAATCTTTGGCAGGCGCACCACCTATTGCCCGCGCAATAACTACAGCAGCTTCTTCCCTCGTAACTAACTCGTTTGGTCGAAATGTATTATCTTCAAAGCCTTCCATATATCCCGCATCTACTAATTGCATAATGGCAGGTGTCGCCCAATAAGCATTTGGTAAATCTTTAAAATGCACAGCTGCGTATGCAGGTGTTTGCCAAATACATGCAAGTGCTAACATCACGACAATCAATTTTTCTTTCATTAATGACACCCCAATACTAGGAATGAAGCCGTCTGCAAAGACAATTTCGTATAAAGGCTGTCTGAAAAGATATTACCTTTTCAAGACAGCCTCATTCCATTTTATAAACCTAATTCTAATTCATAACGTGTTAAAAATGTATAGTTTGTTACTAACATTTTTTCCTCTGGTGCTAATTTATCATAAGCCTTGCGTGCCGATTTCACTTTCGACTCGAAGCTGCGTACCGTTGGATCAATTTGATCAATCGTATTCATTACTTTTTGTGCATTTTTAATGCTTTTCTCAGCATTTTTTAAAATATCATAGTTATGCACTTGTTTTTTCAATGCAGAAGGTAACGCTTTATATAAATCTAGCGCTTTTTCAACATCTGCAAAATATGTGCTGGAGCTTGAAGATAGTCCTGCGATTGTATTAATAACGTTTTCTACACCTTCGACATTTGTAATTGCTTCTTGTAGTTTGTAGTAATTCGTTACACGCATTTTCTCTTCTGCCGATAGTTTACCATATGCTGTTTGGGCTGCTTGTAAATTCCCAAAATAATATTTATCCGATGGATTTAGCTTTTGAATTAATTCATATACATGAATAATGCTCGCTAAATCTGTGTAATCAGACATATTGGCAACGAATGACTGCTGCTCGCTATTCAATTTTGCTAACGCTTTTTGAATGCTTGTTACTTGCTTTGCCATATCATTGCGTGGGTTCGATAAGCCATCGATTAATTGCATGACAACCTCAACCGGCTTAATATATTTTTCTTCTTCTTTTAAATCATTAATTAAAGTAACACCCTTTTTATTTGCAGAGCTTAATGCATTATAGGCTTCTCGTGCTGCTTTGACATTGGCAACATATTCTTTCGGATTGCTGCCTTTAATTGCACGAATCATCTCATCAACGCGCGCACCACCTTGCACATTCAGCTCCTGCTCTAATAAACGGGCATAATTCGAAATTTGTGCTTGCTGACCAGCTGATAATGCATTGTAAGCAGCACGTGTTTTCGTTACATCCTCAACAAATGTTTTGCTTGATTCTTTAATAAGTGAAATTTGCTCCATCACTTTGAAGATTGGTGCTAATTCTGTCACTAAGCGTTGCTCATTTGTCACAAGTGCACGATCTGCAAAGCTTAATTTCTCATGTGCTTTCAAGGCAGATTTATACTGTGAAATAAATTTTGTTGCATTTGATGGATCAAGTGCTGCAATATCTTCCGTTAGCTTTAATACAGGCTTAACCGCTTTTTCACGCGTTGTTAAGTCTTTAATATTGCTTACCATGCGCTGTTCATCTTTTGATAGTCCATCATACGCTTGACGCGCATCGATTAGCTTTTGGATATAATCTGTCGCTGTTGGTATTGCGGCACGAATTAACGCCTCTACATCTTCAACAGATGCCTTCATTGCGTCACCATCTGTTAGTAAGCTAGCATTCACAACTTTCTTTTGATTATCCTCAGATAGTTCTGCATATTTCTTTTTTGCCTCGTCTAGCTTTGCTAAATAATCCTTGCTTGATGTTTTTAATTCAGCTATCAGTCCGATTACTCGTGCTGCTTCAATAACAGGCGACAAATCACTACTATAATTAGTTACATATTTTTGTTGAGCTTCCGTTAATTTATCATAAGCCTTTTTTGCCGCATCTACTTTTTTCGCATAGTTTTTCGCATCGGCTAGTGTAGCTTGCGGTAAATTAGTGATCAGTTTAATGACTTTGCTTGCTTTTTTATAATCTTTCTCAATTGCTTGGAAATCTTTATAGTTTGTTACAAGATTTTTTTGTTTTACTTTTTTATAAAGATTCTTAATCTCAGTAATGGTTTCGCCAACTTTAGTTTTATCTGTCAGTGCTTGTAGTTTTGCAATTTCCTCAACAACTTGCTTCGCAGCATCTAGATTATCTTTTGCTGTTTCCAGTTTGGAGTAATATTTATCTTTTAGCATATCAAGCATTGGCTTATAGGCATCGGCAGTAAATTGAGCTTCAAGATTTTCATAATCCGTTTTCAGCTTCGCTACCTGCTCCTCATAAGTGGACTCCTTAGGCTTTAATGCATTCACACCTAGCATAAAGTCAGCAACAGGCTTGAGCGCTGTTAGCTCATCCTGATTATATACATAACTCTTGTTATCGCCTAAGCTGTCATAAGATTTTTGAACAGCTTGTATACGGCTTAATAAAGACGTCTTATTGTAATAAGATGTTAACGCTTCAATATCCTTTGTCACTTTTAATACAGCAGTATATTGCTTTTCTAAAGCAACTAATGCGCTGTAATTATGAACTAGTTTTTTCGCATTAGCTGATGTAGCTAGCTTGTCATCATAAAGCTTTCTTGCCTCATTTAATTTCGATAATAAAATGGCTGGATCTGCACCTGTTAAACCTTCAATTGCTGCTACGATACCTTTAGCTCGTGAAATATCATCCTCAGCTGTTTGTAATCTTGTATTAGCTGCATTTAATGTATTTGTTAACAATGTTTGCAGCTCATTTGATAATGAGCTACTATCAATGCTTCTAGCTGCAGTATAGGCTGCTCTTGCTTCTGTTACCATTGTTTCATATTGCGTAACTTCCTCTTTTGTTGATTTAGGCAACTTCAATGTAACAACTTTTTCGATAACATCTTTAAATTGCTCAAGCTGTGTTAATGTGGCAATATTCGTTACATGCTTCTGACCTTCATCACTTAGTTTCTCGTACGAGGCGTGCGCTGCATTTAATCTCGATAAAAAAGTTGAATCTAAAGATGGCTTCAATCCATCAATCATTTTCATTACAGCTGCTGCACTTTTATTATTCTGTTGGAAGCTTTGTAAATCATCATAAATATCAGTCGGCACTAGCTTTCTCTGTGTTGTTGATAGGTTATTGTAGCTTTCAGTTGCTTTTTGTAATGTTGTTGCGTCATCAATAGTCAGTTCGCTAATTAACTGGATTACATCATCTGCTGCCTTTACATCATTAATAGCATCTACAAGCTTGTGATGATTAAAAACGCGAGGGGTATATGCTGAATCGATGTCTGCATAATCATCCTCAAGCTTTTTTAATGTCGTTACACCATTTTCCTCTTTGCGATAATTTTCCACTTTTAAGCTATCGATTGCTTCAACTAAATGATAGACCTTTTCTAATTGTGCAATAATGGCTGGATTGCCCTCAAGTAAATGCTCAAATTCTGTGCTAATGATCTTTAGAGCATTTTCTAAATCCTTCATTTTTGAGCGAAGCGAGCTAACAGAAGTGTAGTTTGTAGTTAAAATAGTTGTATAAAGCTGGTCCGCTTTTCCTACAGCTATCATTACATCCTCAGCCTTTTTAAACACTTCATATGCTGTTAAGTCAGTTTCTACTGGATATGCAGCAACAATTTTTTGCTGATTAGCATTTAAAGCTTTATAGGCAGTTTGAGCTTCCCCAATAACCGTTTTATACGTATCTTTCGTAAGGCTTTGAAGATTTGATATATGTGTCTCAATAAATTCTTTTGGTCGAATTATCTCTTGTTCTAACGTTTCTAATGTTTTGTAGTTAGTTACTGTTTTATTCACTACGACAATGTTTTCAGACTCGTTATTATGAATATATTGTAGTTGCCCTTTAATCTCCTCATTTGGATTCACATTTAAAGCGTCTCTAAATTCTTCTTGTATCGTAGCTAAATCTTCTATTACCTCATCATAATCTGCTCTTACATTTGGTACAGAGGCAAGTAAAGTAGGCGATGTTACAGTTAGTTGATTAATCGCTGCTTTGATGCCATTTAATTTTTGAACTAACGCCGCATGTGCCTCAATATAATCAAGCTTTGCTTCAAGTAAATCTAAGTCAGCATCCCCTATAATCGCTTTTTGTTCCTCTGTAAAATTATCAAATGCTACTCTCGCCTGATTCACAGCATTGATAATGGACTCTTCGTGTAGTGGTTTAAATGGTGTTAATAATATATCTCGCTCCGATACATTCGCTACCACATTAAATGGCTGAATGATAGGTGCTTGCTCGTTTGCATTAGCTAATGTGGCAGGGGCAAGTAACAGACTCGCTAGTATTCCTACACGCACTTTATTGTTCATTTAGTTCATCCTTTCGTGCATAAGTCGACTTACGCTATTTATCGGCAAAATGTACAGTTTTTGAAGCAAAAAATGGGGATTTTACCGTTGCTTGATAGTTATTCTACGTTTTCGAGGATTTATTCCATTTTTTTTGGATTTTATTCCACGTTTTCATAGATTTATTCCACGTTTTCTGGAGTTTATTCTACGTTCCAAAGAAAAAGCTTTCAGGTATACACCCGAAAGCTTCTATTTTATAATGCGTCTGTGTGCAATGGACCTTCTGGTAAATAGTGCAGCATGCCAATTGCTTCAAGACCGTTTTTAATTTTCATTGTGTAGCCTAGCTGATTAGCTGATAAATACCCCGCTTTTGAGGCAATCATTTCCTCAAGAACAGGCAATTTTGACGTATCGATATCTTTCCATAGACGATATGATTGGATTAAATCCTCTAATGTCAAATGCTGATAGTCTGTACCTGCAAATTGCCCCTCTTTATTTACACGATACCAAATATCACCGTTCGGACGAATCCATTTATTTTTCTCGATTGCTAATGCCGTTTGAATTGCTGTTGCTGTTTCAAGGTATTTAGCATCACCAAATTCATTATAAGCCATCAATAAAATGTTCATACCACCAAGCAAATGGTTCATCGACGTATGTGTTGTAACATTTTGCTTAAGTGGGAAGTAGTCTGGAATGTAATAGGCATCTTTAGTGACGCGAATAACATTATTATTTGTTCTTTGTGAAACGATTAAATCTGCATAGTTTTTTAATGGTGTACGATAGTTTGGAATTTCAAATTCCGCACCTGAATTGTAGTAGAACAATGCGATTTGCTCATTAAAGCGCGTATCAATAAATGGTGCATGAATACCATATAGCCCTTTTAAATACGTACTCGTTACTTCCGTTTCCCAATATGTCTTATTGCCTTTAAATTTTTGTAGGCTGACAAAGGAATTTTTCACTAAGTTAGCAAAATAACGGTCACCTTGCTCTTTAAATAGCACAAGTGCGCGATCTTCCTTTACTAACAGTAAATTGCGTCCAAAGCCTTGATAGTTTTTCGGCATTGGCTCTGTCGTTGTAGCCATTTTGTTAAATGGACCTTCCGCAGTATACCAATTGTTACGCTTTTTATAGTTCGCAGCCGTTTCCACCATCCAGCTATTCATATTCTCATCGTTGTTAAATAAACGTTCATTTGAATCCATATACCATGTATCTACAATATCCTGACCAGTTGACGCTAGTGTGTAAAATGACAATAAATCTGTTCCTAACCATGTGTATGACAACGCTTCGTACTCTGCACGTAAATCACGCATATAGCTCGTACCGCCATTATCATATTTTTGCGTTAGCTGCTTAGAACGATAGGCTTGTCCTACCATGCGATCACCAGCAAGCTTTTCATTCGACATAAAACGCATTAGCCCTGTCGGATAGCTTGATGAATCGTAGCCAAACACATCATTGACATTTTTAGAAATTGGGAAACGATCATAGCGGTAAAGGCGGAAATTCGTCACATTCGCTTGCTTTTGGAATAAATCCACACTTACCTTAGCATCGCTTGTGTTTGTTAATGTAGAAAAGACAAACTCATCACCATTTGTTAGGCGACGCACTGTCACTTTTAGTGTCGCATGTGAGCCAATTTTATATGTGTAAATTGTATCTGTTGCTACACCGAAATTTTCTGTTTTCGTTCCTGCTAATTTAATCGATGACTCTGAGCGCACAAATAGCGGCGTATCGCCTTGTGTGACTTGCACAAAATTCGCCTCTTTGCGGAACAATGTAAATTTCGACTGCTGTGCTGTCTCAATCGTGTAGTCTTTTGGTGTAATTTCATTATTCATGACAAGTGCACGATGAATCATCACCGCAAATGTCACACGGTTAACAACCGCATGTGGATCATAGCTTCCATCCTCACGCCCTGTGGTAATGCCATGCTGCGCTAGAATTTTCACATTTTCGCGATGCTCTGGGCTAATTTTATCCCAATCCTTAAATGTAATCGCTTCACCTGTGTCCTTTAAATGAAAGGCATTTACTAAGGCTGAAGCCATCATTTCACGTGTCAATGGGTCAGCAACACCAAAAGTGCCATCTTTCTTCCCTTTAAAAATCCCTGCTTTATATGTAGAAAATACACCAGCTGCAAAGCTCGATTTTTGACTTACATCTTTAAAAATCGGCTGATACGGTGCCTCTGGTAACTGTAGCGCGCCTTTCAAAAGACTTGTCGATTGCCCAACTGAAATCGTTAAGGCTGGACGAAACTCACCATCTGGATAACCGTTAATTGCGCCAATTTCCACGAGCTGCATTACTTCATTTTTCGCCCAAAAGCTGTTTGGGATATCCGCTAACTTTTGAGAAACTGTCACATACGCTGTTTCTGGTGTCGTTATCTCCTGTTTGACAGGTACTACTTCTTCAGATGGCTTTTTCTCAGTTTGTTCCGCTGTGTCCACCTGCTTTTCTTGCGTTACTTGTTCAGCTGTTGGTACTTGTTCTTCTACTGTTCCTACAACTGGTTCATTACTTTCCTGCTTCTCTGCTGCATAAATTGCTGCTGGCATCAGCGATGAGCTAACAAGCAATAGCACAAGTAATGCTGTTAGTAATTTCTTCATGTTGCGATAACTCCTTCTCTGACATGCTTAACTTATTTTTCACTTCAACTTTTTTATTATACATGAATTGCATCATGAAAATTAGAAAAGATGGTGCAGCAAGCTACACCATCTTTTATTTTATATGAAAATCTGCTGAGTTTTTATTACAGTTTGGTTACTTTCTAGTAATAGTAGTTTACAAGGCTAGTGTTTTATTGTAGTACTCCATATGTGTAGCTTTGTGAGCCATTAAAACTAAATTTTGTTGTATTAAAATTAAAAGCATTACCTGCTGCATCTGTAATTATGACATTTTGCTTTAATGCAATTGTCACTACGTCATTTTGCTGAATATCATTTTTGAGGCTAATATTCACAACTCGGTTGTCACCACTATAAGAAACTTGTTGTACTATATCTACATTATTAACCATAACAGAGAATGGGTTAGGAATTGTTGTTTGTATTGGTTCAGAAACTGTGAAAGAAATTGTTTTCCCTACTTTTAGCCCATTTGCAATATCCTCAGTCGATACCGCAACATTATTCCCAACTACATAGGGCTTATTGTTTTCACGTAATCTTAATGGTGCTGAATAAGCATCTACCATCACATTGCGTCCAGCTGCATATACATTATTAATTGTCACCGTTGTAAAGAATTCGTTTAACTGCGTTGTGTCATTTACTGATAAGCGCAAGTCAACTTGACGATTTGCAATACCACCTTGAGTCGGTAAAGCACTAATAACTTGTGTACCATCTACAATATAGTTTTGATTATTTGTTGCAGATGCAAAATCGATTGGGTGTGAGTAAGTCACACGAATATTTTGATATCTGTTATTCTCATTTGAAGGAACCGATTCCACACGTTCTACAATTACTCTATCCGCAATACTACCTAAATCGCCAGAGCGATCAAATTGAATTTGCTGTGGAGTTGTTGCTACTGGTAGGTTATATTCACTTACGACACCTGATAAATGTATCTGTCCTGCATATTTAGCACCCACAAAATCATAACCAACACCTAATAAATCACGCAATTTTACACGTAACGCTTTATCGTTTGTTGCTACTTTTTTCGGAATTGCTGAAACATTCAATTGCCCTTGTTGATTGTTAGCTTGTGCATACCAACCATTAAATGCAATATTAGCGTTTGGTAATACGTTGATATTGCGATCAAATAAAATTTCTAAATACTCTTCATTATTGTCTTTCACAACCGTTGTTGATACATAGCTTGGTACTGTCGTATCTCGGACAAAGTTATAGTACATGTAGAATGTATTAGACTCACCTGATAAGTCTGTAATATAACGACCAGAAGCATTCGCTACTGTTGCATAACCATTTAACTCTTGTGCTGTTTCAATAATATAAGCAGCTGGATTTTTCTTATCTTTTTCTACTCCAATTACACCTAAAGTTTGTGAGTTTTGGACTACACTAATGTCTGTACGTGTTAAATCACGAATTTCCTCAGAGAAAATTAGTTTAAATTTGCGTGCACCTACTTGTTCAATATTTAATAATGTTGGTGCTACACCATCACGCACACCAATTGTAGCTGTCGTTTTAACAGTATTTGCTGGTGCTACATTATTTGAAATATCTACCAATGCACCAAATGTAATATTCACAGAAGTACCTGGAGATAAAGCAACGCCATTTACTGTTGCTTTAGTAAAGTCATATGTAACCTCTGTTGCATTTCGCTCTAAAGTGCCTGTTACATTGGAAATAACTGAGCCGTTTGCTAATGTAAATTGCGTTGTACCTGTTGTATTTGTCACTGGTTCAGTAAACTTCACCTTCACGCGTGTTGCTCCAGCGTTTTCAGCAGAAGCGATTGCTGGTGCTACTTTGTCAGCTGTAAATGTTGGTACTTCATCATATTTAATAAGTGTTAAGCCTTTTTCTGTTTTCACGCCATCCACAACAACATTGTAGCGACCTTCAGTTAACGGTTTTACACCTTTAATTGTAACAGTTAAAGATTTTTTATCCGCGCTTAGCTCACCTTTTAATAAATCAATTTTACCTGGTGTTGCAATGCCTGCTACTTTTACAATTTTGTTGATATCTGCTTCATTTAGTATGTTTGCAAGTGCTACTGGTTGGTTGAAGTCAATTTTAATTTGCCCACCATTTGGATTTGTAACTGCTGTTACTTTTAAATCTGGTACTTCATATTTTACTTTTGCAGCATATTCTACTTCATCGATTTTGAATTTTACATCTGTCTCCACATTTTCAACAAGTGGCGTTGGTAATGTTACTGTATATGTTTTGTCATCAGATAATGTAACAGAAAGCTTATCAGCTGCTGTTACCTCGATTTTTTTCACTGTTAGTACAGGCTTTGTTTCAATTTGCAGCATATGGTATAGGAAGTAAGCGAATTGACCGCGCTTCGTCATATCTTTCGGGTTAAAGGAAGCACCTTTTACCATATCATAGTAATCTAATACAGCAATATTTGTTTGATGCTCTACTGTCGTTCTATTTAAATCTGAAATTGTGCTTGTGAAGCCTTGTTCCTTCACATGTGCTGCGTAATCAAAGTCATTGATTACATTGAATGCACGCACAAGCACTGTCGCCATTTGGTCGCGACGCATTTCATCACGGTGCATCAGCTGACCAGCGCTACCTTGGAATACCCCTACATCTTTAACAAGCGCAGCATATTGTAATAGCTCGTCCTGAGACTTTGCTGTTAAATCTGTAAAGCGCATTTTTGTTTTATAATCAGCTGGAACTTCATGACCTAACGACACTAAATATTTCCCTAAAAGCTTTACAACATCTGAGCGTGTTAATGAATTATTTGGAAGGAATGTGCCATCTGGATATCCATTAATAACGCCCGCATCGACTAATGCTAAAATTTCATTTTGATACATATGACCATTTAAATCTTTAAAGGATGCTGCACTCGCAACAGGAACAATTGCAGAAGCTACTACCGCTACTGCTGCCGTAGAGGCTAACATTTTTTTATATGATTTTTTCATTTACTATTCTTCCTCCTCTAATGCTAAAATCACTATCTACTACTATTTTAACATTTTTTTTGCTGTTTTGGTGCCTAGCTTAGTTTTTACATAAATTTAGACGTAGGTTTTTGGAAGAAGTTACAGTAATTAATTGATTTATTTGTGAGTTTCTCATTTTATTTGTGGCTTTTCAGAGGTTATTTGCGAGTTTCCCATTTTATTTGCGACTTCTCGGATTTATTTGCGAGTTTCCCATTTTATTTGCGGCTTCTCGGATTTATTTGCGAGTTTCCCATTTTATTTGCGACTTCTCGGATTTATTTGCGAGTTTCCCATTTTATTTGCGATTTCTCGGATTTATTTGCGGGTTTCCCATTTTATTTGCGACTTCTCGGATTTATTTGCGACTTCTCGGATTTATTTGCGAGTTTCCCATTTTATTTGCGAGTTTCTCATTTTATTTGCGGCTTCTCGGATTTATTTGCGAGTTTCCCATTTTATTTGCGACTTCTCGGATTTATTTGCGGGTTTCTCATTTTATTTGCGATTTCTCGGATTTATTTGCGAGTTTCCCATTTTATTTGCGACTTCTCAGATTTATTTGCGAGTTTCCCATTTTATTTGCGACTTCTTGGATTTATTTGCGAGTTTCCCATTTTATTTGTGACTTCTCAGATTTATTTGCGAGTTTCCCATTTTATTTGCGACCTCTCGGATTTATTTGCGAGTTTTCCGTTTTATTTGCGGCTTCTCAGATTTATTTGCGAGTTCCTTTTAAAAGAAATAAAATATTTTCTACCTTTTTTATCTCCCTTGTGTGAAAGGTTTAATTTTTTTAATAGGCGATTTGCTGCATAGATGGAGTTCACCCTCATAAACTTACGAAATTGTATATTTGTAATCCATTCATTAATTAACAGACTATAGTCTTCGATTGCTCGCTGTAGCATTGTGCCATCATCTTTTATTTGACATTTAGGGCATATGAATCGACCGTATTGAAATAGCATTTGTGTAGTGTAATCACATTGTTTGCAAAGCACACCTGTACGAACTTTGTCTTTATCAATATTTAATTTAGGGTTAGAAATTGTATGCATTTGAAGTAATTCATTTTGAAGTCGTTGAAGTTGCTCTGTTGATAATCGTGCCTTATGCATTGTAAGAAGCTTGCGAATATAAAACTCTAAACCACTGCAATGGATAATCGGCTCATTTTGAGGTATTTGACCAATAATTGTTTTGGGATGTGCTAGCACTATTACATAAATGACAGGTAAATCGGGGAATAATTGTCGTAGAAAACGTTGATGACGACGTACTTGGTCGAGTGGATTTCTGAAGCCTTGAACATTTCCATTTTCAAGAGTTCGAGTGAACTGGTGACATCTCTCATCAAAATCAATGCGTCCTGCAATGTTTTTTATTTCTACTATAAGAATAAATTTTTCGCAAACAAACAACGTATCTATTTGATGTGTATCTGTACTAAAGTCGTGGAGTAAATAAAATTCCTCATCTAACTGCATGTCTTGCCAGCTACGATCTACATATTGTTCTCCTGCCAACCCTTGTTGTATCCTTACCAATTCATCTTTCATTTCAGGAAATCCTCGGCGAATAGCCGCTTGTAATAAATATTCCTTTATAGGTCTTTCACGTGGTAAAATAACCATTTAATCCCTCCTTCTTTTTAAAAATATTCTACTTCACCTATAATAAACAGTAAATAAAAAATTCACTCACTCTAGATTGCCAGCAAACTAATCTCGTAACAACAAGTTATTATATGTCGGCATTTAATTTTAGTTTTCTATGTTCTAATATTTTTTTGAACCCTTTAGTTCAGAAAATCTAAAAAAATGATACTTATAGCTGTTACTTAAAAAATAATAGACAAAGTCGAAAAATCGACTTTGTCTATAGGCAGTTCTCTTAACCTATTGAGCCTCAATCACTTCCAAGAAATTAATAACCATTTTTGCCGTATGTGCGCGTGTCGCAGGGGCAGATGGTTTAAATTTGCCGTTGTCTCCTGTTGCAATGCTTAACTCCTCAAGCATCGCAATCGCCGACACGGTTTCTGCATTATACTTACCTAAATCAGTAAATGATGGCTTACCTTTTGCTACATATTTTTCTCCTGTCGCATACTCATATGCACGGTAGAGCATTAACGCTAGCTGTGCACGTGTCACTTCGCCAGATGGATTATATTTACCATCAACGCCTTTTGCAATACCTGCCTCGAAAACTGCTGCGATTTCAGCTTGTGTTGCTGGTGCATATTTACCGATATCACTAAATGGTGCTTTGCCACCTGCTGTTAAGCCAAGTGCTCGTGTTAAAATGGAAGCAAACTGTGCGCGTGTAACATTCGCATCTGGCTTCACTTCACCTTTTTCATTGCCTTTCAACAAACCTTTTGCAATCATTTTGTGGATATAGCTTGCTGCCCAATGATCCGCTGGCAGGTCGATTGGCATGAATGGTGTTTGTGGTTCTGCCGGCTCTGTTGTTTCTGGTTTTTCAGGCTCAGGCTTTTCTTCTGGCTTTGTCTCAGGAGTTGTTGCACCACCGCCACCGCCACCAGAGCTTCCGCCTCCACCTGGATTTGGATTACCTGGATTCGGATTTGGTTTAGACTCTGAAGTTACCGTTACTGGAATAACGACATTGTTATTTCCATAGTTCACAGTAATTGTTGTTGTACCAGCAGCCTTTGCTGATACTAAGCCTTCCGTTACCTCAACAATTCCTTCATCTGCAATCGTATATGTCGCTTGCTTCGTTACATCAGCAACTGTATTTGATGTAAACGTTGTTGGACGTGTTGGACCATCAGCCATGGCTGATACATGGTTTGATCCATACGGATTATCAAGCGTCACCGGAGCAATAAAGGATAATTTATTTGGAGCCGCTTCCGTTACATCTACCTCGTTCGAAATATCCCATTCACTTTGTAATTCATTTGCTGCTAATTTACCCATTACACTTTGTGATGTAATGATTGAAACTGGGTCGCCATAAACTGTCTGCTCACTTATATTGCCAGCAGCATCTAAAATAACCATCGTAACAGAATCTGTAGCTTCATTTAATGATGCTTCCACATCAAATGCAAATGTGCCATCCTGCTGTAAAGTAACAAGATCATCTTCAATAATTTCTCCGTTACGTGTTACTGCATACAATGTTGCTAATTTACTGTTGACATCATAATTTAAACCATACGATGCCAATAGCGCTTTGTAATCAATATATTTGTCTACTACTTTACCTTCTACAGCAATATTTGCAGTATCTCCAGATGTAATTGTTGCCGTATCACCCGACGTTACTGAAGTAGGTGTAATGCTTACATCTTGCAGCGTTGCTTTTGTTGATTTCATAAATACAGGCCCAACATAATCAGAAATAACACCTGTCTTTGCTTCAGCTGTAAAATCAATTGTATAAACACCATCAGGAATTGCTACCATGCCACTACCCCCCCATGGTGTGTAGCTTCCATTCACAGCCAAACGCCATGAGCCTGCACCTAAAGTTGTACCCGCATGTAAATAGCCAATGTAGCCATCACCATATTGACCTCCTTCTGGGTTTTGTAAATCCCAAAGCTCAATATAGTTTGCTCCTACATCGCCTGTTAATGTAAATGTTAACTCAGCGCTATCTTTAATACCATCTCCGTTAAATGACAAGTCTGTCTCGGAAATTGCCATATTTTCAATTGAAGTTGGTGCTTCCCCACCAAAATCTGCTGCAAAAGGTAATGAAATCATCGTATGCTTGTCAGGTGTTGTCGTTGTTGTTTCAACGGCATTTAGTTGAACCGATTCGCCTACCTTCATATTTAATTCAGCTGGATTCACTGATAACGCCGTTTCTGTCGTTACAGATTGCGTCGGTATAAGATGAATATAGCCGAAAATTTCATCGCCTAATTTTGCTGCTGTATTTTGCGATGCTGTTAATGTCACAGTTAAGTGCTCCTCACCATTTAAAGTAAATGATGACTTATCAACTGTTACTTGTGCATCGCCAAAGTTTTTTAACATATCAACAGCTACCGTATAGTTACTACCTGTACCATTGATATTTTTCACAACAATTTCTTTTGTTACTTGAATATTTTGCGCTTTAATTGGTTGTGGACCAAATGTCACAGCACCTTTTTCATGCTCAACAATTTCACCACTTGCATCACGCTTTGCCGAATCCTGTACATAGGCAAGCGCACTTGGGAATGCTGCCTCATACGCATTGACACGTCCAGCACCTTGATCAAATACATCGTACTTCGCTGTATTTAAAACATCGGCTGTATTCGCTAATGCAACCTTCACATCAAATGGCGTCCAGCTTGGATTTGCTTGTTTAATTAATGCCGCAATTCCTGCAATATGTGGTGTTGCCATTGACGTACCTGTTTTACGATCATATGCCTTTGTTGGATCAATCGCATTTCCTTCAGCAGTGCCAGTTTCATAAGTTGGTACTGTTGACATAATGTTTGTTCCTGGTGCTACGACATCCGGCTTAATATCAAAGTTTGGTGTCGATGGACCACGAGAGCTTGAATCGTTAATCTCATCGCCAATTGATGTCATTTGTCCATATTCATTAAAGCTAATTGTGCCAACAGATGTAGCTAGTGCATTGCGAATAGCTTGTCCATCCGTTACAGACATATCAAATGTCGGAATAAAATCAAAGGAATCGCCTAAAAACGTTTCAGATGGACCTGGTGCATTTGTACCTCCTGAGAAGTTGTGAATAATAGCACCGACTGCACCTGCATTTTTCGCATGCTCGATTTTTTCTACAAAGGCGATATCACCACGCGAAATAAGTGCGATTTTGCCATTCACATTAATGTTTGTATAATCCGTTGCCGCTCCTATTCCTGGTACAGCAACTAATTCAAACTCACCACTTAATTGCTGTGTTAAATTCCCACCAAACGTTGTCGCCATTAAATTCAATTGCTGCGACCACTCAAAATTACTAGCTGATATCGTAGCAACTGCATGATAAGCTGTTTCAGGGTTCGTTGAGTTCCCAACCGCAATACCTAATGGCGCTGTTGAAGGTGTACCCAATGTTCCACGGTTTGGGCCAGAATTTCCTGTAGCAATTACTGGAATAACCCCTGCCAATGCTGCATTGTTAATCGCAAATGAGCTCGCATCATTTTCAGAATTTGAGCCACCACCTAAAGATAGGTTAATAACATCTATTTCTTGCTCAACAGCGTATTCAATTGCTGCGATAATACCCGATGTTGCACCGCTTCCATATGCCCCCAATACACGGTAAGCATATAAATCTACTTTTGGCGCAATCCCTTTAATACCATATGGATTTGCCCCGATTGCAGCAATCGTACCTGCTACATGTGTGCCGTGCGAAGTAGCGTAAGAGCTACCACGTGCATTGACAAGTGGCTGATTGGAAGGACGCTCTGCTGGTTTTGTTTCCGTTGCATCATTATCTGCACGCGGTGATTTGTACATGTTTGAATCGTGTACAATAAAGTTTTTCCCGCCTTTATAAATGCCTGCAAACTCGGGATGTGTTGTATCAATCCCTGTATCTAAAACAGCCATTTTAATGCCTTGACCTTCTAAGCCCTTTGCCCATAGCTGTTCAATACCTAAAAACGAATTACTTGTGTTCATATATGCATCCACTTGATTCGTAGCTGAAGCTTCTTCATTCGCATATACTTCAGCATCCGGCTCAATAAGTGTAACGCCCTCGATTTCTAGCAATTTTTCTAAATCATCCGCTTTGATTTGTGCTGCAAAGCCATTTAATACAGTATTAAATGTATAGCCTTGCTTAAAGGAGATTTGTTCTCCTGTCATTTCTTTTAGCACTTCTGCTTGCTGTGCTTGTACAGCCTGTTTAATTATTTTTGCGTCTGTTGCGCTAAAGCTTTTTCCTTCTAAATCTCTAATCCCTTTTTCTAGTGCAACAGGCTTCTCAGATAGATGTACGATAACGGCAACTGGGCTGCTACCAGATACATCCTGTAAAGCTGGATGCAGCACTGCTGGTC
Source organism: Metasolibacillus sp. (assembly GCF_025291715.1). Lineage (GTDB taxonomy): Bacteria > Bacillota > Bacilli > Bacillales_A > Planococcaceae > Metasolibacillus > Metasolibacillus louembei. The sequence goes on from NZ_JAMBIZ010000004.1 coordinate 53,673, forward strand.
CATTAGCTATGTTTAGTTGTTCGACTATTGCTGCTTTTGTTAGTAGCGTGGCTTCATCATTTGCTGGTTTTGATAAACTAAATTCGCTATCCGCCGATACTTGCAATGGCGAAAGCATGCTGAGGATCATCATCAATGCTACAAAAATAGCAAAAAGTCTAGTAATCCCTTTGTTTCTCAAAAACAATTCCTCCCTCAAATAATTTAATAGGCACCTCATACTACATAAAGCGAACTAATATTTATTAGCTCTCACCCTATCCCAGAGAAACGCTTGTCTACTTCGATAGGATACTTTAACAATATATGCGTGAAAATATCATTCTATGTAAATAATATTGTAAACAAGTTTAAAATATAGCAGAAAAAGAAAAACGTATAGAATCAAGCTTAAATTCTTGATTTCATACGTTTTATCTATTATTAACGGCTTTCAATAACCTCTAAGAAATTGATAACCATTTTTGCTGTATGTGCACGCGTTGCTGGTGCTGTTGGTTTAAATTTACCATTATCACCTGTCGCAATACCTAATTCTTGAATCATTGCAATCGCTGCACGTGTTTCTTCATTATATTGACCTAAATCGCTGAATGTTGCATCACCTTTTGGTGTATATTTTTCACCTGTTACATGCTCATATGCACGATATAGCATCAATGCAAATTGGGCACGTGTTGTTTCACCTGATGGGTTAAATTGACCGTCTACACCTTTTGCAATACCTGCCTCAAAGATTGCTGCAATTTCAGCCTGTGTTGCTGGCGCATATTTACTTACATCACTAAATGGTGCTTGACCATCTGCCTTTAAGCTTAATGCTCTTGCCAAAATGGATGCAAACTGGGCACGTGTTACATTAGCATCTGGCTTCACTTCACCTTTTTCATTTCCTTTTAGCAAGCCTTTTTCAATCATTTTTTCAATATAGCCTGCTGCCCAATGATTAGCTGGTACGTCGGTTGGCGTAAATGGTGCTGGTTTTTCTTGCTCCTCAGGCTGTGGAGTTTCAGGCTTCTCTGTTTCTGGTTTTTCTTCAGGCTTTGTTTCAGGTGCTGTTGTTCCACCGCCTGCGTTACCGCCACCAGAGTTATTGCCACCACCATTACCTGGGTTGCTACCTCCGTTGCCTGGATTGTTACCTCCATCTGGATTTGGCTCTGTATTAGCAGCCTTTACATCAATTTGCGCTAAAATTGGATCATGGTCACTCGCACGACCTGCCATATCTGTGAAATCTGCATTAATATGAATCGCATCAATTTCTGTAGCTTTCGCTAAATTATTTGATACTAAAATATGGTCAAGCACCTGTGAATTACCTTGGAACACATAAGAATAACGATCTTCCTCTGGTAAATGGTTAATCATATTTGTCATATGACGATTTTCTAAAATTTTCACAGAATCTGCGAATTGGAAATCATTAAAATCTCCTACTGCCACAATATTCGCTTTCGGGTTTTTCGTTTTCACATCATTGATAAAGCCCTCTACAATTGTTGCAATATTTTTACGCTGTACTTCACTTTTGTTCACTACCGGCTGTTTAGAGCCATATAGTGCGTCGTCACCATTTTTTGAATTCCAGTGGTTGACAATAATAATAACTTGCTCACCATTAAAATTAAATTGTGCTGCTAACGGTTTACGGCTGCTTTTGAAAGCATCGTTTTGTGGATCAATACGTCCTGGGTTAACAGTTAAATTGCCATTTTCATAGCCAACTGCTGTTGTTGCATCACCAGCTGTAATATCTGATAGCTGTACTCGCTCTGGATTATAAAGTACACCAACGCGAATATTTGCGCCTGGCGCACCACCATCAGTGTTGTTGATAGGGTCGATATTGGCATATTTATACTCTACGCCACCAGCTTTTACAATTTCATTAATTAAACGCTCGTAGCTTTCGTTTGCTGCCGCATTACCGTTATTTATATCGCCATCATTATCTTGTACTTCTGTTACCCCTACAATATCAGGGCTGTTTAAATCCTTCACGAAGGCACGTGCTAATTTTTGTGCTTTGTCATCAGATGTTTTGCTCTTATTATTTGAGAAGTTTTCAAGATTGTATGAGCCAACTGTTAATTTAGTTGGATCTTTGACAATATGTGTTTTCTCAAGCTCCACTGAGCCTTTGACAAAAGCAGCTTTCATATCAGTAAGCGGTGCATAAATTTTATAGTTTTGATAAGAGTAGCCGACAACCCCTACAATATCTCCTACAAATTTATCGCCTGTTGCTACCGCAAACTTGCGTGCATCACCATTTGGCTCTAAGCGAAATTGAATAATGTCTGGATTTTTATTATCTTTTTGTAAAAGCACACCACCATTTTTTGTATTCGTCGCTTTGCTTTCCAATACGGTTGTCAAGTCACCATTCGCCTGTGGTCCAACAGCTTTCACGTTTGATACTTGTACACGCATGCCTTCTAAGCTTTCCCAGAAATCAATTGCATCCGTTTCTGGATTGAATACTGTTAAGTTGTCGCTATCAATAGCACCTGTTGGTAGATTATTTTCATCGATGATAATTGGTGTTGGTAATGGTACATTTTTTTCTACTACAGTAACCTTGCCCCCTTGATCATCGCGCACACTAATTTGCGTTGTTAATAAGTCTGTTGTTTGACGCTCTGTATAGCCTTCAATTGCATATTCAGATACTTTCCCTGTTACAGAAACTAAATCCCCTACTTCAATTGGCCAATTTGTTTTACCAGCATATAGAACAATACCTTCAGATGTATATGGATTATTATCGATTTCTGCATCTGGTGTTTGGATTGTATAATACTTCGCTCCTGAAACTTCATAACTTGATGTTATAATGCCTTTTACACCTTCTACCATCTGATTATTAAACTTAGTTGTGTGAGCTGCACCTTGAATATCGTGAATGCGTAAAGCCTCAACGATTTTGTAATCTATTGTAATAACATCGCTGTACTCTGGTGATGATATATCGCCTCGCTTTACAACAGCTTTTAATGTTGTATCTTCTGTAATATTAATTGGACTTGCATACGTTGCGCCACCTATTTTAGGATCTACATCATCCAATGTATATAAAATTTCTGCATTTGCAGTTGTTGCTGTTAACTTAACTGTTGTTCCTCCAATAAATGTCCCACCTGCTGGAGTTGCGACTGGTGGTAATAAAACTGTAGGATCTACTGTAACATCCGCAACAGAACGAGGGATAATTTGATAGTCATTATTATATTGCTGAACGATCCCTACAATTGATGCATAATTAACATTCTCTAATAAACTTAATGAATTATTTTCATCACGCACAATAAAAGTATTACTGCCATCTGTTGCGGTGTAGTTACCATTTGCGCCACCACTCAACTTGATGTTTTGTACTTCAACTAGTTGCGACTCATAATCTTCACCTACTTCATTAGCTGCAATCACTTTCGGTAACAGGTCAATTTGCGCTGTATCTTTAGAAACTACTGAGGCTGAATCTAATTGACGTAATCCTAGATAAGTATTTAATTTCCCTGTGATTGTGACCAATTCACCCTCTTGCACATTAAGTGAAGTAGGTCGAACAGAAATGCCCGCTGTCTCATCTTGCATAACGATTGTATTTTTTAATTTTGCTGTTACTCTACCTTGAACCGTTACTATTGCTCCATCTGGTGATGTAAGTGCATTATTAATTGGGACAATTGTTGGTGTATCTGGTGGTGTAACTGTGGCACCAGTGAATGCGATAGCAGTTAATGATTTTATGCCTGCATGTGAACCAAAATACTTCTCTAAGCTACCTGTTAGTACAATTTCCTTACCTAATGCTGACGGATTTTGTAATATACTAAATGTTGGGCGATCACCTGTCGCTAATTGAATATACAGCATTTTTTGGGTATCTGTTTCATTTGGATCTGCTGCAATCGCAACATTTGTATCTTTTACATTTGGACCTGTTGTAATAACGTCCGTTTCCGAATTAACATAACCTACAATATAGCCACGGACAGTTGTATTACTAATTTTCTTCGTCGAATCATAGTTAGCAAGTACCTCTGTAACTGTCAACACCTGTTGTGTATCCGCTTTCACATTTACCGGCATTGCTGGTGCTACTGCACTAATCACAAGCGCTGAAGCTGCTAACATAGTAACTGACTTGCGTAGTTTTCCTCTTTTCATTCCCTTTGTTCTCCTTTTTCTCCCAAATAGTATTCCCTCTTAAAGGAAGGATGTCATACCTCATTTATTGTAGCAAATTTGCTATCTATTAAGATATAAGTTTTTGTAAATTTTGTTTAAAGGCAAAATTAATCATGAGACTTCAAAAAGATTTTCTATTACCTATTTTTAAAGAAAATTAAAACGCACAGACTTAAGTGAAAAATACTTAGTTCTGTGCGCCTTATTTATTTCAGTAACAATTAACGATTTTCAATAACCTCTAAGAAGTTGATCACCATTTTTGATGCATGTGCGCGAGTTGCTGGGTTTGTTGGGTTAAATTTGCCGTTGTCTCCTGATGCAATACCTAACTCTTGAACCATCGCAATTGCTGCTCGCGTTTCTGCATTATAGTTGCCTAAATCCTTAAACGTTGCGTCACCTTTTGGTGCATATTTTTCACCTGTCGCAACTTCATATGCACGGTATAACATTAATGCAAGCTGCGCACGTGAAATTTCGTTAGATGGCATATACTTACCATCAGTTCCTTTCGCAATACCCGCTTCGAAAATAGCTGCAATTTCAGCTTGTGTTTCTGATGCGTATTTGCTTACATCGCTAAATGGTGCATTGCTATTCGCCGTTAGACCTAGTGCTCGCGCTAAAATGGATGCAAACTGTGCACGTGTTACATTGGCATTTGGCTTTACTTCACCTTTTTCATTTCCTTTTAATAGACCTTTTTCAATCATTTTGCCAATATAGCTTGCTGCCCAGTGATTAGCTGGTAAGTCTGTTGGTACGAATGGAGCTGGCTTCTCTTGCTCGTCTGGCTTTGTTGTTTCTTCCTTAGGCTTTTCACCTTCTGGCTTTTCTTCTGGTTGAGCCTCAGGTGCTGTTGCTCCACCTCCGCCACCAGTGCCACCTGATCCGCCACCAGTGCCACCTGATCCACCACCAGAATTGTTAGCAAGTACTGTTACAGGAATCTCAATCGTATTTACGCCGTACTTAACTGTAATTGTTGTTGTGCCTGACGCCTTAGCTTTTACTAAACCTTTTGATACCTCAACAACATTGTTATTTGCAACTGTATATGTTGCTTTTGCAGTTACATCTAGAACTTTATCTGATGCAAATGTTTTCGGTCGAGCTGGACCATCTAATTTGTTAGAGTCATGCATTATTTTATTTTGCATATAAGAGTTTCCTGCACTCATTGATGCTAATAATTTTGGTGCATCTGAATTTATTACATTTTTTTGTTTTTGTGAAACAAATTGTGTTTGCAATAAAGCTTTCAATTGTTCTGTCATACCAATTGGCTTACTAGCAAGCCCATCATACTCCTCCAAAGTAAAGTTTCCTGCAGCATCCATTGCTACAAAAACTAAATCCTCTGTTGTTGCGTTAAATTCATCTACATTGAACACAAAAGTACCATCTGCATTTAATATCATTGGAACAAGGTCTTCAAATTCTATATTTGCACCTTTAGGTACTACTGCATAGAATGCCGCTAATTTATCATCTAATTTAATACCTAAGTCAAAAGAATTAGCCAGTGCAATTTGAGCAATATAATCATCAATGACTTTTCCTTCAACTGTTAGACTTGCGCTATCACCTGTTACAACAACACCGCCTGTATCGCCAGAAGTTACATTCACATCAAATTGTGTTTCTGTGGACTTAATAAAGATAGGTCCTACATCCTTGAATACCTCACCTGTCGCTGATAATCCCGTAAAGTCAATTGTGTAGACTCCATCTGGAATTTGTTCTTCTACTCCATTACCTGTGTGTGGATAATAACCGCCTGTAATTGGTAATCTCCATGCGCCTGCTGGAATGGCACCTCCATCTAAGTAACCAATGTAGCCATCTTCATAAAGACCACCATCTGGATTACTTAAATCCCATAGCTCAATAATACTATTTTGGACATCTCCAGTTAGCTTAAAGAATAATCCAGCATATGGGTCATTATTTTTAATGCCTTCTGCCAAGGATAAATCTTCAATAAGTACTTCTCCTGCTGTATCAGCTAGTAATAGGTATTCAAGTGCCACTGGTGCAACGCCACCTAAATCAGCTGAGAATGGTAATGAGATAACTGAATATGTTCCAGCTGGTACAGTTGTTTTCTCTACAACATTTAATTGAACAGAGCTACCTGCTGTCATGTTTAGAGAAGTTTGATCAACCGTTAATGATACTCCATCTGGGCCAATTGTAGTTGGCGTAATATGAATATAACCAAATAACTCATCACCGAACTTAGCAGCTACATTTTGAGAAGCAGTAAGTTTAACAGTTATGCGCTCTTCTCCATTTAAAGTAAATGATGTTTTATCAACAGTTACTTGAGCATCACCAAGACTTTTCAATGTATCAACAGTTACTAAGTAACTACCGCCTATACCGTTTATATCTTTCACAACAATTTCTTTTGTTACTTCAATATTTTGGTCTTTAATTGGCTGTGGACCGAATGTTACTGAGCCTTTTTCATGTGCTACGATTGCGCCACTAGCATCACGTTTCGCCGTATCTTGTACATACGCAAGTAAGCTTGGGAATGCTGCCTCATATGCATTAACACGTCCAGCACCTTGATCATATACATCATAGTTATCTGTATTTAAAACTGTTGCTGTATTAGCTAATGCAACTTTCACATCAAATGGCGTCCAATTTGGATTAGCTTGTTTAATTAATGCTGCAATTCCAGCAACATGAGGTGTCGCCATTGATGTTCCTGTTTTACGATCATATGCCTTGCTAGTTTCAACTGGTACTCTTTGTTCAACACTCGTTTTATATGTTGGAATTGTTGACATAATATTTGTACCAGGTGCCACTATATCAGGCTTAATATCATAGTTTGGTACAGACGGACCACGTGAGCTTGACTCGTTCATTTCGTCTCCAATAGATGTCATTGAACCATGAATATCAAAGCTTACTGTTCCATCAGTTGTAACTAATGCCTCACGAATAGCTAGTCCATCTGTAACAGACATATCGTATGTTGGAATAAAATCAAAAGAATCTCCTAAAAATGTTCCTGAAGGTCCTGGTGCATTTGTTCCTCCTACAAAATTGTGGATAATAGCACCGACTGCACCATTCTGTTTCGCATATGCCATCTTATCTACAAATGCAATATCCCCACGTGAGATAAGCGCAATTTTACCATCTACATCAACATCTGCTGTATAATCCTCTGCTTTCCCTAGCCCTGGTACTGCAACTAATTCAAATTCCCCTGCTAGTTGTGTTGATAAATTTTTACCAAATGTTGTTGCCATTAAATTTAATTGATTAGACCATTCAAAGTCACCTGCTTTTACAGACACTGTTGAATAATATGCTGCTTCTGGATTTGTTGAGTTACCTACAGCAATACCTAATGGCGCTGTTGAAGGTGTACCCATTGTTCCACGATTTGGACCCGAGTTCCCTGTTGCAACAACTGGGATAACACCGGCTAATGCTGCGTTATTAATTGCAAATGAGCTTGCATCATTTTCAGAGTTAGAGCCACCACCTAATGAAAGGTTAATAACATCCATCTGTTGCTCCACAGCATATTCAATTGCTTTAATAATATCAGTTGTTGAACCACTTCCATATGCGCCTAATACACGATAAGAGTATAAGTCCACTTTTGGCGCAATTCCTTTAATACCATATGGATTATTTCCAAGTGCTGCAATTGTCCCAGCGACATGGGTACCATGAGAAGTCGAGTATTCACTTCCCTTAGCATTTACAAGCGGTTGGTTCGCTGGCTTCTCTATAGGCTTTGTTTCCGTTGCATCATTCTCAGCGCGTTGGAAATTATAAAGTTTTGGATCATGTGTAACAAAGTTTCTTTCACCTACAACATTTAAATCTGGGTGAGTTTTATCAATCCCTGTATCTAATACCGCAACTTTAATTCCTTGCCCTTCAAATCCTTTATTCCAAAGCTTTTCAATACCTAAAAATGAATTGCTTGTATTCATATATGCGTCAAACTGTTGCTCATCTGGTTGAAGTTTAGATGCTATCATATCTTCTTCGAACGCGTACATTTCAGCATCAGGTTCGATTAATGTAATGCCATCAATCTCTAGTAGCTTCTCTAAATCATCAGCCTTTACTTCTGCCGCAAAGCCATTTAATACAGTATTATATGTATAGCCTTGCTCAAATGAAATATTTTCTTCAATCATTTCTTCAGCAACTTGCTCTTGCTGTGAAATAACACGTTGTTCTACTTTTTTCGCCTCATTAGCTGTAAAAGATTTCCCAGCTAATTCTTTAATTCCTTTTTCAAGTGCTACAGGTTTTTCTGATAAATGTACAATAACCTTTACACTTTGATTACCAGACACTCCTTGTAAGTCTGGATGTAGTCTAGCTGCACCATTTAATACTTCCAATTGCTCAGCAATCGCTGATTTCGCTTGTAATGTAGCTGCATCAAATGGTGATTTTAGCTTGCTAAAATCACTGTTCGCCGATGCTTGCATTGGCGAAAGCATGCTGAGAATCATAATGAATGCTATAAAAATAGCAAAAAATCGATTACTCCCCTTGTTTCCCAAAACTATTCCTCCCCTTAATAAGTTACTATCATTCCCATATTGCAAACTACTAGGTTCCTCTTAGTAAAAAGGAACCTAGTAGTTTATATTTCGTCTTAAATTGACAAAATACTTTTACAATATATTAATAAAGATACAATTCTACGAAATAAACGTCAACTAGATTTCTGATAAAATAGATTTTTTAATCAATTCAAACTATTCTTATTTGTTATATGGTAGTTCTAAAGAACTAAAACACCTTTTGATTACCTAAAAAAATAACAACCTTTCTTTGCTATTAATCTCACAAAGAAAGGCTGTTATTTATGTAAGCGTCAAATAATGCCCACCTAGTTTTTCAGGTGGGCATTAGTGTATTCTTTATTTAAGTTTAGCAGGGAGCCGACATTCATTTGGAATGTTTTTTGACCACGGAAGAAACTGATCAAGTGCTTCCTGATCCTCTAAATCTATTTGCGGTATATGTTCAAAGAGATACGTTAAATAACTTAATGGATTTAATTGATTCTCTTTGGCCGTTTCGACAATGCTGTAAATGATAGCACTGGCAGTTGCACCTTTCATCGATTGGGAAAATAGCCATGCTTTTCTTCCCATAACGAATGGTTTAATCGAACGTTCAGCTCGATTATTATCGAGTTCTAGTCGCCCGTCTTTCATAAAGACTATGAGTTTTGACCATTGGTTTAAACTATAATTAATGGCATCACCTAATTTACTTTTAGGTGGAACTTGAGGGCGTTTGGATTGTAGCCATGCCAAATAAGCGTCTAACACAGGTTGACTACGTTTTTGACGTTCTTCTTTTCGTTGTTCAGGGCTACAATTTTCAAATTCTTCTTCTATCTGTTTTTCAATTTTAAATAATTGCGTACAGAATTGAAGACCTTCAGCTGCGAGGCTCGTAGATTTATCTACACTTGCAGGCAAAGATTTGAGCGTTTCGTCGTATTTACGGCGTGCATGCGCCCAACAGCCAACTAACTCCACACCCTTCATATCGTGGTAGCCCGCATAACCATCGACATGAAGATAGCCCGCAAATCCTTTTAGAAATGCTTTCGGGTGTTTACTATGGCGAGAAGTTTGATAGTCATATAAGACAATCGGTGAAACATCCCGACTCGATCGATACAACCACATATAGGATTTGGAAGTTGCTGCTTTATCAGTTTCTGCTAAAACTTGAACGGTTGTTTCATCTGCGTGCAGACGGTCAAGATGAAGCAGTAACTCATGCAAGCGATTGTATAACGGTGAGAGCCATTTTGTTGCACCATATATTACCCAATTGGCAAGCGTTTGGCGTGATAGAAAGACACCCAGTCGTTCAAATTGTTTTTCAATTCGGTACAACGGCATTCCTTCTACGTATTTTTGATTCATGATATACGCCATTGAAGAAGGTGAAGCAAGACTTTTTGGAAAGACTGCCGCAGGCATTTTGGCAGTGACAATCGGTGTTTCAATTCCTTCACGTTCACATTGACGACAACTGTAAATATGTTGAACATGCTCCACGACTTTCACTTGAGCTGGGATAATTTTTAATTCTCGTCTTGTTTCCGTACTCATTTCATGCACAGTTTCACCGCAACACAAACAGACCTGCTCTTCTTCGGATAAACGATAATGGATCATTTCCGTAGGCAAGTTTTCAAGTTTCATATCTCGTTGTCCTACATACTTTTTTCGATTATAAGTAATCGTTTCAAGTGTAGGTTCTTCCATTTTTACATCCGCTGTGATTTCAGCTTCATTAAAAAGAGGAAGTTCAATTTGATCCGAATTTGTTTTTTCACTCGAAGCCCCAAATCTCTTTTGTTGGCTTAGTCGGAATTGCTCTTCCAACCATTTGATTTTTGCCTCTAGGACTTCTTTTTGTTTTTCTAAATCCGCATTTTTCGATGCGAGTTCTTCAATTGTATCTTGTAGTTCATTCGTAGTTTTTCTCATATAAATAGAATACCATATAGAGAGATGTCGTGAATGATCAATTCTCTCTATATGATAAATTTTGCACTCATTTTTGGATGGGCTTGTTTTGGTTCAAGTGGAAGTCCATCCAGCAACCAGTTGAATTGGCGAGGACTGATCGATAGCGGCTTAGTAGTTTGTTCATCTGGCCATTGAAAAACGCCTTTTTCCAGTCGGCGATAATATAACCAAAACCCATTATGATCCCAATGAAGGATCTTTAGTTTATCTCGTTTGCGATTACAGAACACAAATAGATTGGAAGAGAAAGGATCCAGTTGGAAACTCATTTGAACAATCGCTGCCAAACCATCAATCGACTTTCTAAGATCTGTTGCACCGTCGCTAAATAGACTCGTTGAATGGGTGTTTTACTTAACATGGGATTGAAGAACCTGAAGTACTTCATTTAAAAGTGAATGGCTGAAGCCTTCTTTAATTTCGATTGAAACATCGCCTACCTTAACTGTTAAAGTAGCTGTTTCTTCAATCGAGTTGGATGAATCAATGGCAACCCATTGTGTAAGAGGATAAGCGACGTGAGTCGGCTCAGTTTCCAATCTTTTCATCCAGCTATACATACTTTGAACACCTACTTGATTTTGTTTACACCAAGCTTTGACACTTAGCACTCCACTGGATCTGTAGGCATCGATGCGATCTTGCCACATTTGTTTACGTTCATCTACTGACATAAAAAACCCCCTAACAATTGATGTTAAGGTGATTATCACAAAACACGGTAATTATTAGAAGGTGTGGAGTATTTGACGCTTACTTATTTATATGATTACGATGCTTTCGGCAATGCTTTTTCTGTTTGCCAAATCAATTGTACCCATTGTGGGTTGTCAATGAATGGGTTGCGGTTGCCTTGAATTTCATAGATTTTTTCGTTGCGTGCACGCTCGATTTCATCTACTGGATCTTGTAAATGCCATTGCAATAATACAGACAGCTTACCATGATATGGTGCTGTGCCATTGTTCAATTTTTCATTTAGCTCAAGGTCAACACGATCGCCTTGCTCATAGCGAGTTGCCATGTAAAATAGCATACGGGCTACGTCGCCTTTGACGCGATTTGGTGGCTCAAATGATGTGCTCGTTTTAAAACAGCCATCACAGCCTTTCACACCGCTTCCACCATTATCGAAATCTAAATTGCCACGTGAGCTGTTCACTTGCATATCCGTAGCACATAAATGGTGAATATCCTGTTTCTAGCCCTAGAGATGTACCAAAATCACATCGCTTGGGTTATTTGGGTCTTCATCTATTTGCTTTAATGCATCCCATACTTGATCATATGTTAGCTTTTTATGATTTGAAATAATCGTATCTCTATTATGGAATAGAAGAATTAGAAAAACATACATAATCCTTCTAAACTCCACTAAAGAAAAATATGTCCTCTCTGTTTAAGCATACTTTTTCATATACTTCTATTACAGTGAATGCTTTATTAAACACAATTAAGTACAATATCAATCACTTTTTGTTGTTCATCTACTGTCATTTTACTATCTGATGGTAGGCAAATTCCATTAGCAAACAATTCCTCACTTACAATTTGCCCTTCGCCATGAGCATAGAATTTGCATTCTGAAAATAATGGTTGCATATGTAGAGGCTTCCATACTGGACGTGCTTCAATATTTGCTTCATTTAATAAATCAATTAATTTGTAAGGTGTTACTTTAATCTTTTTAGGGTCTAACGTCATCGTAGATAGCCATCTATTTGAAAATGTCCCCTCTAGTTCTGGCATCATCATAATACCATCTATGTTTGCCAAGGCTGTTTCATAACGTTTGAATATTTCTCGCTTTTTCGAAATACGCTCATCAAGCACTTCAAGTTGACCACGCCCGATACCCGCAACAACATTGCTCATTCTATAGTTATAACCAACCACACTATGCTGATAATGTTTGGCAGCATCTCGTGCCTGTGTTGCTAGGAAACGGGAGCGAGCTATTAATTGTTCATCATTTGATACGAGCATACCTCCACCAGATGTTGTAATTATTTTATTACCATTAAATGAATAGATACCTATCACACCGAAAGTACCGCTATGCTTTCCTTTATATAAAGAGCCTAGCGATTCCGCTGCATCCTCAATAATCGGCACATTATATTCGTTGCATAATGCCATTAACTCATCCATCCGAGCACTTTGACCATATAAATTGACAACAATAACTGCTTTAGGTAGCAAGCCATTTGCTTTTGCTTCACTTAATGCACGTTCTAATGCCTTTGGAGACATATTCCAAGTCGATTCTTCAGAATCAATAAAAACTGGTGTTGCTCCTAAATAGAGAATTGGGTTAGCACTCGCAATAAATGTTAAAGTCGAACAAAATACTGTGTCTCCGGCACGTACTCCTAATAAATCTAATGCAAGGTGGATAGCACCTGTACCTGAGCTTGTTGCTGATGCAGCTTTCACTTTTACATAAGAAGCTAACTCATGCTCAAAGCCATCTACATTCGCTCCAAGTGGTGCAATCCAGTTCGTATCAAATGCTTCTTGAATATACTTCTGCTCAGTTCCTCCCATGTGAGGAGAGGACAACAATATGCGTTTAGTCATTCAAACTCCTTCTTTCTTTAATTATCTTGGCAGGCACCCCTACAGCTGTTACGTTATCTGGAATATCATTGATAACAGCGCTTCCTGCTCCAATCATAGACCATTTTCCAATTTGCATCGTTGGATTAACAGATGATCGAGCTCCTATTTGTGTACCTTCTTGCACCAAAACTCCACCAGTTAAAACTGCACCTGGAGAAATATGCGCAAAATTTTGTATTGTACAGTCGTGTTCGATAACACAACCAGTATTTAAAATTACGTGATTTTCAATTACACTATCAGCATTTATGACTACATTAGGCATAATTACAGTACCATAACCAATTTTTGCAGTTGGACTAATTATAGCACTTGGATGAATAACCGTACCATAATATTCAATTGATAGTTGTAATCTATCCACTATTTTCTGACGGATAGCGTTATGACCAATTGAAATAATTACTTTTATATCTTCAGCTAGCAAACCTTTAATCATAGAAATAGGACCTTTCTTATAAGGACCTTCTTGGAAACTAGACAAATATTTATCATCTAACTTTGCAATAAGATGGTGACCACCTGCTTGAATGCAATCCGCTATCACCTTTCCATGACCACTATCACCAATCAAAACAAAGTTCATATATTATATGTCTCCTATCTTCTATTTAGAGCCTTTAAATTTCTCAATTGTCGCTTGACCTTCTTGAGAAATACCTTCGCTTATAAATACTTTTTTCACTGTTAGAAACAATATTTTTATATCTAACCAAAATGATTGATTTTCTACATACCATACGTCATACTCAAATTTCTGCTCCCACGAAATTGCATTACGCCCATTCACCTGAGCCCAACCAGTAATACCTGGACGTACCTTATGACGTTGTGCTTGGCGTTCATTGTATAAAGGTAAATATTCTACTAATAATGGACGTGGACCAACAAAGCTCATATCTCCCTTTAATACATTCCATAGCTGCGGTAGTTCATCTAAACTCAATTTTCTAAGTAACTTTCCAAACGGCGTTAAACGCTCTGCATCTGGTAGTAGTTCACCATTTACATCTCGTTTGTCAGTCATTGTACGAAATTTATAGACATTAAATATTTTATTATTTAGGCCTGGGCGAGGTTGTTTAAAAATAGCTGGAGAGCCTAATTTAAAACGTACAATAAGCCACGTAACAAGTATTACTAAGCTTAAAACAATAAGTAAATTAAAACTCACAAAAAAATCAAAACATCTTTTAATCATTTTCCAATCCTTTTTTCATTAAAATCAGTGGATTCTAATTCCTTCAAAAAATTTTGTGTTAACATTTTCCACGAAAATTTTTCAAAAGCTTTTATTTTTATTTTTTCTCGCTCTTCAGTATTGATATTTATAACTAATTCTCTTAAATTATCAATATCTGATGATTTATAAATCCCACCTGTACTTTCTACTTCACCTAAACTTTCTAAATCAGTGTAGGTAATAATAGGTAACCCTACAGAGAGATAATCATAAATCTTGTTCATACTCATCCCCCATTTGTATAAAGGTGAGTTTTTAATTGAAAGTAAGCCACAATGGGCTTGTTTCAAAATATATAAAACATCATTTTTAGGCACCGGGTCAAAAAATGTTATATTTTCAATATTTTTATCACGAATATCTTGTATTAGTTGCTCTTTTAAAGGACCATCACCAAAAAACAAAAAATGATAGTCCTTATCATATTTCATTTTTTCTGCCAATAAAACTAGTTTGTCAACATCGTTTGCAATCCCCATACTTCCCACATAAACACATAATTTTTTATTTAAATATTGGCTAAGTAATTCATTTAATTTTTCATTATAACCTTCGTTATCCACTCGTCTGCTGTCAAAGCCATTTGGTAAATAAATTATTTTATCCTTTTTCACATCAAATTGCTCAGCATATCTATATGCATTTTCAAAAAGGAATATAATTTTATCTGATTCCCTATAAAGCTTCTTTTCTATTGCTAGTAATATTCTAAATAAAATATTTTTCTTCGTCATTTTTCCAAAATCAACAAATGTTTGTGGCCATAAATCTCTTTCCTCAAAATAAAAGGGGATTGAATTCATTTTTGCAACTCTTAACCCTACTAAAGGAGTAAGCGGGTGCACACTAGAACCAATTATTAAATCTGGCTTTTCTGTTATCAATCTATGCTTTAAACAACTATTTAATTTAAATGAAAATGCAAGCATGTTTATAATGCGTTTTATCGAATTAAAATAGGCAGGTGTCTTAATCCAAACAAAATTAACCCCTTGTTCATTCACTACTTTAAAGTAACTATTCGTCTCATAGTTAATAGTTTCAGTTCTAGAAAAATGATTAAAAGAAGAAGCAAAGATAGTTACCTCATGTCCTTTATTAACAAGTTCTTTTGCAAAATCAAAGTGTCTAGTTCCTCCTGCAAAATTTGGAGATATTGCATAGTGATTCAAAATCCATATTTTCATTTTTAAAGTTCCTTTATTGATTCTTTAATAATTGACTCTCATCAACTGGCTTATACTTTTTCGCTGGGCTTCCCATTACTAAATTTTCACGTTCAACATCTTTCGATACCAAGCTCCCAGCTGCTACAGCGCCTTCCTCATTAATGATTTTACCTGGTAAAATTGTCGAATTGGCGCCAATTCTTCCACCTTTTTTTACAGTCACACCTTTAAATTTATCAAATCTTTCTTTATCACGAGCCATATAATTATCATTTGTAGTTACAACACAAGGCGCAATAAATACATAATCCTCTAATTCGGAATATGCAGTAATATAGCAGTTTGTTTCAAGCTTACAAAAACTCCCTACAGCACAATCGTTTTCAACAGCTACCCCACGCCCAATGATTGTTTTCTCTCCAATTGTTACACGTTCTCGAATCGTAGCTAAATCTGCCACGAAAACATCATCAGCAATCTTAGCATTGGCATAAATAATCGCTGACGTACTAATCGTTACACCACTTCCAATTTCCGTAGGTGGTAATTTTTCCACTTCTGGCAATATGGATGCCTTAGCACGAGTTGGCTGTTTACCAACTACTGCGTTATCCTGAATAATTACATTATTCCCAATGATCGTCCCTTCGTAAATCACCACATTATTTCCAAT
Source organism: Metasolibacillus sp. (assembly GCF_025291715.1). Taxonomy (GTDB): domain Bacteria; phylum Bacillota; class Bacilli; order Bacillales_A; family Planococcaceae; genus Metasolibacillus; species Metasolibacillus louembei. The sequence goes on from NZ_JAMBIZ010000004.1 coordinate 70,140, forward strand.
TACTACATTTTCTCCAAACGAAACATTATTACCAATAATCACATTACTACCTTTTTGTAACATTAAAAAAGCCCCTTCTCTCATCTATTTTATAAATTTATTTTTACTAGTGTTTAAGGCCATCGAGTCATCTTAGTTATGTTAGCTCTCTATATAAATCTATTAGTTTTTTTTCTTCAATGCTCCAATTGCAGATATTTTCAACTAACCACATTCCATTCTCCCCCATTTTCTTGGCTTCTTCAGGATTATTTAAAATGTAGTTGATTTTCTCTGCCATCTCATTAATATTTTCAGGATTTACGCAAATTCCAAATTTATATTTATCATTTAATTTTTTAGCAAAAGTAGTATCTGAAATAATTACTGGTTTCCCTAACGCCATATATTCATAAACTTTGGTTGGTAATGTATCAATTTGAGAATACTGCCCTTTATGAAGTAGCGTTGAAATTCCTATTTTACTATTTTTTATTGTTTTAATTACCTCTTCTTTAGATACTACACCTTTATATTCAACTGATTCAAATTCTTTTAAAGCTTTTAGCTCACTATAGTATTCATCTGAATTAAATGGTCCACATAAAATTAGCTTAGCATTTACTTTGTCAGCTGTTTTAACAAGATGAGTAATTCCCCTCATATGGTTTAATGCACCAACATAGACAATCCAATCTTCATTATTATCTAATATATCATCTTTACTTAAAAAATCATTGTCTGGAAGGTTCTCTAAAAAAATTGTTTTCTTTGTCCGATCTTTAAAATAGTCTTTCCCATTAACTGTACACACAGCTATTACTGCATCTATTCTTTTACATATAAATGTCTCATACTTCATATAAAGCTTAGCAATTATCTTTCTCAAGCGCACTGGTAGGTATGCTTTACTCTCTATTTGTAGACCATAAAATTCATGGCTATCAAAAATAACCCTTTTACCCCTTTTCACCAATTTCATTGCAAAACGTAGTAACTCTGGGTCATGTATCTGATAAACATCAGCATCAATTTTTAAAGCTTCTTTATATAATTTTTTACTTGTAAATATCATTCGATGCAATCTACTTTTTGCTGGGGAAACCCCAATATATGTTACCCCATTTTTTTCACAGCTTTCTCCAACACTGACTATAAAAGGTGTCATTTCCGCTCTCACAGCACTATTACTTTCCCTTAATAGACGTGGAATAGCATCTTGTCTAGTGCTAGTTATGTGACATATTTTCATTATTTACTCACCTAAAATCTTCCTAAATTTCCTTGCTATATCTTTATATTTGATTAAAGCTGACATTTTATATTCGCTATGACTTCGCCCTTTTTCATTCATTATCCTCTCAAACTCATCTCTATCCATCCCAACTTTATTTAAAATCAATTCTATATCCTTCTCCATTTGCCCTTCTTCAAATAGTGGCTTCTCCAATTCCTTTAATGCTTCTTCTCTAGTCATTTGATTCGACACAATCAAACTAGAATAATGTGAACTTCTTTTATCAACATTAAATTTCTTAGGAAGATAGTAAACTTGTACAAATTTTGTAAAAATTGATTCATAATGCTTACCACCATAATAATTAAAGCCAACATTTTCACTTAACTCTTGAATAGCTTGTTCTCGATTATATTCTATATAATCTAATGGTCTCAAAGTTTTAATTCCACTGATATATCTTTGGCCAATATATCGTTCAAATAATGTTATTAACGGGAGTGAAGTTAATGGTATTTCTCCGAATATTTTATGAATATCTTGTATGTGTACGTTATCAGCAGCAATATGGGCATTTCCACGCTGTAAAATTGATTCTAATGCAAAATTAGCTCCTGATAAAAAATATTTTATATTATATTTTTTGGCATATATATTTAAATACGCTTGCAATACATTATCTTGCGGAAGGGCTAATGATGGTACTCCTGCTCGTAAAAAGGATTTAAGAATATTCATATATTGTTTTTCATTAGGCTTTTCAATAATTAAATCTATATTATTATACTTATTGCATAGCTTCTCTATATTTTGAGAAGCTACTTCTGTATTAAAGCCATCATCAATATGGATTGCTAAAATTCTTAATCCCCATTGTTCCGCTCCTAAATATGCTAAGTATGCAGAATCCAGCCCTCCAGATATCCCCATTAAACAATCGTACTTCTTTCCTTTTCCTTCTGATTTTAGTAGATTAATCATTTCTTTCAATTTTTTATTACCTAGATCATTTGGAAAGTATACTTGCTCCTTTCTGCTTAATGCATAATTACAATAATTGCATGTACCATCCTTTTCGAATATTATTGTCTCATCCGATGTATTGTCCATTACACATCGTGTACATATCTGCTTTTTCATATTTTCTCTCCTAATTAATAAATTTCTTTGTTAGCTACTTATTTTATTTTTGACGCTAATAATGCCAATAGTTCTTTATAGCCATTATAATAAGATTCTGGATCAGCTATATAAATATTTCTATCTCTGGTAGTATTGGGTCCTATATAGAGTTTAACCGCTTGATCAGACAAAGGGAAACTATGATACATATTTGCATAGACCTTTTTCACTCTGTCTGAACCCAAAAACGTCCACCATCCTATGGCAAATGTGCCTGACAATTCATATGGGCCGTGCCCATCTCCTTTACTTGTAGAGTAATTCCATCTAAATAAACCATTGGTGCCATCCATATAATTTGTTAACTTATAAAATGGTTCACTCTTAGTAGGGACTACTAATACTTTCTCAAATAATTGTTTCTCTATACCCTTATTTATTTTAGAAAACATTTTTTTTTCTTTTGTATTTTCTAAGAAGGCATCTTCTAAGCTTTTAATCCATAAAGGAAAACGATGAAAATGTGAAGAATCCATTGCAGTGTCTGTTATTGGCTTTTCTTTTTTCACATTCTCTTTATCTAGATATCCTGCATAAGAATAATCCGGATGATCATCCCACACTCCAATTTGAAATAACCATCTATTGCTTTTATCAAAATGGCCTTCTGACTTAAATGTTTTGTAAGCTATATTCACAATATCCAATAACATTTTATCTTTACGATTTAATTGGTATAAATCTGCAGCTATCGCCATTGTAAAAAGTTCCTCATCAATTATAGCTCGATAATAACTATAATCAACTTCCTTATTTTTCAATTTCCATAGGACTCTTTCTCGCATTCCTTCTTTGAAATATGGTGAATCCCATTGCCAAGCAGGGATTTCATTCCAAATTCTATCGATTTCCTTTAATAAATATTGTGTCAATTCCTTGTTAACACGATTTACTTCATTATTTGAATTGATATTTTCAGATAATACTAAGTACCTACTTAATAAATAATAATAATGAAGTATCGATAATCTTTGTGAATCATCAGATATATCTATTTCATTTATTCCTTCGTTCAAAAATGCCTCAAAATGCTTTTGAAACACTGCAATCAATTCTTTATTTTCTGTTTGAAATGCATAATGCATTGGTACCATTAAAAAATGCCCTGCATCATATCTGTCTCTTTCATTCCAAAGGTTAGAATTTATATATTTTTTAACAGTTCGATTCCATAGTTCATCTTCACTATACTTAACATATTCACTTTTATATTCCGTCAAATCTTTTTTCTTATCGCTATTAGCTTCAACACAGCCTGAGATAAATATTACAAAAAAAGCAGCTAATAATATACTAATCTTTAATTTCATCTGACAATATCCTCTTTACTAATCTATTTTATTAATACTACTTAATTTTATCATAATTTTATTTGACATCTAGTTTATTATTAAGTATTAATGCTTTTTAAACATTTACAGTTTCTTCAAATTGTTAATTACATCAAAGCCATTTCAAAAAATACGTATATTGTATTTAAGTATAATATAATTCTTCATAATAAAATATTTTGATAAATACAAAAAGAACATACAGTACAAACAACTTTTATGTATGTTCTTTTTATAATTATTATCTCTGATAATATTCTATTAACTTTCCTAGAATGTAATCCTGTTGCTCTTTTTTTAATTCTGGGAACATTGGTAAGGAAAGGACTTCTCTTGCTGCTTTTTCAGTAATAGGTAAATCCCCTTCTACATAACCTAACTTTTCAAAAACTGGTTGTAAGTGTAACGGAACTGGATAATATACCATTGTTGATATTCCTTGCTCTTTTAAAAATTCCTGTAGTTCATCTCTATTCTCTACTTGAATTGTATACTGATGATACACATGATAATAACCATCAAGCTCTACAGGAGTTTTAATAACGTCCCCTAATTTTTCATTTATATTTACTGTATAATAAGCCGCATGATTTCTTCTTTGTTCAGTCCAATTACCTAAATTCGGTAATTTAACATTTAATACTGCAGCCTGCAACTCATCAAGTCGACTATTATACCCCATAATTTTATGATAATATTTTGGCTTGCTTCCATGTACACGTATTACTCGTGCATTCTCTGCTATTTGATCATCACTAGTTACAAGCATACCACCATCACCATAAGCACCTAAGTTTTTTGTAGGGAAAAAGCTGTATGTTGCAGCACTACTCAATTCGCCAACTGATTTGCCATTTTGTTTAGCGCCAATAGCTTGCGCAGCATCCTCGATTAAAACCAAATTATGTTTCTTTGCAATTTCACTAAGCTTTACAATATCCGCCATATGACCATATAAGTTAACAGCAATAATAGCCTTAGTCTTTTCAGTAATGGCCTCTTCTACTTTTGATGGATCGATATTATATGTTAAGGGATCAATATCGACAAATACTGGTGTAGCAGATGCACGTATAATTGAACCACCTGTAGCAAAAAAAGTAAATGCTGTCGTAATTACTTCATCACCACTTCCTATTCCCGCAGCTTGTAATGCGATATGAATAGCATCTGATCCATTAGCTACTCCCACTCCATGTTTAGTATTACTTAATTTTGCTATATCTTCTTCTATTTTTTTCACATTATTCCCCAAAATAAATTGTGAGGATGACATTACTTTATCTAACTCAGTTAATATATCTTCTTTAATAGCTTGATATTGTTCAGATAAATCTAACATAGGAATTTTCATAAATTGGTTTCATTCACTTTCTATTTTTATTTTAAATATTTTCATTTTCACTATAACATGTTTACTACTAATTCGAACCATGTACTGTCAACTTATTTTTCCGATATATCCCATTTACTATCCAAAGTAATAATATGCAGAATAAAATTCCATGGGTTAGTAATGAAGTAAAAAATGCTGAGTTAATTAAGCTCATTCCCGGAATAACTAAAATAGACATGGTTAAGAATAAGGGTATTTTATTTGACACACTATCAATAATTAAAAGTATTACTGCTAGTAAAATACTAAATATAAAAATACCGCTAAAACCGAAATTTACATAAGCGTCTCCCCAATACCCCACATTGGGAGCAAAATCTCGTTTAAAAAACTCCAAAGCCATATATGTTACTGGCGAAGTATTATAATAACTTGGAATAACATTTTCTAATATAGAATGTTCTAAATAAAATTTCCTTTTGAATTCAAAGAAATCGTAATATTGGTAATGTAACTGAGCTGGTACAAAGAACAATCTTCTAATAAAAATTGATGGCACTAGCATAAGATTATTTGAGATAGTAAATAAAACTAAGCTAACACTTACTAATAAAGTAGCCCCTGTTGACATAATTAATAAAAAATAATCTTTCCATTTCGTTTTTTGAAAAAAATAAAACATGAGTATTACAACAGGTGCAAAAAGATGGCTCTTAAAGTTAGTCATGGAAAATAAAAAAATCTGCATAGCTAGCGCTATTGTCGCTAGGAAATATTTCCTGTTATAAAGAGCTAAGGTTAATAGGAGCAAATTCACTACATGTGCCTGCCATGGTAGAAGATATCCTAAAATTCTCCCTTCATTTGAAGAGTAAGCCTCCCTTGTTTCATAAACATCCAATAAATTTAGATTTATTCGGCTTAATCCTCCAGTTAAAATAAGCAATCCATATACAATACCTGTTATCCCGATAAACAAAAATATTAGAAATACCTTAGATTCTTTTTTAGTCAGAGAGTAAATCTTTATTCTCGGAATAATGATAAGAATACAATTTATTATGAAATAGGATAAGAAAATTGCAATTGCAAACTTAGTAGGCTGATTCTGTAGCCAATACAATGACATGATAGGTATAAATAAAAAAATCAATAATATATACACAATGATTTGACTAGCTCTCTGTTGCTTAGCAATATAGAATATGATTAAAAAAGCAATTACTAAAGTTAAAAGGTTAGATAAAATAAACTTTCCAAAGGAATACTCTATGAAGAAATTTTCCTCTGCAAATATTGGACTAACAAAAATAATGTATCCTATTTCTAAAATTCCTTTAAAGACCATGAGCATAAAAATATTAATTAAATCTTTTTTTTTCATTCCTTCTCCTCAAAATTAATAAGATAAAATCTTTAAAACTATTAATTTATATTCATTTTGATAAATATTGTTTTTCCCAAACTGCTAAATTATATAATTTCCATACTTCTTTATCAGATATATTATTTAACTCCGGAAGTACAGTATAGATTTCTTTCAATAAAGAGGATTCATTTATATATTTATTCATTACTTCCATATGCTCTTTTAGCCAAATATCTGTAGGTGCTTCAAATCCCTTTTTATCTCTTCTCCAGCTTATTGTTTTTGGTACCATTGATTCTAGGTATTTCCTCAAACAGAATTTTGTATAGCCATTATTGATTTTATCCTTTAAAGGTAGCTTTAGAGCAGTCTCAATTACTTCATGGTCTACAAATGGTACTCGGGCCTCAATAGATGCAAGCATAGAATTTCTATCTTCATTTTTCAATAAAGTTGGTAAATTTGTTTTTGTTAATTCTAAAATTTGCAATTCCTCTAAACTTTTATTTTCATACCCTAATTTTTTGAAATTCGCAATAGCTAAATCGATATACACTTCTTTCATATTTGTATGCCTTTGTTTTAAATGATTTACTCTCAACTTAAAGTTATTAAAGTATACATACTGTTTAAATAAATCGATATATCCTAATTTTGAATTTTTAACTATTTTAGGAAATTCCGTAAAGAAATCTTTGATTTTTCTTTTTCTTATTAGGTCAGATAACATCCACGAATAATATCTCTCGTACCCTAATAAAGTCTCATCGCCACCTTGACCATCCATTAATACTTTAATTCCCTGCTTTTTTGCTTCTTGCATAACAGCGTATTGCATAAATATTGATGGGCCCCCAACAGGTTCTTCTTGATAATAAAGACATTCTTCGATATTTGTTTTAAAATATTCATAATTTGGTTCTACTACACACCAATCAATTTTTAAATGCTCTGCAACAATTTTGGCAAATTTCGATTCATCTGTTTCTTTAGAAATGGACTTAGCTGTAATTGATTTAATTTTATCTTTTTTTAGTAGAGAAGAAACCTTAGCAGTGACTGTAGACGAATCTACTCCACCAGATAAACATGTTCCTACTTGTACATCACTTTGAACATGGATTTCAAAAGATGTATCTAATACATTATTAAAATCGTTTGTTGTACTTTCACGTTTATTTTTTATACTTTCAGCCAAGTCATAATATCTATTAACCTCAAACTCTCCACTTGAAATATCAAATTTAAAAGAGGTACCTCCCTCTAGTTGATATATATCTTGGAAAAAAGTTTGATTATCAAAGTTCATTAGATTTGTCAATAGATAAGTTGATACAACATTCATATTGGCCTTAACATTTTCGTCTAATCCCAATAAAGGTTTTATTTCAGAGGCAAAAGAAAAGTAATCATCAGTCTTTTTAAAATATAATGGTTTTATCCCCATACGATCACGAGAACCGAAAAGTATATTGTTCTTTTTGTCATATATTACAAAAGCCCACATTCCTCTTAAAAAAGTTTGACACTTTTCTCCCCATTGTTCATATGCATGGAGGATAACTTCCGTATCTCCTTGAGTTTTAAATACATGACCTTCTTCTTGTAATTTTTCCCTTATTTCCTTGTAATTGTATATTTCGCCATTAAATACTATTGTATAATGTTCGTATTCCATTGGCTGATTACTTGAAGAATTCAAATCTATTATTGATAACCTTGCATGACCTAAATAGACATTGTTTTGTATACTAATACTTAAATTATCTGGTCCCCTATGTTGAATCTTATTTAGCATATCTAGTAAATCACTTTTTTTTAGATGGTCATTTTGATTGATAAAACCTACTATTCCACACATTTTATACTCCTTTTTTACCTCTATTTAATGCAACAAAAATCATTATTAAATACAAAATATAAATAAGCACTTCACTAATTGCGAAAGCTTTTAAATATAACATCATTCCTTGTGGTAAATATACTAAAGCCACGATTACACTTACAATCATATAAATAAATTGCCAAAGTCCACCCAATAGTATATTTTCAGGCTTTAAAAATACTACACTTAATGGGGAAATAACGAATCTTATTAAAAATGGAAAAATTAATATTTCTGAGTACTCTCCAACAACTCTCCATTCTTCTCCAAAAATAAATGCAAATAACGGTTCTCCCCCAAAAATAAAAATAGGAGCTATTACTATACTTATTAATACTAAGCCTCCCAAAATTATTAGGGTTAATTTCACATTTTTCTTATAATCATTTTCCTCAGTTATTTGTTTTAAATATACTTGAGAAACTGATGTAGAAATAAAAGTTAAAGGAAGAAAAATAGTTCTTCTTGCTAATTCATAGAAGCCAATTAAACTTGAATCTTGATATTTATTCATCATCAATATAGGAGATTCAGTTGCTATTTTATCCATTACTGCCGTATTAGCTGAGACTAATGGATATCTCTTGTACTTTTTTAAAATAAAAAAATAGTTCAATTTGTCCGGAGTTTTTCCTTCCTTCCTAAATATACCTTTACGTAATCTATATATAGGAAACAATATGCTGAAAACTACCCCTGCTATTAAGCCCAATACACCTGTTTTAAAAATACCTAAAATAATTTGTATAAAAGTCATACTAATATTTTTATCCACTTTACTTTTAGATATTAAGTGGTACTGACTTTCGTCATTGGCTATGTAAGTTGCAAGCTGCATTGTCCCAAAAAGTATAAAAAATAAAGGTCCAAAGAATAGAATAAAGTTATAATTTATTCCACTAAACATTTCTTTGAAAAAACTTGAAAATACTATCAATATCAAGGAAATCATTATTGTAAGTATTGTAGTAACTGCTAAACTAATATTCTTCAAGGGAGTTTTTTCATTCTCATGTGCTGACAGAATGGCTACATCTAGTCTCAAATTGGCAAAAACCGTTAAAATAGAGGTAATAGAAATAAACACTGCAAGCATACCAAATTCCTTAGGAGAATATAATCTAGTTAGAATTGGCGATAGCAAAATTGGTATCAACTGTGCCACTACTGTCCCAGTCATTAATATTGATATATTCTTTACTATTTTACTTATATTCATAATTATAATTTGAAGTAAGTTTCACTTTTATAAGGCATGTTATTAATATTTCTTGTATCAAGAACAGCCTTCGAAACTCCTAGAATCTTCTCATAATCAAACACACTATGATTTGTGGCTATTAATACTAACTCTGCATCCTCTAATAGTTGGTCTGATATTTCAATTGTTTTGATTTCTTTGTTCGCCAATTTAAATTGTGGAATATGTGGATCTACTACCTTCCACTCAGCCCCAAATTGTGAAAGCTTCTTTAAAATTGGAATTACTGGAGATTCACGATAATCATCAATATCTTTCTTGTAAGCAACCCCCATTACAACAACTTTTGAGCCTTTTAATGACTTACCTTGCTCATTTAAGATTTCCATACAACGTTGAACAACAAAGTCTGGCATACTATCATTAATCTCACCAGCTGTTTCTATTAATTTTGTATGATAGTTATATTCACGAGCCTTCCATGTTAAATACCACGGATCGATTGGAATACAGTGCCCTCCTAATCCAGGTCCCGGATAAAATGGCATAAACCCATATGGCTTTGAAGCTGCTGCATCTATTACCTCCCACACATCAATCCCCATTTTATTACATAAGATAGCCATTTCATTTGCTAGTGCAATATTAATATTTCTGAAAGTATTTTCAAGTAATTTTTCCATTTCAGCTACTGCTGGACTAGAAACCTCATGTACGTCACCATCTAACACGGTTCTATACATTGTCGCTGCTATTTTTGTACAGCTTTCTGTAACGCCACCGACTACCTTAGGTGTATTTTTTGTATTGAAATGTTTATTACCTGGATCCACACGCTCTGGAGAATATGCTAAAAATACATCTCTACCTACTTCAAATCCTTTTTCTTCCAATATTGGCTTGATTAGTTCTTCTGTAGTCCCTGGGTAAGTAGTACTCTCTAACACAATCAATGTACCACTTGTCATATGGTTAGCAACTGCTTGTGCTGAGCTTTTTACATAATCCATATTAGGCTGCTTATAAATATCTAAAGGTGTAGGAACACAAATTGCTACAGCATCCACTTCTTTAATAAATGAGTAATCTGCAGTTGCTGTAAGCTGACCAGATTTTACAAGTTGCTCTAAATCAGCAGGAATTACATCTCCAATATAGTTCTCGCCAGCATTCACTTTATCGACTTTATCTTTTTGTACATCAAAGCCAATTACTTTAAAGCCTGCTTTTGCTTTTTCTACCGCTAGTGGCAAACCAACATACCCTAAACCAACAACACCAATCGTAGCAATTTTATTTTCAAGCTTGCTTTGTAATTCTAATGCTCGTTGCTCCATTTTTTTCATTCCTTTTATTATAAAGTTAGTAATTTTTTTTCTTTTGCAGACTTATAGAAATTTAATACGACAGATAAAGCTGTTTTTCCATCTTCCCCTGTCACGATAGGTTGTCTATCTTGTTTTATTGCTTCCATTATATCTGAAAGTATAATTTGATGTCCTGGTGTTCCCCAAGGGTTTTTCTCAATTGACTCTTTAATTTCTAGTGCTTCAGCATCCGACATACCTTCTATTAGTATATCTTTAAAATATAAAGCATTTGTTCCGCCAATTTTCACTGTACCTTTTTCTCCAAAAATCGTTATCGATTCTTCATAATTTCTTGGGTATACTGTTGTAGATGCTTGAACCGTAGCAATTATGCCTGTTTCAAAGCGAATAACACCTGTTGAAACATCTTCTGCCTCAATATCTCTAAATCTAGTAGCATCCATACTCATTACCTCTACAGGCTTACCTAAATACCAAAGTAGCAAATCTAAATTATGAATAGCTTGATTCATTAAAACTCCACCATCAAAAGCCTTGGTACCTCTCCAAGGAGCTTGGTCATAATAATGCTGACCACGATTCCAGTTAACGATACATAAAGCATGACTAATTTTCCCTAGTTTCCCACTCTGTATAATTTCTTTTAACTTCAATGCCACTGGACGGAAACGATTCGGATGCACAACTGCTAGCTTTACATTATTTTCAGCAGCAGCATTAATTATTCTATCCGTTTCTTCCATTGTCATAGCAATTGGTTTTTCTACAATAATATGCTTCTTATATTTTGCAGCTAGCTCGGCTAGAATAGCATGACTACCGCTAGGTGTACATATATTAATAATATCAATATTAGGATTTTGAAGCATTGTTTCAAAGTCTGTATATGGTTCAGCCCCGTGCTCTTCTACATATGGTTGCATAAGCTCTGATACCTTATCACACACAGCCCAAAGTTTTGCTCCTTTTATATTCTTTATAGCTTCTGCATGCTTTTTGGCTATGAAGCCACACCCTACAATTGCAAAATTCATTGTCAAACCTTCTTTATTATTTATTAGTTTCAATTTTATTATTCGCTACGCTAATAAGCAATGATTTCATGTCTTCATTACTTAACTTTGTTACCGAGTCAAGTACCTCGTTTAACTCTATGTCGGTTAACGGTAGTGCTCTCCCAATATGGATTCCTGGGAAAACATGTTCTTGCTGAATTTCCTCTTCATTTAGTAACTCTTCATACATTTTTTCTCCTGGACGTAGCCCTGAGAACTCAATTGGAATTTCCTGCTCTGTAAAGCCAGACAGTTGTATTAAATTACGGGCTAAATCAACAATTTTCACAGGCTCTCCCATATCTAAAACAAAAATTTCCCCCTTTCCTCCAAGCGTCCCTGCTTGAAGTACTAACTTTGATGCTTCAGGAATTGTCATGAAATAACGGGTCATTTCTGGGTGTGTTACTGTCACCGGTCCACCTGCCTCAATCTGCTTTTTGAATAACGGGATGACTGAACCTCTTGAGCCTAATACATTACCAAACCGCACAGCTGCATATTTTGTCTCACTCGTTTTCGCTAAATTTTGTACAATCATTTCTGCGACACGCTTCGTAGCCCCCATTACGTTTGGAGGGTTGACTGCTTTGTCTGTAGAAATCATTACAAAATTCTTTACCTTGTAACAATCTGCGGCCTCTGCAATATTTTTTGTTCCAAATATATTGTTTTTAACTGCTTCTCGCGGATTGTATTCCATTAGTGGTACATGTTTATGTGCTGCTGCATGATAAATGACATCTGGCTTGTATTGCTCAACTACTTCAAAAATTCGTTTTCGATCTTGTACATCTGCTATAATAGGGACTAATCGCGTTTCTTGAGAGGTTCTAAGCTGTAATTCCATATGAATCGTATAAATTGAATTTTCACCATGTCCTAATAAAATCAGTTGCTTAGGTTGGAAATTCATCACTTGACGACAAATTTCAGATCCTATCGATCCACCAGCCCCAGTCACTAAAATGACTTTATCCGTTAATTTTTTCGAGATAGCAACCATATCAAGTTTCACTTCATCGCGACCTAATAAATCCTCTGTATGAACTTCCTTCATTTCATTCACAGATACTTTACCTGTCATAACATCTTCTATACTAGGCATTATTTTTACCGGTAAATTTGTTTCTATGCAGTCTTCATAGATGCTTTTGATTCCGACCTTACCTAAAGAAGGAATAGCTATAATAATCTCATCTATTCCATACTCGTTCACAAGTGAAGGAATATCTTTTGTAGTACCTAAAACTGTTACATTCATAATTTTCAATTGTTGTTTTGTTAAATCATCATCTACAAAAACAACGGGGACTCTATCTGGATTTGGAGCATGAATTAAATTACGTGCAAGCATAAAACCACCTTGCCCTGCACCAACAATTAACACTCTTTTTAAATTTGCTGTATTACGAAAAGATTCATAATCATTTAATACACGCAATACAAAACGTGAACCGCCAATCATAATAACATGTAGCATCCATGTAACTGCCATAATCCTAACGTAAACATCATCTTTAATTATATATTGAATGAAACTAGCCGTTGCGACTGAAATCGTAACGGCGTAGCCAATTGTTAATAATTCTCGTACTGATGCCACGCTCCACATACGGTTGTACAAATGAAAGAAGTATGCTGCAATATGATGACTAATTAATAGTGTAATTGCACTTAATATAATCATTTTATCAGAATACACTTTTAGAGTAGGGTGTAGTAACCAATAACTCATAAATATTGCTGATAGTACGATACATGAATCAATTATAAAAAACAGCATATAACGCATTCGATAATTCACATTAAGCAAACCTTTCTAATTTCAATTTACAGGAGCACTATTTTTCCAGTAAGCACGGAGAAATACTATTCCCAAACCTAGCATTAGACCAATAACTAACCCTAGTACTAAATTCAGCACTTTACTTGGTGCTAACGGATCATCAGCTAATGTTGGCTCAGTGATTACACGAATAAACGAATCAGATTTAAAGTTATTTAAGTTTGTTTTAATTGATTGATAATTGATTAGCACGTTTTTGTATTCATCTGATTTTGCTCGAATCTCGGTCTGAAGCTGTAATAATTGATTTTGTAACTCTCCATTAATATCAGATAAAGCCGATTTTTGTTGTTCTGAAGCATTTAAAATTATACCATTATTTGTATCTACTACAGTTTGCAAAATTAGAACCTCTGGCAAATTGTTATTACTAATTATAGCATTATATGATTTCACTACTTCTTCTAATTCGACTGATAAGTTACTCATTTCGTTTGTATATAAAGCTTCTACATCCTTCAATGATTTTTGGATAGCTTCGTTCATTAAGTTTTTTGTCGCTTCTATTAATACTTGTAGTTCTAATTGCGCCGATTGTGCATTATTGCTTGTGTACCTTAACTCAACATTATTATTTAGTGAATCCATTTCAACTTTTGTAACTAAATTCTCTAATAAAAATTCATTTTTTATATTAGCATCTGCAAATGCCTGCTGCATAAGTGATTTATTTTGAATGCGTTCCGCATAAATATTTGGCTTAAATTCAGCCGCAATATAATTGGCCATTGCTCCAGTGTCCTGTATACCACTCACTACTTGAATCATAGCCTTAGATTCATATTTTTCTTCTAATACAAACCAACTTAGAATTCCTGCAAATAGTATACATATAATTGTGCTTACTGCTATGATTGCTTTACCTTTCCAAATGATGTTAAATAACTGCCGTAATTCAATTGTTTCTTCCATTTTTTATCTCCTTATGAGTAAATGTCAATGCCATCATTATTCCTGCTAGAACCCACATAGGTGCTGAGATACTCGGAAGGCTATCATTAAATATTGCCTGAATTAAATAAGCTAGCCAAGCAATCCCTATTATCCACACAGCCTCGTTATTCACTTGAGTTATTGCCTTTAATGAGCGTATAAAAGAAATCCCTATAACCATAATCATAGCTATAAAACCAATCCAACCCGTACCATAAAGCATACCTATGTACATATTATGAGGTTTATCTACAATTACTGTTTCTGTGAGAATACCTGCACGTGCATCAATATTATTGTGTGGGAAATTATACAATAATGTATCCAGTCCATATCCTAAAAAGGGCCTTTCAGATATTAAATTAAAAGTTTTTTCCCATATATAAATCCGTCCAGACCCCTTTGATATGGTACCATGCTTTAGCAATGTTGGAATTTCAAAGTCATCAGAGGCGTATGCTCTATTCTCCCAATCAAAGTGGTAGCTACCACTTTCTTTTGATACTTCCTTTGGTGTTTCAATATATGGGTTTGAATCTATAATAAAACCAATTGATTCAGTCCAAATTCCAGCTTCTTTACTTGCTAAAATATGAAATATAGGAATGGTTGCTACTATAAATATAGCAATTATAGTAAGACTCTTAACTCTATTTACATTTTTTAAAGCTACAAATAATATCATTGGTAATAAAACAATAAATGTTAAAAAACCTGTTGTAGATAGTGACATGAATAAAACTGTTATAGACATAATGGCGAATATTAAATAACTATATGCATTTTTCTTCGTTTTCCCCAAGATAGCAGCCATTAAATACATCACTGTCATTATAGCAAACATGCCACTCATATAATTCCATTGGTTAAGTGTACCTAATAACTGAGATCCTTCGCCTATGCTAGCCCCTTCAGGTAATGTTGATGATACAAAACTCTTCACCCAATTGTTTTGTAATAAATCCTTCCCATAAAAATTCATTGTAATTATAAAAAGATTAATAACAACAAAAGGCATTAGTGTATATAGAATGTATTTCATTACATGTTTAGGATATTCAATATTCATTGCAATAAACATTAAGGCAATATAACATAACCAACTAATTGCACCATCTGAGCGATTGTACAGGCCACTTAAAGTAACTGATATATTAGGGGAGGCAATTGTCGCTATAACAACCATAATTGCTAAAACTGCTAAAGCATAATTTAAAGTTGTTTTACGAATAGTTCCTCCCATCAAAAAGACTTTTGCTAACAATAATGCTCCTGCAATAAATGTCACTATTAATACAAAGAATGCTTTAAAATAAGTAAAAAGTTCTCCTTTTGTTCCAGACATTAAAACATCTTGATTAGAAATTAGTGGACTAGTTACTTGCTCAACATGAGCAAACACAATAAGAGGCATTACACCTATTAATAGCAATAGTAATCTAAAAATCCATCTATCTACATTCACTCTTGACTGAGCATTCTCTTTTTCGTCACTCATCCTATCTGATTTGTGAAGTTCTTCATAAAACGAAGTCATATATAGCTACCTTCCTTATTTCATATTCTCAATCTCTGTTAACATTTCCTGCACTTGCTCTTGGTACTGCGGATAGTCTTCAGGCATCCAATTCCATTCTTTACAACGTTCTAACACAATTTTCGCATCATCGAATCTTTTAGCAGAAAACAATACTTCTCCAAATTGTAACATGAACATCGGTGCTTCTACATTATGTGGATTAATATCAAGTGCTTTTTGCATATAGACAGCAGCTGATGGGTACTCTCCTACACTTGCTGCAATCAATCCTGCTAAATAATTAACTTGTTCAGAATCTGCTTTTTCTACAACTAAATCAGCAATTAATTTCTGTGCTTCAGCATAATTTCCTGATTGATATTGCTGAACTGCCTGTTGATATATAAATTCTTCAGTTTCAAAAGTAGCATCTTGTTTATTTGCAAGTATATTTGCAGCAATTATGCCAACAAAAATAAAAGCAATAATTCCAAGTAATATGTATTTTCTAGTTTTATTTTTAAAGTGCATTTTCTCAATCCTTTTATATCACATTTTAAATAACATTCTTATTATACACTATTTCTTGACTGTTTTCCTTATTATATGTAAAAGCCACTATAACAATATTGTTACGATTAAATAACAAATTCCTTAATTAGATAATTTATAATTTGCTAGTTCTATATTAGGACTTACATGGCATTATATAACGCTTTCATTTTATATAAAAGAAAAACCAAGGGAATATTATCCCCTTGGTTTTTAAATTACAATTTACACTGCAGGTTGTAAAACAAGTTTACCGCCAGTATATTGGAAAGTATAGCCTTTACCTTTGTAGTAAACAGTGAATGTACCATTTTCTGATACTTTCGGTGTATTGAAGTACACAACTAACTGCTTATCATTTGAAGTAGTTCCAACAGTCGCATTAAGCGGAGCTGAAACATAAAGGTCATTACGGTTTACAGTTTCAGTAAATGTTAATGTTACTGAAGCAATATCTGCTGTAGCTGTATCAGCAACTTTAGAAGCAATTGTTACATCAAATGCTGAAGTAGTAGCACCAGAGATGAATTCAACTGATTTAGTAATAGATGTTAAACCAGATAAACCATTGCTAGTAGCTGTAGCAGTTACAGATACTTCAGAAGCTTTAGCAGCTGTTACAAGAAGAGAAGCATCTTTGCTACCTGCTGGTAACGTAACTTTAACTGTACGGTACTCATATGGAGCTAATTCTGTTGCTTCACCAGCAATTGTCACTGGTTGAGAACCAGCACGAACAGTGAATGTTACTTCTGTTGCAGCAGTGTATGAGCGTGCTTTACCATTTTGGTCAGATAATTGGTAAGTGAATTTAGCTGTTTTGCCTTCACCGATTTTGCTAGTTGCTTTATTATCAGCATCTGCATTATCTGAAATGTTTAACACGCTTGTGTAATCACTTGCGTATACAGTACGGAAGTATGTGATTTCACCTGATTTTTTAATACGATTGTCAGTTAAAGAGTTACCAATGAATGCAACTGGAGTAACGAACTCGTCTTTTGCACCAGTAACAGTGAATTTAGCCTTACCATCTTTATCAGTAGTTACTGTAACAAATGCACCATCACCAGTAACTTTTGTTGAAGTTTTACCTTCGATTACATATACATCATTAACTGGGTTAGCTGTACCAGTAGCTTTACTGAAGCCAATTTTCACTTCTGCGTTAGATAAAGCTTTACCAGCTTTGTCTTTAAGAGTTACTACATAGTCACGACCACCTGTTTCAGTCGTACCAGCATAATCAGCTGCTTCTTGTTTACCTTCAGCTGCAATTGTTAAATCATATAACGCTTCAGCAGTAAATTTAGAAGTTGTACCTTTTGCTTGTAATGCAGTAGCGCTATAAGAAGCTGCTTCAACTGGTTGAGTTGTAGAAGAACCAGCATCATATACAACTGGTGTTACAGTAGCGTTTTTACCAGTAATTGTTAGGTTCGCTTTACCATTTGCATCTAAACGAATTAAAGCAACTTGGCTACCACCTGTAGTATATTCATAAACTTTACCGCTAAATGATGTTGTATAAGCACCATTACCAGCGTATCCACCTAAACCTAATACTTGTGCATCTTGAGCTTTATCAGGAGATACATTTAAGTTTTCTTGGAAAGTTACAAATAGGTATCTATTTTTAGCACCTGAAATTTGGTAAACTTTTTGTTCGCCATCAGCTAATTCAACTTTTTCTGTCACATCTTTAATTTCAAGAGATTGACCCCAGTGAATTGCACCAGATGAACGAACTCCTGTTTTAGCACTTGCATAAGCAACTACAGTATCAGTGAATGATTGGTTTTTGTTGTCATAACGAGTGTAAGTATAAGTTGCTACACCTTCAGCATTCGTTAAAACTTCTTCTTTAATTTGCTCTTGTAATAATTGGTCAACTCCAGCAGGGTTGATAGCAAGTGTTACAGGAATGTTTGCTGCAGATTCGCCAGCTTTTGTAGTTACTTTAACTTGTACAGTAACGTTTTCGCCAAATTTACCTTGGATAGAACGTTCTACTACTTCTACCTTCTCAGGTACTACTTCAGAAGCTTCGTTCGTTGGAACTTTGCTGAAGTCAGTGCTTACAGTTTTGTATAAGAATGAAGCGAATTGACCACGAGTAGTGTTACCTTTTGGGTTGAATTCAGATACTGCTGGGTTAGTGATGTCATAAAAATCTAATACAGAGATAGCTGAACGAGCTTCTGCTTTAGCTGCGTTAAGATCTTTAACATCACCTTTGAAATCTTCGCCAGCTACGAATTCTTCTAAGCTAACATCTTCTAAAGTGTTGATCATACGTACTAAAGTGATTGCCATGTTTTCACGAGTGATTAGGTCAGATGGTAATAAGTTACCGTTAGAACCTACGAATACGCCTGCTTCTTTAACTACAGAAGCGTATTTTAATAATTCTTCGTTAGAAGTAGTTTTTAAATCTGCGAAAGCTGGGCTAGTTTTCCAGTTTGAAGCTGGCTCATAGCCTTCAGTTTCTAAGTATTTACCTAATAATTTAACTACGTCAGAACGAGTTAAAGCTTTGTTAGGCTTGAAAGTACCGTCTGGGTATCCAGAGATAACTTTAGCATCAACTAATGCGTTGATTGCTTCTTCGTGTGTGTTACCTGAGATGTCGCTTAAGTTTGCTGCTGAAGCAACTGGTACGATTGCTGATGCTACTAAAGTAGCTGTCGCAGCTGTTGCTACGAATTTTTTGTATTTCTTTGGTTGGTTAGCCATTGAAAAATTTCCTCCTCATATTTCAAATAATCTCTTAGTCTCTCACTACAAAAATAGTGTAGATAAACTAACTACACATAAATTCTAGTAGTATACAATTACAATGTCAATCCTTTTTTTAAACAAAAACATTATTGACATGTTTTGCTACATTTAAAAAATATAACAAACCTGTACTTGGAGTGACTTCGAATTTCTTATATTATGACATAAAACTACTTGATAAAACAACATTTTATTCTAAATTATATAAAGTACGTTATAAAAATATAGTAGAAAATCGTTTTTTATAGTATTTTTATGATTAATATTTCACTTTTCTATAGTTTATATCATATAAATACAACGAATAAATAATGTAGTAATTTTGAACTTTTACATTTTTTCTATTTTTAACGTACAGTGGCATTATATTTTTAGTGTTGTTGGATTATGCATTTATTTTTTATTTAATTTATAGACAAAGAAGAAGGTTTAAGCATTTGCTGCTTAAACCTTCTTCTTGGGCTACCAACCGTTTTTTTCCTTGCAGGGAAAATTTTAAACTCTTTATCATAAGAGGAAATCTTACTATGGATACAGTGTAACACTAACATTACAATTTAACAATCTATTATTACAAAGATTACACAATATTTTTTTCGACAGTGTTTATTTTTTCTTTCTATCCCTTGCTACTTCAAGCAAAAACAGCGGTAGCGAAATTTGTCGTTTTATGCGATGAGGTTCTTTCATTAGACGATAAAACCACTCCATCCCCACTTTTTGGAACGCTTCTGGGGCACGTTTTACATTTCCTGCAAGTACATCGAAGGAGCCGCCTACCCCTTGATAAATTGTTGGATGAAGCTGATCACGATTCGCATTAATCCAATTTTCCTGCTTTGGTGAGCCCATTGCGACGAATAACAAATCAGGCTTTGCTTCATTGATTTTTGCTACTACCTTGTCATTATCCTTTTCATAGCCGTCCTGTGTTCCTGCAATAAGGATGTTTGGGTATAGTTCTTGAAGCTTTTCAGCAGCTTTGTCTGCAACACCTGGCTTACCACCATATAAGAAAATGGGCTTGCTGCGCTTTGCTGCTTCTTCGCATAGGCGCATCATCATATCGACGCCTGTTACGCGTGATGTAATTTGCCCTTTTTGAATTTTTGAGGCTAGAATGACGCCGATGCCATCCGGGATTTGGAATTCTGCATTGTTCAGTAATGTCTTTAATGCAGGGTCTTCCTTAGCCTTAATAATTTTCTCTGGATTAATCGCTACGATTAATGATTTTTTCTTGTGCTCGATTTGTTCAAATACGATAGGTAACAGCTCATCATAGCCTTCTGTATTGACTTGAATGCCAAGTACGGTTTCTTTCATTTCACATTGTCCTTTCCTGTGTGCCTTCCCTCTATAATAGTACATGTTGTATGTGAATGGTAGTTGTTGATGATATGCATGGAAAAAGGAGAGATTCTTTCTCATCTCTCCTCCTATAGCTAGATACTAAAAATTATTTATTTCGCTTGTAGGTATCGCTCTACATCCGCCAGATTAGTAAAATCAAAACTATTTCTAATTAATAATTGTAAACTTTCAGCATTCAATTGACGAATACGTTCCTCTAGCTCCGTTGGGATTGCCACAAAACGGTCTTTCAGCAACTGTAACATGGTTTCCAAAAGAGCGTTTGTTGCTCCTTCTTGTATTCCTTCTTGTATTCCTTCTTGTATTCCTTCTCGTTTCCCTTCCTCCCTCGCTTCTTGTTCACGCAGCTTTGCTTCTTCTACTACCGCTTCTTCATCTAAAATACGTTTTAGGCGTCCTTCATAGGCATGGTATTGCGCCTCTGTTAAACTAAGCTCTCTCCACTGGGTTAATGCATCAAATAATTGTTCATCCTTCATTGCAATCGCCTCCAGCTCTTTGTAAATATCCTCGTAGATTTCCTTCTCTTTTCGATGATTGACAATGCCTAATAAAAGTAACCATCTCGCAAGTATATCGTTCCAAGGATTTAACTTTTGTTCTTTCCAATCTCTCAATAACTTTGGAATTTCGATAAAATGAAATTCCATCACATCTGTTAACAATGTTTTTTCGATATCTTCATATAAATGATACGTTGTATGGAATTGTTCAGTTTTACCAAATAAATCAAAATTCATAATATTAATGGCAATAACAGGCGTTAGGCGTTTGTATGTCATTCTTTTTTGTAATGGCTGTGTGTATATCTTCGACCAATAATAAATGGAACGCTTGACCATATCATATTGATTGGTAAATTGAATTTCAACGTTAATCCATTCATTCGTTTTCGTTTTTACTAATAAATCAAGTCGTGACTGCTTATCTTCCTCATACTCCCTCCAATTTCCATATTGTGAAAGGAAATGTCTGTTAGGATATCTCGTCCCGTCCGCTTTAAAATTGCATTCAAAAAGACAACAGTGATTTCTTTGTTTTTTTCATTTCCAAACAATTGCTTAAACGCATAGTCTACCTTCAAATCCATCAATTTTGCCAACGGAAGTTTCAAAAGTGCTCGTTTATTCACTGTTTACCTCCTATATTTTTTCATCATTATATCATAAAAAATGTTATGGAAGCAGGCTTGCACCAGCATTCCATAACACTTTTTGCACTCTTTAGTTTTTTGCATCTCCAAGTAAATGGAATTGATAGCCTGCTTGCTCCCAGCTTGCGCGGTCTAAACAATTCTTCGTATCGAATACGATTTTATTGCGTGACACAAATGCTTGTGGGTCTAATGCTTTGAATTCTTTATGGTCTGTTAAGCATAATAAAATATCTGCAACCGCAACCACTTCATCAAAATTTTGCGTTTGTGTCGCATGCTTGTTTTCTTTAATATGTGGATCGAATGATATAACGTTTAAGCCAAGCTTTTGTAATTCATCAATAACGATTGTTGATGGGCTTTCGCGCATATCATCTACGTTTCCTTTAAATGCTAAGCCTAGTACGCCGACAGTAGCGCCTGCAATTTTATTTTGATTTAAAATTGTTTGTGTTTTTTGCGCAGTGTAGCTTGGCATGCTGTCATTCGTATTGCGTGCTAAGTGGATGATTTCTGCCTGCCCACCACCGATTTCTACTAAAAACCATGGGTCTACTGCGATACAATGACCACCAACACCTGGTCCTGGGAAGTGGACGTTTACACGTGGGTGATAGTTCGCAAATTGAATTGCTTCCCAAATGTTCACATCTAGCTTGTCCGCCATTTTTGCTAGCTCGTTGGCAAATGCGATATTCACATCGCGGTAGGTATTTTCCATAACTTTCACAAGCTCTGCTGTTGTCGCATCTGTTAAATGGATTGTGCCTTCAACAAATGTTTCATATAATTCCTTCGTTAGCTCTGCCGATTTTTCGTTGATTCCACCAACGATGCGGTCGTTTTTCACGAGCTCTTCAAAAATACGCCCTGGA
Organism: Metasolibacillus sp.; assembly: GCF_025291715.1. Classification (GTDB taxonomy): domain Bacteria; phylum Bacillota; class Bacilli; order Bacillales_A; family Planococcaceae; genus Metasolibacillus; species Metasolibacillus louembei. The sequence continues at coordinate 93,085 of NZ_JAMBIZ010000004.1, forward strand.
ATAACGCGTTCTGGTGAGTGTGCAACATAAATTTGTGTGCCGATTTCTAGCCCTGATTTCACTAGCTCTGGTAACATAATGTGCTCTACTGTTTTAGGTGGCACTGTTGATTCTAAAATAACTAAATTTCCTTCTTTAATATACGGTACGATTGAAGTTGTTGCTTGACGTACATATTCTAAGTTAGCTGTATTATCCGGGTTAATTGGCGATGGTACAGCAACGATGAAAACATCTGCCTCTTGTGGCGTTGTCGATGCTGTTAAAAACCCTTCGTCTACCGCTTTATTTAGGCGTTCTTGTAGACCATCCTCTTCAATATGTAGTTTCTTTTCCTGAATGCTTTTAACAGCAGCAGGATTTAAATCTACTCCGTGTACCTTTACACCATGATTTGCAAACATTACGGCTGTTGGTAAACCGATATATCCTAAGCCAACAACACAAATTGATTTTGTCATGCTCGTTACTTCCTTTCATTTATCAAGAGCGAATGTATATTATAATAAACGCTTTTCTGGCAAAATGGTTCGAAAACCTACTGTTTAACAGTATACAACTTTTTCGTACATCATGTGAAATAATATTTATGGAAAAATGACAAAAAAGAAAAAGCTCAGTCTGAAAAGACATTTTGAGACCGAGCCTTTGCGACGAGGACGGTGATTGTCACCGCAGGAGCACACTTTTTAGCGAATATTCGATACAAAAGCAAAGGCTGTTTGAAAAGATGACATCTTTTCAAACAGCCTTCTCCTACTATCTACGTCCAGCATCTAGCAATGTTAGTACAGAATAAGCTTGCTGCATATGCAAGCGCATAATATACTGACTTGCTTGGAGCAAAATATTAGCCTTTACAAAGTTCATCATTTCCTTGGCAATGTCGGCATCACGAATACGTGACTCAGCAGCCGTTAAGTTTTCTGCCGTATTCATCACATTATTGTAGGCATGCTCCATACGGTTTTGGTAAGCGCCCAGACGTGAGCGCTCTTTTGATACCTTATTTAGCGCATCATCGAGCTCTCCAATTGCTTTATCTGCATTTTCACGTGTTAAAATGTCTGAGTTATCAAGACCAAGACTTGTCGAATTCATCCCACCAATATATAAATCAATGGTTTGCCCTGCATTGGCACCCGCCTGTATTTTTATTGGTGTATTTTCGTGGTCGCCGTTTAACAGCTTTTTCGTATTGAATTCCGTTTGTTGTGCAGAACGAGTAATTTCTTCCTTAAGCTGCTGGTACTCCTGATTAATAAGTTCTCTATCTTTATCTGTCAAAGTATCACTTGCTGCTTGCACAGCTAACTCGCGCATTCTTTGAATCATCGCATGTGTTTCATTCAATGCTCCTTCTGCTGTTTGCACAAGTCCAATACCATCTTGAATGTTTTTCCCTGCCATATTTAAGCCGCGAATTTGGGCACGCATTTTTTCAGAAATGGCTAGCCCTGCTGGGTCATCCGCTGCGCTATTAATCCGATAACCTGATGAAATGCGTAGTAAAGCTTTATTCGATGCCGCATAATGGCGATTCATATTGTTGAGTATAGAATAACCGAGCGAACTCCATTGACCTAGCATCATTTGTGCGTATCCCTCCCTCACCTCATTTTTTATTTATATCGGCGCTTTTAGTGGGAAGTTTATCCTATTTTATTTGAATTACAGTATATCAGAGATCATAATAAAGTGAACCTTCAATCAGTGGGGGGTTTCCTCATCCCCCACTGATTGAAGGTTCACCAATCGGGTTTTTACAGGCTGTTTGATCCCCCACTTCAACACCTTGATTTTATCTGTTGTTTTGAAGGGGGTCTCACAGCCTGTTAATACGGGATAAAAATACCTTTCAAACTTTCCCGAAAGGTGTTACAGCATATCACGTTGCTCTAAATGCCAAACTAAATTGTAAAACATGGCTTCATTGCGCTCTGTTAAGGCATAGTCGATTAGACGCTCAACATTTTTTCCTTCTAGCTCACGAATTATGGAAGAAGTCTCTGGCTCTGCTTCAAATGTATCTCCTACCGTTGTATTCGCTAATTTTTCCTCAATGATTGGCAATAAATAATCATAGACATTTGAAATTAGCAGGAGCTGGTAGAGAGGGATTCGTATAAATCGACTACCGTTTTGGAATACGAATACATCTGATACATTTTCAATTTTATACGTTTTTAAATTAACAACCATTTCCTTTCCATCTAAAGGAATAAAATGAAACAGCTCATCCTCCTTTATAATTGAAAGATGCTGATAAGCAAAAACAAGGCATAGCTTTGCCCCAGCCATTTTCGTATACAATGGCTTCATAAACTGGATGCGAATCACCTTCACCCTCCTCAAACCTTTTCGCTTTTATTACAGTTTATTTTCTCCATTAGACAGCGATTTCAAACATTATTTATTGGATGTTTTGAAATCGGATATTTTAGGTTATTGATGTTGCTTGCGTAGCTGTTCAACTTTTTCAAAGGATAAGCCTGTCACTTTTGTGATGAATTCATCACTTACACCTTCTTTTATCATATTAATAGCTGTCTGTTCTAATCCTTCCTTAACTCCTGCTGCATGCGCGTCTTTTTTGGCTGCTGCTGCATCTAAAATTGGCTTCTCCTGTGATATTTGAACAATGCTTTCTGCCACAATCGGATCTATTCCTTTCCAGTCATCAGAATTTTGTTGTGCATTTTTATTGCTCATTGCTACCTTCCTCCATTCATTAAAGGTGCCTATTGCGTAACTGTTGAACCTTTTCTAAAGATAAGCCTGTCACTTTTGTAATAAATTCATCACTTGCGCCTTCTTTTATCATGTTGACGGCTGTTTGTTCTAATCCCTGTTCTATTCCTTCTTTAACTCCTGCTGCATGTGCGTCTTTTTTACCAGCTTCTTCATCCAAAATATATTTCAAACGAGATTCATAGGCGATGCGAGATTCAGGGGTTTGGCTTAACTCCTCCCATGCTCCAAAAGCTTGGCGTAAGTTTTCATCTTTCATAGCTAGCTCCTCCAATTCTTTATATATTTGATCATAAATTTATTTAATGGCAAGCGGCGTAACAGTTTTTTGTTCATTTATATTCTCCCTTCTATTTTATCACAATTACACTTATGCATTCGGCTTACGTTTACTGCGGTTTCGGGGTATAATGGAAGGAACGACTTTTTTAGGGGAGAGACTATTATGGCTTTATCAATATCTGATGTAGCACGTCGCTATTCGGCGTTTATTCGTCAGCAACTTGAAGAAATGGAGCGCTTGTTGCAGCCATCATCCATAGAGGATGAGGAGCTTGTGCGTCGTGCTGTATTTTCTGTGCGAAATAAATCTGTGCTGTTTGAACGCTTTCTTCCACAAAAGGATGTGCTATTTACTGTTGTTCAAGATGTGCGTCCTGCTGAAGTAACTGTAGATTTTGGACAACAGCTTATTATATGTACATGTCCCCAGCAAAATTGCTGCCGTCATAAGCTCGGCGTTATTTTAGGACTTTATCAATATTTAGGTTCTGTGCAGGAATGGACGAGCAAGTGGCGTGCACAAAAAAATGTTCATTTAAAATCTTTAGCGACAGAGCGAAGTCCCGAGAGCTGGCAGCGCATGGTTGACGAAGTGATGCAGCACTCACTGCATGGCGCAAAGGCAATCGAAAGCTATTCTATTGCTGCCTTATTAACAACTACACATACAAAGCTGCAACGCTATACACCACTTGAACGTGAATGGCAGCCACTATTTAAATTATTTATGGAGCTCTCTGTATTGAATAAGCTTTGGATTCATTTAAATCACACTAATTCACCTATCGATAATTATTATTTTGAGGCAGCAATGAATCATCGTTTAGACATCGTGCATACAATTGTTTCTGAGCTAGGCTCAAAATCGCGCTTATTTGCAACAGATCCATTTTACGATGCGATACAGGATCTTGTACGTGAGCTTCTTTTTGAGCGTAGTGGAAGACCACAAATACGCTTTCAATTTTATTTAACGATTTGGACAGAAGTCTTTACTGAAAAAGCTCGCTATGAAAAAGAGTTATTTCTATTAGAGAAGTTGCATACAACAAGTGATTTCCCAATGACTGTTAACAGAACTCTTTTCTACGTTTTATTAAAAGATTGTGAAAAGCTTGATGAGCAACTATCTTATTTAGAGCAATCACAGCTCGCATTTTATTTGCCGATTGCTAAATTAGCATTGAAGCATTATATGGAAGGTCTCCAATTATTATTAAAGGTCATCCTACCATTTTTAGAAAACTTTATTCATACGACTCTTGCGCCACAGCAGCGCCCATTATTTATTAAAGACATTAATGCACTTTATTCCGCTATTGAGCTATCTGAGCAAGAAGCAGTAATACTTTATCAAGCTTTCGGTCGCTATGGCATTCAGCCTTATGCTGATTTTTTATTGCAGAAGGCACGTTATGAGGAGTGGGTAGCTCTTCAACAGTTATATCCTTCTTCTATTAGCCATTTGGAAGCGCGCGGTTTGAAAACTGTTATTCAAGAGGCACCTGCAGCTGTCTTACCGCTTTATCATTATTATGCGTTAGAGGAGCTGCGCCAAAAATCACGCATGAATTATAAGCAGGCGATTCGCATTTGGAAATCAATGAAAAGCGCTGCAAAAAAAGCTGGCAAAATGACCTATTGGACAAATTACATGCAAACGATGCAACAAAAATATAAACGATTGCGCGCATTGCAAGAAGAACTGGATAAAAGCAATCTCATTTAAGGAGTTTTTATATGACTGACATACTGATATCACCTTTTGTAAAGTCACTGCGCTTAAAAATTACAGCTCTTCAAAATGGCTTTTACTCCATCACGGCATTACATGAGGATGGTTTAATCGTGCCTCCAGAGAGTTGGATAACACAGCTTTTTTATAAATATGAAGCAAATTTTTATGGGCTTACTGTGCCTTTAGATGAACGTGACATTACCTTATCTGCCGCTGAACTGTTAGATGTGCTCTCACCTGCTTTTAAACATCCTTTATTGCATATCATTGGCGCAGATGCTAGCTCAAATACTTTGCTGGAAAAATTCCAACAGCTTGTTCCCCAGTGGACGAATAGTACGCTTTGGCAAAGCGCTTCCTTTCATGAGCAAATACTACAATTTGCTCATGATGAAGAGTGTATTTTAGCTACTGCTGCTACACAAAAGCTTGTAAGCAATGGCGTACAGCTTGATCAATTAGAGGAGCTTGTACCTTTTTTCATTAATGGCGGTTGGCCATTGCAAACTGAGCACAATGCTGATGGCTTAAAGGTAGCACTACGCTTAAGTGAACCCGATGAAACAAGCCAACAGTGGCTTTTAGAAACGATTTTAATTACCTCAACAGAAAGGCATTGGACACCCGCTATACGCAAACGTGAACTGGCAATTGAAGAAGCATTGCCTGATAAGTGGAAAGCTGCCGCTGCTGATATCGCTGCTATCCAACAACAAATGGCATCATTACTAACTGTAGATGATATAAATGGTGAAAGCTTTATTTATCATCCGCTCACAGATGAACAAGTAAAGGGCTTTTTGCGTAATGATATTGCCGTTTTACAGGCGCTCAGCTACGAAATTGTTTTACCTGCTTGGTTAAAGGAGCTGAAGCAATCGAAAATGCGAGTGCAAGTAAGTGCAGGTCAAGCATCTACTCGCTCTGTAGCAAGTCTTGATGATGTGTTAACATTCAAATGGCAATTTTCAATGAATGGTGAAAATATTTCTGCTGAACAGTTCCAAAAGCTTGTCGATGAAAAGCGCGAATTTATGCGAATTGGTACGGAATGGTTCCGCATTGATGCAGCTTGGATGCAAGAAATGCGTGAGCTTATGGATAAGGCGACTAATGAGCAATGGACAGTTAAAGAGTTGTTATTTAGAGAGCTACCAGAAACGTTAACTGCACCTGCTGAGGAATTGGATGAAGACGATGCAGAACGTGATGACCCTATACTAGCGTTCCAAATCCAACAATCTTTGCAAAACTATTTACAGCAGCTACAGGAGAAACAAGGCTTACCTACTATTCCTGTACCTAGCCAGCTAGAAGCTGAGCTGCGACCATATCAGCAGCAAGGTTTTGAGTGGCTCGTCTTTATGCGTGAGCAAAAATTCGGGGCTTGCTTGGCAGACGATATGGGTCTTGGAAAAACGATTCAAACGATTAGCTATCTTTTATATACGGTAAATACACTTGATGTCACAGAGCCTGCGATTATTATTTGCCCGACCTCGGTTTTAGGCAACTGGCAAAAAGAGCTTACACGCTTTGCACCTTCCTTAAATGTTTATACACATTATGGAGCAAATCGCTTAAAGGATGAGATGCTGCGTGATGAAATCCAGCGTGAGAAGCCTCATATTATCGTATCAACATATGGCACAGTTTCGCAGGATGTGGAATTTTTACAGTATTTCAATTGGTCAAGCATTATTTTAGATGAGGCACAAAATATTAAAAACATGCAAACCATCCAATCACGTGCAATTCGTAAGTTGCGTGGTGAGCATCATATCGCATTAACAGGTACACCTGTGGAAAACCGCTTGTCAGAGCTTTGGGCAATTTTTGATTTTATTCATAAAGGTTATCTCGGTAGCTTTAGCAAGTTTCAAGAGCAGTTTATTTTACCGATTGAACGCGATGATTCCGAGCAGCATAAGGAGCAGCTGCGTGCAAAAATTCAGCCATTTTTACTCCGTCGGACAAAGCGCGATTCAGACTTAATGCTCAATTTACCTGAAAAACAAGAAATGCCAGAATTTTGCCCATTAACTGCTGAGCAAGCTGCCTTATATGAAAGCTATATTGAGGATACCGCAGCACAGCTTGAGCAGTTAACAGGCTTTGAAAAAAGAGGCCGCATTTTAAAAATGCTTAATAAATTAAAGCAGCTATGTAATCACCCTGCGCTTTATTTAAAGGAGCCTTTTGATGATGCGGAGACGATGTTAAGCCGTTCTGTGAAGCTAAGACGTATTGTCGATTTAACGGCTGAAATCGTTCATAATGGAGAGCAATGTTTAATTTTCACGCAATATATTGGCATGGGCAATATTTTACAGCATTGCTTTGCTGAGCTGTACGATATTGATGTACCGTTTTTAACAGGTAGCATGCCAAAGCAACAGCGCGATCGCTTAGTGGAGGCATTTCAAGCTGGGGCATTTCCAATTTTTATTTTGTCCTTAAAAGCTGGGGGAACAGGGTTAAATTTAACAGCTGCAAACCATGTATTGCATGCGGATCGCTGGTGGAATCCTGCAGTGGAAAACCAAGCAACAGATCGCGCATATCGAATCGGACAAACACAATTTGTACAGGTCCATAAATTTATGACAATTGGTACAATTGAAGAAAAAATTGATAAAATGCTCACGATAAAATCAGCTTTGTCAGAGGAGCTTATCCAATCAAGTAAATGGATTACTGAGCTGCAAGATGATGAGCTACGCGAGCTTTTTGCGCTTGATTTAGTAAAATAAAACGAAAGCGTCCTATCTTTGCGCCAAAAGATAGGACGCTTTTAGGTTCTCTGTTATTCAGTTGTATTTTTTAATTGTGCTCCTGCGGTTACTCGTCGCAGAAAAGATTATTATGCGATTAAGAGGTAGGTTTTTGCACTCCTTTCTAATTGTTTTAAGATAGAGGTTAGTTAGTTTTGTGGAAGTTCTTTTTACAGATCAGTTGGCAGTGTATCTTCGGGTAAAACAAAGTGTTCCATGACGTGCTGCATTTCATCGCTGGACTCCTCAGGTGGATTGTTTGCAGGCACGCTCTGTTTCAGTGCATAAAATCGGACGCTTTCTGCTAAAACATCCATCGCAAAAACACGGTTATTTTCTTTGTTCACATAGGAGCGTGTATGTAAGCGCCCGTTTATCCCAATTAAAGAACCTTTCCCGCAATATTTCGCAATATGTTCTGCTAGCCTTCCCCATGCGACACACAAAACATAATCTGCATCTACACTGCCCTCGCTATTGCGGTAATTGCGATTAATGGCTAATACGAAGCTCGTTTGTACTTTCGTATCAGATAATTGCCTTAGCTGTGGATTTTTTGTTAAACGTCCAACAAGTCCGATTTGATTCATTTATTCACCTCCTTCGTTAGCACTACTATACATGATGATGATTTCATTTGGCAAAATCTGAAAAATCATATTTGCTAACATTTTAGGGGGTTAAACTTTAAATTTCGACATTGCAAAAATTTATTTTGACCTATTTTAGCTTGCTAATACATTGCTCTGACAAGCGATAGCCGCAATATATCGAAAAATTAAGTTTCGCATTTTTTGTATGCTATACTAAAAGTAGATTCATTTCCAGAACAAATATTGAGGCTTTAACTATTATGAAGGGAGGCTGCTCGTTTGAAGACATTTAAACTAATGGCATTTCATTTATTAAATGAAGAGGCTATTCAGCCCATTCACATTATTGATGGTTTAACAATTAACTTAGAGGATAGCCATCAAACTTGGGTGCTTGAGCTGTTTATTCCAAATGAGTACTATTCAATTTTTAAAACGTTAGAGGACAATCAAACTGTATTTGACGCACATGCTGTTATTTCCTTTCCAGATAATGAACCCGCACCATTTTCTTTAATAGTTAGTGCCATTACTGAAATCGGTGATCGCTTATCCGTATTATTAAAAGGCTCGATTAAAGCTCGACGCCAAAAATATGCAGAGCAATTATTGCAGCAGCTATTAGAGGAAGGTTTATCGAATGATGAACTATTGCAGCGTTTCCAGCATGATATGAAGGAGCGCCCAAAGTTAAATAAACAGCAATAGTCACAATTGACACTTTGATTAATGGAAAGAGTTGTCTGAAAGGCGTGTAGCTAATGCACATTTTTCAGGCAACGATATGCTTTTAGACGAAATAATTTTTTGTTCTAGAAATCGGGGCATTTGTTTGTGATTTTTTTGGTTTATTTGCGACTTCTCGGATTTATTTGCGACTTCTCGGATTTATTTGCGACTTCTCAGGTTTATTTGCGACTTCTCGGATTTATTTGCGACTTCTCGCATTTATTTGCGACTTCTCAAACTTATTTGCGATTTCTCGAATTTATTTGCGGCTTCTCAAACTTATTTGCGGCTTCTCGGATTTATTTGCGATTTCTCGAATTTATTTGCGACTTCTCAAATTTATTTGCGACTTCTCAGGTTTATTTGCGACTTCTCAGGTTTATTTGCGATTTCTCGAATTTATTTGCGACTTCTCAGGTTTATTTGCGACTTCTCGCATTTATTTGCGACTTCTCGCATTTATTTGCGACTTCTCAGGTTTATTTGCGACTTTACCCGCTTTATTAACTTAATAATACCCATTAGAAAAAACCAAAAGCGCTGTGAAGCACTTTTGGTTTTTCTTTAGCGGTTATCTACATTGTTGCGATCACGCATGTCTGCTGGGTCCTCGATAATGTCTTCTTCGTTGACACGACGTTCAATTACACGGCCATCGTTATCGACACCATCGTTAGGGGCAACGCGATCCACCTCGGCACCATTTCGTTCATCACGTAGGGCTGGAGGCACTGTGCTGTTAGGGGCACTATTGATTTCGTTATTGTAGCGTGGTGTATAGTTATCATCGATAACATCATCCACCCCTCGACGAATTTCCTTTGCTGGTGTGTCGTCATTCATCGCATTACGGTCCCCCGCGTTACAGCCAGCTAAAAATGATGTAGCAAGTAATGCTGCTGCTAAAAAGCCTTTCCACATAAAAAATTCCCTCCTTTCCATGGACTCAATATGATCAATACTTGATCATTCATTAGAGTGCCCTGGAACGAAGGGAACTATCCGAACATTTTATAGATCTATTTCAATTTTTCTTTTAACAATTGCTCAACATATGCGGCTTCTGCCTTACAGCCATATTTGTAATTTGTGCCTAATTTTTTTTGCAGTTTTTCAATGGAGTCAATTTGCTTCTTTGTCGGCGCTTCATCTAAAATTTTCGCCATCACTTCATCCACTTTTTTTGCTATTTCATTATGAAATTCTTCACTCACTAATACTTCGTGAGGTACTTTATCAAACCAAGCTGCATTTTCTGTGAAGTATTGCTGCCAGCTTGCCATAAAGTCTTCCATTGAAAATTTATCTTCATCCCAACCAATGCTCGCTAAATAAAGCTCAAATGATGTGGAAATTGATCGTGTAATACTTATCTTTACACCTGAAGACAGTTCTTTATACATAAAAATTTAAACCTCCTACGTTTAAAAAGCCAACCCCTCAAAACTCAACTTATATATCTTATAATTTTTTCTTCGTAAATGCAAATAGTACTAAAATATGTGAAAAAATTGTCTATACAACCATTGTTACTTATCCAACATCATTATTTCGGTTGCTCTGGACCAATTGCAAATAAAATATCCGTTTCACATACTAGCTCGCCATCAACAGTTGCAATAGCATGCCCTTTACCCATTTGGCCACGCAGTTTGACAAACTCCACTTCCATTTTCAATTGGTCACCTGGCACCACTTGACGTTTGAAGCGACAATTATCAATGCCTGTTAAAAAGACAATGCGGCCTTTAAAATCATCTGAGCTTAGCAGCGCTACGCCACCTACTTGTGCGAGAGCCTCAACAATAAGAACGCCTGGCATTACTGGATAGCCCGGAAAATGACCATTAAAGAAATCTTCATTAATCGTTACATTTTTAATGCCTACTGCGCGCTTGCCTACTTCAATTTCTAAAACGCGATCAACTAATAAAAATGGGTAACGATGTGGTAAAATCGCTTGAATTTGTTCTGCATTTAACATAAAAATTCCTCCACTCATGTTCACTATTATGTATATTGTGCTCATTTAGTGAGATGGAGCTGCCTTTTAAGACAACTCCAAACTAGAGCATTTATTCTTTTCCTTCAATAATATCAAATATATGTTGCCAAGTGCTCCATTTTAATGCATCGCTCGGTTCTCCGCTTCCAAGAAAGCCGTAGCCAAACATCACACCACCTGCTGCTGCACCAAGCAATAAAGCTAAAACAAGTACAATTCGCAACCAAATAGGGATTAAGCGTATTTGTACCCAGCGCGCTCTTCTCGCTCTTTCACTTGGCTCTGTTTCCTCGTTACGTCTGCTTCTCTTTTTAGGAGCTACATCTTGTTCATTGAATTCGTTCGTCATTTCTTATACTCCTCATGCTTATCGAATACCATTAATGAGCCCCAGCATTTGATCTGCAAGTGTTACTGCACGTGAATTAAATTGATATGAGCGCTGTGTCGCAATTAAATCTGTCATTTCTTTTGACATGTCTACATTCGACATTTCTAATTTTTGATTGCTCAAGCCAATGTCTCCACGATTTACTCCTTGTAAATCAGTCAAAATATCCGCTTCTGTATAACCGAGCCCTGCTAAATCTGTAGGTAGACCAATATATGTGCCACTTACATGCTCCATCACCTGAGGCTTTTGTAATTCTGATACAGCTAAATCTACTGCTATTACATCACCATCTGGATATTCTATATTCAAACGACCATTTGGTGATAGCGTAAAGCCTGTTGCGAAATCAGGGAAATAAATCGCCTCACCGTCACTATCTGCTACAGGATGTCCATCGCCATTGACAAGCATCATTTGTCCATTGCCCATCGGTGATACGTAAAAATCACCTTGACGTGTATATACTGTACGCTGCCCGTCACCATCAGGCATTAAAATGTTAAAATATTGGTTTTCCTTCGTAAACGCAAAATCAAGGTCGCGGTCTGTTTGCTGCAATGAGCCTTGCTTTTGATTTGCTTGAATTAATGATACATGTGCCCCAACACCATATCGAATGCCTACAGGTGATTGGCGCAATGTTTTATCTAATTTATCGTTATTATACTGCTGGTAAAGTAGCTCTGAAAATTGCGCATCCTTTGTTTTATAGCCATGCGTATTACTGTTTGCAAGGTTATCGCTAATTGTATCTAGCTTTGTTTGTAGCTGTGTTAATGTATTTGTTGCTGTCACCATTGTACGTAGCATACAATCACCCCTCCGTTACACTTTTCCAATTTCATTTACTGCTTTTTCCATACTGCGATCATATGCCTGTAAAACCTTTTGGTTTGCCTCGAACGCACGATATGCTGTTAATAAATCTGTCATTGAACGTGCTGAATCGACGTTAGATGCTTCTAAATTTTTGTGACTTGTTGTAAAAGTAACGCCTGCTTGTCCGTATGCTGACGGTAATATACCTTCATCAAGCATGCGATATAAGCCGTTATCCTGCTTCATTAAAACATCTGGATTTGCTGAGAATGCCACACCAATTGTTGCAACCTGTGCACCATTTTCATCTATAATTGCACCATTGCTTGTAATCGTTATATTATCATTTGCTAGCTGAATAGGTTGACCTGCTTCAGATAATACATAAAGACCTTGCCCATTCACTAGATTACCTTGTCCATCTAAAGTGAAGTTCCCGTTACGTGTGTAAGCTTCTCCGCCTTCTGGATGCTGTAATCGGAAATAAATTGCTCCTTGATTGCCAGATGCTTCATCGATTGGCAACGTAACATCTACTAATGCTACATCTGTTGGCATACCTGTTTGCAATAATGAGCCTTGTGCATTGTTCGCAATTGTTTCTTGTAAGTATACTCCTGTTGTCAGTGCACCGATTGGCTTCAGCTGCTTTAAAGCTAACCCTTTTTCCGTTGGTATGTTTGTTGCGCCTTTTGCTGAAAGCAACATATCTGGAAATGAGCGAATTGTTGATTGATCTGCTTTGAAGCCTGGCGTATTTGCATTTGCCATATTGTTTGTCAATATTTCTGTGCGGCGTTGCTGTGCAAGCATGCCTGAAGCTACTGTGTAAAAACCTTTAAACATAAAGCATACCTCATTTGCTAGTTATTTTCATTGCGTAAAACATGCTCCCTCTCACTTGCGAAGGTTGAATTAGTCTGCTGAAGTTCCTGCCGAGCGGTCAATATTATTTAACATAATACCTGTACCGATTGCTACACAATCCATCGGGTTTTCCGCTATAAATACAGGTACTTTTAATTCTTCAATTAACAATTGGTCAATTCCATGTAAAAGCGCGCCTCCGCCCGTTAAAATAACACCGCGATCAATAATATCTGCTGAGAGCTCTGGTGGCGTTTTTTCTAATACATTTTTCGCTGATTGTACAATCATTGATACAGATTCATGCAGCGCTCTTTCTATTTCAGACGAATGAATTGTAATTGTTTGCGGTAAACCTGTTACCATATCGCGTCCGCGAATTTCCATTGATTCGTTGCGATTGTTCGGAAATACTGTGCCGATTGTCATTTTGACAGCCTCTGCTGTACGTTCTCCAATTAATAGCTTGTATTCCTTTTTTATGTATTGCAAAATATCATTATCAAATACATCGCCTGCTACTTTAATCGATTCGCTTGTTACGATATCTCCCATTGATAATACAGCAATATCTGTCGTACCACCACCGATGTCAACGACCATGTTGCCGCTTGGTTGGAAAATGTCCATACCTGCGCCGATTGCTGCCACTTTTGGCTCTTCTTCTAAATATACTTTTTTGCCACCTGATTTTTCAGCTGCCTCACGAATTGCTTTTTGCTCTACACTTGTAATATTTGTAGGACAGCAAATTAAAATACGTGGCTTCGATAAAAACCCTCGTACATTTAATTTATTAATGAAATGTCGTAGCATTGCCTCTGTCACGTCAAAATCTGCAATTACCCCGTCCTTTAAAGGTCGAATTGCTACAATATTACCTGGCGTTCGTCCAACCATTTGTCTCGCCTCTTCACCGACTGCTAAAACTTTTCCCGTTTTTTTATCCATCGCTACAACAGAAGGCTCATTTAACACAATTCCTTTGCCTTTTACATGGATTAAAACATTTGCCGTCCCTAAATCAATCCCAATATCCTTTGAAAACATTCCTGTAGTTTCTCCTTCCACCACTTCAAGTCTTGACGTACATTTTTAGTTTAAAAGGCTGTGAATATCCGCTTTTTCACAAGTCCTTATTATACATTTAGTTATCTAGATTATTTTATCACAATGAACAATGAATTACACCCTCTTTTATAGTAAGATATTCCCTAAATATGTAATATCAATTACACCTTGGCTAACTCTCATCCAGATTTTTTTGAGCCCGCTTTTAGTAGAAGTTAACCTAAAAATCCGTTGATTCAAGAGAAATAGAGAAAAGCACCTAGATGTACATTCGTATCATCTAGGTGCTTTGTTCGTGTTGCTTCGATTGCCATTTTTTCTTTGTTGCCTCTCCGCCTCGCAAATGCCGGACGGATTTATGATAGGCTAAAACTTTCTTGACTTCCTGTGCAAGTGGCTCATTGATTAGAATAAGCCTTTCTGTTAAATCTTTGTGCACAGTACTTTTAGAATAGCCTGTCATTTTAGCTAAAGTGCGGACTGTTTCTTTAGTTTCGATAAGCAACTCCCCTAGCTGAACACAACGACGCCGAATATGTTCGTGCACGTTCCCTTCCTTTCTACTTAGGATGTAAGAATGTGCCGTAGCTTAGTAGTATGTTTCTTCACCTTATGAGTCGTCCGCACCTATTTAGAACTTAGAATGCAAGCAATTTTCTTGGATTTATTGCTTCACCATTTTCCAACACTTCAAAATGCAAATGAATTCCCGCTGTCGGGTTCCAATCATTTTCAGTTGTTGTCGCTAACGGTTGCCCTTGAACAACCTCATCGCCCTCTTTAACAACGATGTCTGTAACAGAGCTATAGCGCGTTTCTAAGCCGTTTGCATGCTCCACTGTAATCATATTACCTGTGAACGCATCCATTTTGACCTTTGTTACGACACCGCTCATGGCAGCAAGCACTTCAAATGGCTCACTGTTAATAGCAAGCGACATACCAGACGATGTCGAAAATGTTTGCTTAAAGACAAGCAGTGCATTTTCACGCGTTTTTGCATCTGCAGAGAAATCATAGAAATCTTGTAAAATTGTCAATTCCTCTAAGTATGCTTCATCGAATGGATATTTCAAATTTTCTTGCGTTGCATTTGTTTCAATAATCGGTTGTTGCTGCTCTGGAATTTCTTCCTTTGCCACTGTTTCTGTTAGAAGATTCTCTTCCTTTTTCGTAACTAGCACATTGTAACTAAACATAAGTGCAATTATCGCGAGTGCAATACCCGCATAAATAGCTGGCCAAAACCATGGCTTTTGTTGTAAATTTTTCGGAGAAGGTTTTAAATTTTTTTCCTCTCGCATGTTCATCACCTCTGAAGCTAGTGTGAACAATCTACACAATTTTTAAACACGCTTGCTTATTTTTTTGTACAAACATTGCCAATTGTCGTTTGTGGGTAGTAGTGCGTAAGTATTTGTTGTGCTGTAGCATCATTGTTAGCTAATTCATTTGCACCGTATTGACTCATTCCAACTCCGTGCCCATAGCCTTTCGTTGCAATGACAATGTCATTACCTTCCTCCATCATCATAAAATCGGTTGAACGCAATTGTAAAAGCTCTCTAAATTCACGTCCACTAAAATTTTTTTTACCTTTTACTGTTTGCACACGACCTGAGCTATTTCGCTCAAGCTGTAAATTTAAAAAATCCTCCTGTGTCCAATTTGTTTGCAGCTTGGCATTTAATTCATTTACCGTCAATTTAACTGTTTCGCTGTTTTCTTCAGGTGATGCTACAGATTGTAAATAAGGTATATCCTGTCCACCATAATTTTCTGCTGATTCTGTTACTCCATTTGATGAGGCATGAAACATTGCTGAAATTGGTTCTTCTTTATATAGTATAATTTGTCCTGTTGTCGTTTTTACAGCCTCTGTTATTTTACTTTCATACTGCGCAAAGGCAGTTAACCACTTTTGCTGCCGCGCTTTTTCATCGATAAATACTTGATGTGCTGTTGTTGGCTTAATTGCTTTTTTTCCGTAGTCTGTATTGCGTATTACATATGTGCGTGCGGCAATTGCTTGTGCTTGTAATGCAGCTGGATGAAAGCTAGCGGGCATTTCCGCAGCAACAACACCAATTAAATAGTGCTCTAGCGGTATGCTCTTAGCTACACCTTCAATGGTAATTAAAATTTCGCATGGCTCCGCTACTGGCTTTGGCTTTTTGTAATAAAGAAGCGGCACAGTAAACAACATACATATCACAATAATGATGAGTAGTAGGTTTTTTTTCATACGCCATCTTATGTAGCTGTTGACAATTTTATTTGCAAAAATAAAGGAGCAGTCTGAAAAGATATACTCTTTTCGGACAGCCCCTCTTTCTATTATTATGCAGTTACTTGTTCAGCATTATCTTCTTTGGCAATCTTTACTTCGCCCTCAGTTACACGTTCGATGTTTGCACCTAATGCTGCTAATTTTTCGTGGAATTTTACGTAGCCACGATCTAAATGGTGTAGCGCTGTTACGCGTGTAACACCTTCAGATACTAAGCCTGCTAAAATAAGCGATGCTGCCGCACGTAAATCTGTTGCAGCTACCTCCGCACCTTGTAATGCATTATTGCCTTCAATAAAGACAGAACGCCCCTCAATTTTAGCAATTGCATTCATTCGACGGAATTCCTCAACATGCATGAAGCGATTTTCAAATACCGTTTCAGTAATAATGCTTGTTCCTTCAGCAGATAACATCAATGCCATCATTTGTGACTGCATATCTGTTGGGAAGCCTGGATGTGGCATTGTTTTAATGTCTACAGCCTTTAATCCACCTGTCGCACGTACACGTAGCCCATTATCCTGCTCTGTAATTTCTACGCCCATTTCACGCATTTTGGCAATCAGCGCTGTCATATGCTCTGGAATGGCATTTTCAATCACAACATCGCCACGTGTAATTGCTGCCGCAACCATAAATGTGCCTGCTTCAATGCGATCTGGAATAACATAATGTGTAATACCTTTTAGCTTTTCTACACCTTCAATGCGAATTGTTGCTGTGCCAGCACCTGTTACACGACCGCCCATTGCATTAATAAAGTTCGCTAAATCGACAATTTCCGGCTCCTTTGCCGCATTTTCGATAATTGTCGTACCTTCTGCTAATGCTGCTGCTGTCATAATATTTTCTGTCGCACCAACGCTTGGGAAATCTAAATAAATTTCAGCACCTTTTAATTTTTCAGCACGTGCCTCTACATAGCCATGTCCAAAAGAAATTTCAGCACCCATCGCTTCAAAGCCTTTTAAATGAAGTTCAATCGGACGAGAGCCAATTGCACAACCACCTGGTAAGGCAACACGCGCAAAGCGATTGCGTGCCAGCAACGATCCCATCACTAAAATCGATGCACGCATTTTACTAACAAATTCAAATTGCGCTTCACTTGATAAATCCTGAGACGCATCAATAACAATTTCATTCCCGTCTACATAATATTGTACATCTGCATTTAAGCTTTTTAATACTTCACCAATTGTATATACATCAGCTAATGCTGGAACATCTTTAATAACATTTTTTCCTTCAGAAGCTAATAAAGCTGCTGCTAAAATAGGTAATACAGCGTTCTTTGCGCCTTCAACTCTCACGTTACCTCGTAAAGTCTGACCACCCATAACGATAATTTTCTCCACAATTCGTCCCTCCGAATCTCATTCTCGTAAACTTGCTATTTTATTTAAAAGTTCATTGATATTTTTTATCCAAACACTGCTAATAATACAGCTATAACCCAACTTTATCAAGCATCTAATTCACTATTTTGTGTCGAATTTTGGCTTTATTTTTCATACTATATATTACGCACGGTATGTATAGTTGGTGAATCTGATGTTGAATACTTTTCATGCGAGGTCAAGTTGGGCATGTTCTGTATTTTCCATGACATTTCGACACAATATAACGATTGTATACACTGTTCTTTTATACACCAAAATTCGATATGTTAAACATTTTTAGTCGATTACCCAGGAAATATATACTTTGTAGCGAAAAGCAAATGATTGTTGTCCCCTACAACCTATATAATGCATTTTATTGGAAAATATAAACTAAGCTTCTTGACCACTGCGAAAAGTTAATAAAAAAGTTAGAAACTGTCGAACCAATGACGATGCTAAATAAAATGTAAATGAGCTGAATTTGAAATGTTTTGCCTTTTTTAAACAATTGCTCAAAACGAAATGCTTGTAATGCATAGAATGCCACAGCAATGAAGAAAATATGCGAGGCAAGACCGAAAAGTGCCTGTTGACCTATTTCCGTATAAAAGTTCATTTTTACGTACACTCCTTATATGAAAAAAGTTGTTTTTTTGAAGGTAAACTTTTTGTTTATTGGCAGTTTTGCTCACTTTATTAGCGTTTTCATTTAAAAGAGCTGTTTGAAAAGCTAAGCTTTCCAAACAGCCCCATTTGAATTAGATGTTACCCTCATGAACGTTGATACGATTCAACGCACGTTTTAGCGCTAACTCAGCACGTTTGAAATCAATGTCATCTTTTTTGCCTTCTAAACGACCTTCTGCTCGTTTTAATGCTTCTTTAGCACGAGCAACATCAATTGAAGCTGCATCTTCTGCTGAAGGAGCTAAAATTGATACTTTTTCAGGGCGAATTTCGATGAAGCCGCCGCTAACAGCTACATAATCAGTTGAACCATCTTCTTTTTTTAGCTTTACAGCACCAATTGTAAGAGGCGCAACCATAGGAATATGGCCTGGAAGTACACCCATTTCCCCTGAAACTGTTTTAGCGACTACCATTGTTACTTCAGAATCGTATACTGGGCCGTCGGGAGTGACAATACTGACTGTTACTGTCTTCATATTATTTTCCTCCTCGCCGTTAGAATTAAACCTCTACGCCCATGCCTTTTGCTTTTTCTACTACTTCATCAATGCTGCCAACTAAACGGAAAGCATCCTCTGGTAAGTGATCCCATTTACCTTCAAGAATTTCCTTGAATGAGCGAACAGTTTCTTTAACAGGCACGTAAGAACCTTTTTGACCAGTGAATTGCTCCGCTACGTGGAAGTTTTGAGATAAGAAGAATTGAATGCGACGAGCGCGTTCTACTGTTTGCTTATCTTCATCAGATAACTCATCCATACCTAAGATGGCGATGATATCTTGTAACTCACGGTAACGTTGAATTGTACGTTGTACGCCAGTAGCAATTCCATAGTGCTCTTCTCCTACGATTTCTGGTGATAATGCACGAGAAGTTGATGCTAATGGGTCAACCGCTGGATAAATACCCATTTCAGATAATTTACGCTCTAAGTTTGTTGTTGCATCTAAGTGAGCGAAAGTTGTTGCTGGAGCTGGGTCAGTATAGTCATCGGCTGGTACGTAAATCGCTTGAATCGATGTTACAGAACCTTTTGTAGTCGATGTAATACGCTCTTGTAATTTACCCATTTCAGTAGCAAGTGTTGGTTGGTAACCTACCGCAGAAGGCATACGACCTAATAGGGCAGAAACCTCAGAACCTGCTTGTGTGAAACGGAAGATATTGTCGATGAATAAAAGTACGTCTTGACCTTGCTCATCACGGAAATATTCAGCCATTGTTAAACCAGTTAAAGCTACACGCATACGTGCACCAGGTGGCTCGTTCATTTGACCGAATACCATCGCTGTTTGATTAATAACGCCAGAGTCTGTCATTTCGTGGAATAAGTCGTTACCTTCACGTGTACGCTCACCTACACCTGCGAATACAGAAATACCGCTATGTTCTTGTGCGATGTTGTTGATTAGTTCTTGGATTAATACAGTTTTACCTACGCCGGCACCACCGAATAGACCGATTTTACCACCTTTAATATATGGTGCTAATAAGTCTACTACTTTGATACCTGTTTCTAGGATTTCAACTGAAGTAGATAATTCATCGAATTTTGGTGCTTCGCGGTGAATTGAGTCACGACGAGCTGATTCTGGAATTTCTTCACCTAAGTCGATTACTTCACCAAGTACGTTGAATACACGTCCTAGTGTTACTTCACCAACTGGTACTGAGATAGCTTTTCCTGAGTCAGTTACTTCTGCTCCGCGTTGTAAACCGTCAGTAGATGACATCGCAATTGTACGAACAACATCGTCACCTAAGTGGATTGCAACTTCAAGAGCTAAAGTAGTTGGCTCTTCATTTGGACGTTCAATCTTAACAGTTAAGTTGTTATAGATTGCTGGTAAATGGCCGTTTTCGAATTTAACGTCTACTACCGGACCCATTACTTGTAGAACTTGTCCTTTGTTCATGTTGTGTACCCTCCTATCGTATTCTTATACGAAGTCAGTGAAAGTGCAGCCTATTCTAGGGCTGCAGCTCCACCAACGATTTCTGTAATTTCTTGTGTAATAGCTGCTTGACGCGCACGGTTGTATTGCAAAGATAAGTTGTCGATTAAATCAGAAGCATTATCTGTTGCATTACGCATTGCCGTCATACGTGAAGCATGTTCACTTGCTTTTCCGTCTAATAAAGCACCATAAATTAAGCTTTCTGCATATTGTGGAAGTAATACTTCTAGAATTGCTTCACCAGATGGTTCGAATTCATATGCAGCGCTTGTTGTTGTAGTAGTAGCAATATCAGTTAACGGAAGAACCTTTTTCTCCGTTACTACTTGAGAAATAGCACTTTCGAAGTGGTTATAGTACATATAAAGTTCATCATATGCGCCATCAATGAACATACCAACAGCATTACGAGCGATTTCTTTAATATCAGCAAATGTCGGTTGGTCTGGAAGAGCCACAACACTACTAATAACATTGTGATTACGTTTAATAAAGTAATCACGTGCAACACGACCTAATGCAAAAACAACGTATTCATCTTTAGATTGATGACGCTCGTTAATTGTGCGTTGAACTTGACGTAAAATGCTTGAGTTATAAGCACCTGCCAAACCACGGTCAGAACCAATTACTAAGTAAGCTGTTTTCTTAACAGGACGAGCAGTTAACATCGGATGTCCACTGTCTTTTGTACCTGCTGCGATAGCGCCTACTACATCTTGAATCTTTTCCATATAAGGAACGTATGCTTTAGCGTTTTGCTCTGCACGGCGTAGTTTCGAAGAAGAAACCATTTGCATCGCCTTTGTTATTTTCTGTGTGCTCTTTGTAGAGTTAATACGACCTTTAATTTCGCGTAAGTTTACCACTGGTATTTCACCACCCTCTGTTATTTAATCACAATCCATTATTCTCACAGCATCCGCAAGCAGCTAGCTTGCGGATTTGCAAAGAACGATTTAACTAAGATTATTCTGATTTAGCAAAAGTCTTTTTGAAAGCATTGATTGCTTCAGCAAGATCTGCATCAGCTGGAATATCTTTTGTTGTACGGATATGATCTAATACGCTTGTGTGGTTTGTATCTAACCAGCTTAAGAACTCACCCTCGAAACGAGTGATATCAGCTACTGGAATATCATCTAAGAAGCCACGAGTTAATGCATATAAAATGACAACTTGTTTTTCAACTTTTAACGGTTTGTTTAAGTCTTGTTTTAATACTTCAACAGTACGTTTACCGCGCTCTAATTTAGCTAAAGTTGCTTTATCTAAGTCAGAACCGAACTGAGCGAAAGATTCTAACTCACGGAAAGCAGCTAAGTCAAGACGTAATGTACCAGCTACTTTTTTCATCGCTTTAATTTGTGCTGAACCACCTACACGTGATACAGATAAACCGGCGTTGATTGCTGGACGTACACCTGAGTTGAATAAGTCAGATTGTAAGAAAATTTGACCATCAGTAATCGAAATTACGTTTGTAGGAATGTAAGCTGAGATATCCCCTGCTTGTGTTTCTACGAATGGTAATGCAGTGATTGAACCATTTTGGTAAGTTTCGTTTAATTTTGCAGCACGCTCTAATAAACGGCTGTGTAAGTAGAACACGTCACCAGGGTAAGCTTCACGACCTGGAGGACGACGTAATAATAATGACAGCTCACGGTAAGCAGATGCTTGTTTTGATAGGTCATCATATACTACTAATACGTGTTTACCTTGTAACATGAATTCTTCTGCCATCGATACACCAGCAAATGGTGCTAAGTATAATAATGGTGATGGTTGAGAAGAAGAAGCTGTTACAACGATTGTGTAATCTAAAGCACCGTTTTTACGTAATGTTTCAACTACGCCACGTACTGTAGATTCTTTTTGACCGATTGCAACATAGATACAAATCATGTTTTCACCGTTTTGGTTTAAGATTGTATCGATTGCTACAGATGTTTTACCTGTTTGACGGTCACCGATGATTAACTCACGTTGACCACGGCCGATTGGTACTAATGCGTCAATCGCTTTAATACCAGTTTGTAATGGCTCATGTACTGATTTACGTGCCATTACACCGAAAGCTGGGCTTTCGATTGGACGAGTTTTTGTTGTGTTGATTGGACCTAAGCCATCCACTGGTTGACCTAATGGGTTTACAACACGACCAATTAGTTCTTCACCAACTGGAACGCTCATAATACGACCTGTACGACGAACTTCATCGCCTTCTTTAATGTCAAGGTACTCACCTAGAATAATAATACCAACGTTACCTTCTTCTAAGTTTTGAGCCATACCCATAACACCGTTAGAGAACTCTAAAAGCTCTCCAGCCATGACGTTGTCGAGGCCATGAGCAAGCGCGATACCGTCACCAACGCGGATAACTGTACCTACTTCGCTTACTTGTAATTCAGATTGATAATTTTCAATCTGTTGTTTAATCAGACTGCTGATTTCTTCAGCTTTGATGCCCATGTATGTTCACCTCTCACATTTCTTAAAGTTAAACAACTAATGTACGCTTTAAACCTTCTAGTTTAGAAGCAATTGTGCTGTCATAAATATAGTTGCCAATTTGTACACGAATACCACCAAGAATTGATGGCTCGATAATATTGTTAATTTCTAGCTTGCTTTTCCCTACTAGCTGTGCAAAGGCTACTGAAATCTCTGCACTTTCAGCCTCGGTTAAAGCGCGTGTTGAGTAAACTGTTGCTTTTGCGGCACCGCTCGCTGCAGTTGCAAGAGCTTGGAACTCTTCTGCTACAGCAACGACTTCGCTAATGCGTTGTTTATCAACTAATAATTGAACTGTGTTCACTACTGCTGAATTAGCATTTGCTAAAATTTCAGATAGCATTGCTTTTTTCTTTGCAGAAGAAATTTTAGGTGCTTTTAATAGCTCTAATAAAGCTGGTGTTGCTTCGATTGCGGCTGTTAATTCTTTTAAATCAGCACTTACTTCTACAAGATTTTGATTTTTGCTAGCTAATTGAAACAATGCTTCAGCGTAACGCTTCGCTACTTGACTCATTTCGCTTCGCCTGCCTTCGCAATCGTTTCTTTAATTAATGCGCTATTGTCCGCTTCAGAAATTTCTTTGCCAAGTACTTTAGATGCTGCAAGAACTGATAATGATACAACTTCTTCACGTACTGCTGCAATTGCTTTTTCTTTTTCGTTTTCAATTTCACGCACAGCTGCATCTTTTAAACGAGCTGCTTCTGCACGAGCTGCAGAAATAATTTCTTCACGCTGTGCATCGCCTTGTTTTTTAGCACCTTCTACGATCGCTTGTGCTTCTGTACGAGCTTCTTTTAGAAGGCTTTTTTGTTCTTCTAATAATTGGTGCGTTTCTTTGCGCGCTTTTTCAGCTGCATCGATTTCGCTTGCAACTAATTCTTCACGTTGTTGCATAATGCCCATTAATGGACCCCATGCGAACACTTTAAGAAGAATCATTAAAATAATGAACGTTAATAATGTTGCAATGATATCTCCACCATTAAAACCGCCACCTGCACCTAATACAAGATCATTTAATAACACGATTGGTTCACTCCCTTCAAGAGCTTGTTCAAAATCTATAACACATAAATCTTTAATTTCAAATTCATTGTTGCTTTCTTCACATAGTTGATATGTGAATTTCATGTATTACATAAAAGGAATGGCGAAGTAGTAAGTCTGGTGAACTTTTTCTTCGCCATTGACGTCGTAAGTAGTAATTATTGATTCATTACGATGAATGCTACTACTACACCGATGATTGGAAGGGCCTCAACTAATGCAACCCCGATGAACATTGTTGTTTGAAGAGCACCACGTAATTCTGGTTGACGAGCGATACCTTCTACTGTTTTTGATACGATAAGACCGTTACCGATACCTGCACCTAGTGCACCTAAACCGATTGCGATTGCTGCTGCTAATAAACCAATTGAACCTGTCATTGTTAAATTTCCTCCTTGGAATATGTGTTTTTTTATTGTGGTTCAAATACCGCAAAATTTGCGGAATTTATAATTAATGGTCGTGACTCACTTTGTGTGCCAAATAAACCATCGTTAACATTGTAAAAATGAAAGCTTGGATAAAGCCGATGAAGATCGAGAATCCTTGCCATGCGATAGCTGGAATAACCATTCCGAACCATCCTAAATAGCTTGCCCCTGCGACACCTGCGATTAAGCCAATTAAAATCTCACCTGCGAAAATGTTACCGTAAAGACGTAGACCAAGCGTTAACGTATTGGCAAACTCTTCAATAACTTTCAGCGGGAACATCCACCACATTGGCTTTAAGTACGTGTTCTTCGCATAACCGCCAGAACCGTGTGCTTTAATACCGTAGTAGTGCGCTAATAGCGTTACCATAACAGCTAATGTTAATGTTACTGTCGGGTCAGCTGTTGGCGATTTCCACCATAGGTAGTGATCATGGCTAATAGAGAATGGTAAACCTAGTAAGTTCGCTACAGCGATAAACATAATTAATGTAATCCCTAATACGTGGAACTGACCACCTGTTTTCCAGTCCATATTGCTTTTAATGATCCCTTTCACGAAGTCCATAATCCACTCCATGAAGTTTTGCATACCTGTTGGCTTAAGCTTTAGGTTGCGTGTGGAAATAAATGCGATTAAAAATACGATAACCGCCGTAACAATTAACATCAACACAGTTGATTTGTTAAAGATTAACGTGAAATCTCCAAATAGCTTTAGATGAAACTCTGGATTTTTATGATCCATTTTTGCATTCACCTCTCTTTCATTTTAGTGATGTTTGACAAGATGTACAATTCGCTCAACTACGAGAAAAATGTACGGAATCATTAGCCCAATAACGGTACTAACTAAATGAAATTTCTCTGGCAACGACATGGCGATTGCAACTGCGGCAACACCTGAGCCAAAGCGTAAGGCTGTACCTATTGATGATGCCTTTCTTCCTTCACTAATCGAACGGTCAAAGTTGTCCATTCGTCGAACTAAAATCCAAAAGTTGTATGTACCGAAGAATGCACCTAAACCGAGTCCTGCGAAGATGCTAGCATATGGCGTAAAAGCCCATCCTAGTACACAGAGGGCGAGCAAAAAAAATAACACTTTCTTTTGCTTAG
The DNA here is from genome assembly GCF_025291715.1 of Metasolibacillus sp. Classification (GTDB taxonomy): domain Bacteria; phylum Bacillota; class Bacilli; order Bacillales_A; family Planococcaceae; genus Metasolibacillus; species Metasolibacillus louembei. Next base: position 118,564 of record NZ_JAMBIZ010000004.1, read on the forward strand.
CGAAAATGTAGTGCAAATCTTCCATTGGCAATAAGTCTCCTGAATTTTTTTCGAGTAAAGAATTGATGCTGACCAGTCAGTAAATTCAAAAACTATTGAATATACTGAAGTATGAGGTTAAATAAATATGTAGCAAGGTTTGTCTTGGAGTAAATTTCTACATACGAAAGCTTTAACCTTTATGGATGTGAATCCAGACGCATCAAACTGTTGTAAATTAACAATTGGAATCCAACTGTTAATTCAGTAGAAACTTGATATAATAAGTGATTCAAACTTTGAAACCCTTATCATTCTTACCCTTTGTTAGCATACAATAGGCGATATTTGATGTCAATTAGTAATGGTGAAAAACTTCACAATCCCTCTAATGTTGTCAAATTGTCGACAAATTTGTGAAGAGTGATTTTGTACGTGAAGTTTGTCCCATTTCCTTATATTGAAAAAGTTATTTTAGCATTACTGTTTCGCTAAAAACTCCACAAGTGCTTGCACAATTCGCTCCGATGCATGGCCATCACCATATGGATTAGATGCATGTGCCATCGCATGATAAGCTTCCTTGTCAACAAGCAATTCATTTGCTAAACGATAAATCATGTCTTCATCTGTACCAGCAAGCTTTAATGTACCTGCTGCAATCCCTTCAGGTCGCTCTGTTGTATCACGCAGCACAAGCACCGGTTTGCCTAATGAAGGTGCCTCCTCCTGCACACCACCAGAATCCGTCAAAATCATATATGAACGCGCTGCGATATTATGGAAATCAAATACTTCTAACGGTTCAATTAAATGAATGCGCTCATCATTACCTAGCACATCATTCGCAATTTCACGTACAACTGGATTCATATGAACAGGATAGACAACTTGAATATCGTTATGCTCCGCTAATAAACGTTTAATGGCACGGAACATATTGCGCATTGGCTCACCTAAATTTTCACGGCGATGCGCTGTTAATAAAATCATGCGATCTGCGCCAATTTTTTCGAGCACCGGGTGGCTATATGTTTCGCTAACAGTCGTTTTTAATGCATCAATCGCTGTATTACCTGTTACGAAAATAGCCTCAGCTGGCTTGTTTTCACGCAGTAAATTTTCCTCTGACTGCTTTGTTGGGGCAAAATGTAAATCTGCCATAACCCCCGTTAGCTGACGGTTCATTTCCTCAGGATATGGCGAATATTTTTGTCCTGTTCGAAGACCCGCCTCTACATGTCCAATCGCAATTTGATTGTAAAATGCAGCTAAGCTCCCGATAAACGTAGTCGCGGTATCACCATGCACCAACACGATATCAGGCTTTGCTTCTTTCATGACCGCGTCTAACCCTTGCAAAGCATTTGTCGCTACATCTACAAGCGTTTGGCGATCCTTCATAATGTTTAAATCGTAATCCGGCTTAATTTCAAATGTTTCCAACACTTGATCAAGCATTTGACGATGCTGTGCTGTCACGGTCACAATTGACTCAACTTGCTCATGCTTTTCTAGCTCTAATACAAGCGGTGCCATTTTAATTGCCTCCGGGCGCGTACCGAAAATCGTCATTACTTTAAATTTCGTCATTCCGAATTCTCCAGTCTATAAAAATTAATTTAGGGTGTCTCAAAATTTCTTTTCAGACAACCCCTTCAATTTTATTTTGTACCGAATAAACGGTCTCCCGCATCACCTAATCCAGGTACAATATAGCCATGATCATTTAATTTTTCATCCAATGCTGCAATATAAATATCTACATCGCCATGTACTTTTTGAATTGCCTCTACCCCTTCTGGAGCAGCAATTAAGCACATAAATTTAATATTTTTCGCACCGCGCTTTTTCAAAGAATTAATGGCTTCTACTGCAGAGCCACCAGTTGCTAGCATCGGGTCAACAATAATGAAATCACGCTCCTCAACATCTGCTGGTAGCTTCGCATAATATTCAATCGGCTTTAATGTTTCAGGGTCACGATATAGTCCAATATGCCCTACTTTTGCAGCTGGGATTAAATTTAAAACGCCATCTACCATGCCGATTCCTGCACGCAAAATTGGCACAATAGCTAGTTTTTTACCTGATAAAACTTTTGATTTTGCTGTTGTAACAGGTGTTTCTACTTCAATTTCTTCTAGTGGCATTTCACGCGTAATTTCAAATGCCATTAATGTCGCTACTTCGTCAACAAGCTCACGAAATTCCTTCGTTCCTGTGTTTTTGTCACGAATATACGTTAATTTGTGTTGAATTAATGGATGATCGAATACATATACTTTGCTCATGGCGGCTCTCTCCTAACTATTGTTTATCCTTCATTAGCTTATAATTAATGAAGTTTCACTTTTTCTAAATAAGTATAACAAAAAAAGCCTATGCTGTGTTGTAGAACATGATATCGGCGGGTTTGGATTGTTTATCGGCGATTTTTATAATATATCGGCGTTTCTTTTAAATATATCAGCGACTACCAAAAAGAGCAGCGACAATGATTGTCGTTGCTCTTCTTTCATTACGCATATAATGGGAATTTATCTGTTAACGCTTTTACACGCGCTTTAGCTTCCTCTTGTACAGCTGCATCTTCAACATTTTTTAAGACAGATGCAATGATTAGGCCTACTTCTTTCACGTCTTCCTCTTTGAAGCCACGTGATGTAACAGCAGGTGTACCGATACGAATACCTGATGTCACAAATGGTGATTCAGTGTCATAAGGAATTGTATTTTTATTTGTTGTGATACCAACTGCATCTAATGCATGCTCTGCTACTTTACCTGTTAAACCAAGAGATTTTACATTTAATAGTACGATATGGTTGTCCGTACCGTTAGAAACGATTTCTACACCTTCAGCGATTAATGTTTCTGCTAATACGCGTGCGTTTGCCTTCACTTGCTTTGCATATTCCTTGAATTCTGGTTGTAATGCTTCACCGAATGCTACTGCTTTCGCTGCGATAACATGCATTAATGGACCACCTTGAATTCCTGGGAATACCGACTTATTTAATTTTTGCTCCCACTCCTTTGAAGCTAAAATTAAACCACCGCGTGGACCACGTAATGTTTTGTGCGTTGTAGATGTTACGAAGTCAGCATATGGTACTGGTGATTGGTGCTCACCTGCTGCAACTAAGCCTGCAATATGCGCCATATCTACCATGAAGTATGCACCGATTTCGTCTGCAATTTCACGGAATTTTTTGAAGTCAATTTCGCGTGGATATGCAGATGCACCTGCAACGATTAATTTCGGTTTATGCTCTAAAGCCTTTTGACGAACATCTTCGTAATCGATTACGTGTGTATCTTTCGTTACACCGTACTCTACGAAATTATATAAAATACCAGAGAAGTTTACTGGTGAGCCATGCGTTAAGTGACCGCCATGTGAAAGATTCATACCAAGCACTGTATCGCCTGGCTCTAAAATTGTATGATACACAGCCATATTTGCTTGCGCACCAGAGTGTGGCTGTACGTTTGCGTATTCAGCACCGAATAGCTCTTTAATGCGATCGCGTGCGATATCTTCTACTACATCGACATGCTCACAGCCACCATAGTAGCGTTTGCCTGGGTAGCCTTCTGCATATTTATTCGTTAATACAGAGCCTTGAGCTTCCATTACAGCTTCTGATACGAAGTTTTCAGATGCGATTAGTTCGATGTTCGCTTGCTGACGCTTTTTCTCTGCTAAAATACCATCTAGTACTGCCTTGTCCTGTGCTGCTAACTTTTCAAATGCCATGTAAAATTCCTCCCAAAAGTAAATTATTCATATTGTGCACGCACGCCGCCAATTAGTTTCGGGCGTGTCGTTGCTACTGTTACGACTGCTTCACCTAGTGTTTTCACTGATGTGCGGATTGGAACTGCTACTGCTTTTAAGTGCATGCCTATTAATGTTTGGCCAATATCAATACCTGCATGTGCTTGTACATTTTCCACGACAACTGGCTTGTGCATTTGCGTGTAAGCGTAAGCTGACATCGAGCCACCTGCTGTTTTTACTGGAACAACGTGTACAGGCTCTAGCTGATATTTTTGTGCGGCTGCATATTCAAGTGTTAAAGCACGATTAATATGCTCACAGCCTTGGAAAGCTAAATATAATTGATGGCGTTCAGCAAACTTTTGTAGCTCGGCATAAATTGCTGTTGCTACATCCATCGCCCCTGCTGTTCCGATGGTCTCACCGATTACCTCAGATGTCGAGCAACCAACAACAAATAATTGCTCTGGCTGGAACACTACTTGCTGCTCTAAGTCACTTAACAATGTTGATAGCATTGTCTGTAAATTACTCACATTTGTCATTTATTACACTTCCAGCTCTGAAAGCTTTTCTACGCGGCGTGTATGGCGTCCACCTTCAAATTCAGTGCTTAGCCAAGTTGCTACGATTTCACGCGCTAAACCTGGTCCAATAACGCGTTCGCCCATTGCTAATACATTGGAATCATTATGACAGCGTGTCGCTTTTGCAGAAAATACGTCATGCACTAAAGCGCAACGAATTCCTTTTACTTTGTTTGCTGCGATTGACATGCCAATCCCTGTACCGCAAATTAAAATACCTCGTTCAAATTTTCCAGACGCAACACCTTCAGAAACAGGCTTTGCATAGTCTGGATAATCAACAGATTCATCAGATTGTGGACCGAAATCTTCATAGCTAATGCCTAAGTCATCTAACAGAGACATAATTTCACGGCGTAAATTATTACCGCCATGGTCAGAAGAAATTGCAATTTTCAACGAAGCTCCCTCTTTTCACGATATATTCACCAATAGTGTACCATTTATTCCAGCAGAAAAACATTCTTTTCAACTAGAATAATGAAAGTTTTTTAACAAAACACGAACATTGTATAATTATTATGCTTAAAAGTTCATTTTTTATTCTTTTTCTATACTGATTATCTTCTTGATATTCGTATTTAGAAAATTTACAGAAATTTCTTATGATTAAGCATATGCTTATAGTTATTAGAAATCTCTCTCAATTACGCCCTACAAAGAAAGGGCTCTTCTAAAAATAAATATTAAAAAGAAAACTCGAACAACTTAGTTAGGCTGTTTGAGTTTCCTCTCTGTAATGCTTTTTTATTGTGCGTTGTTTGAGCGATCAAATCGAGCAATTACTTTATATAATTCATTTGATTGTAGCTGAAGATTTTCACATAAGCTTTGCGTCTGTTCAATTTCCATTGCTTGCTCCTCTGTAATCACGCGAACTTCCTGTGCCCCAGCAGATGTTTCCTCTGCAATTGCGGCAACCTCTTGCGACTGCTGTGCCGTTAACTCAATGCTGCCTAGCTGCTGCTGTGTTAATGAAGAAATATCTACTACGGCATGTGCAACTTCCTCCACATTTTGTACCATACTATCAACTGTTGCTGTCGTTTCAGATACACGTGCTGATTCTTGTGTAGCGAATGCAACTTGCCCATTCATCTGCTTCACAACGAGCTCTACATTTTGCTGCATTGCTTGAATAATGCCTGTAATTCCTTGTACTGCCTTCGCACTTTCGTCTGCTAAAATACGAACTTCCTCTGCAACAACAGCAAAGCCTTTCCCATGCTCTCCAGCTCTCGCTGCTTCAATTGACGCATTTAATGCAAGTAAATTCGTTTGTGCTGCAATATCGCCAACTAGTCCGATTATTTGCTCAATTTGCTCCGCATTTTTTTCTAGCTCTTGAATATTACCTAGCGCTTCCTTATTTCCTTGTGCAATTTGTTGAATACTTGTTACAAGACTTTGAATGGCTCCTTTTGTTGCTTCTAAATTATTTAGCATTTGCTTGGAGCCATCTGCAGAATTTGTTGCATGTATATTCACATCAAGTGCCAATTGACGAACATCGACAAGTGCCTCTGCCATTTCCTGAACAGATACAGCTGAAGTTTGTGCCCCCTCTGAAATATGTCCCACTGTTTGTGTTACATCATTCGCTTTGCGTGAGGATGCAGTTGTCAGCTCAGATAGCTCGTTAATTGTGGAATTCGTAATATTGTAGTTATTTTCAATTCCATCTACCATGCCACGTAAATTAACTAGCATATGCTGAAACGCCTCTGCTACTGCACGAATCTCATCATTTGTCTTTGGCATTGTAACATCTTGCCCTATTTTCCCTTCAGCTACCCTTGATGCAGCCTGCTCCAATGATTGTAGCGGACGGACTAAAATAATGCTAAAAATTGCCGCTAAAATACAAGACCAAACGATCCCCGCTATGTATGTACTTATTTGGAAAATTTTACTGTTAATCGATTCGAAAAACATCGGATGGATAAACTCAATAAATACAAAACTAGTAGAATATGTAACAAAGGCCAAAATCCCTACAAATAACACTAACTTTTTGCGTAAATTAAAACGTTTTTCATTATTCACTATTTGTGCCCCCTTCTTGTTTTTGCACTAATTCTTCAATTAAATGCTGTAACTCATAAAATGTTTGCTTATACGTATGCAAGTCTCCGCCAAATGGGTCAGACACGTCTAGTGCTGTATATGGCGTAACATATTCCTTCAACGTATACGTTTTTTGTGCAGCAGCTTCAAAGCTATGAAGTAATAGCTCCTTATGCGCTGTGGTCATCGTTAAAATTACGTCTGCCCATTCAATATCCTCACTTGTTACTTGACGAGAAGTATGACTATGAGGAATATTTTCATCATTTAAAACGCGCTGTGCATTTACAGACATTTCGCCCCCTTCAAGCGCATAAATACCTGCTGAACGGACCGAAACGTTAGAGAGTTGCTTCGCCTTCAAAATTGCTTCCGCCATCGGACTTCTGCAAGTATTCCCTGTACAAACAAAATAAATATTCATCTTTCTCCCACTCTTCCAAAAATACTTAATTCAAAAGTATCACAACACTAATGATTAACAATAATATACCTGCTATCATTTTAAAAATTTGACTGTTGAAAATTGACGTCTTTGCAACAATTAGCGCTATATAGGATAGCAAAAAAGTACCAACTCCAGCACTCAATATAAATAAATACTTTTCTAAATTTAGCATACCAAAAGAAACGCTTGCTGAAAAGCTATCAATGCTCGCCATAATCGCTAAAATCGGCAAGGCAAGTTGCGGGACATGTTGATTTTTAGATGATAAAAGTAATTGAAGTGCTATGCAAAATAATAAAATTGCAGAAAGGTAGGATGCCCATTCTGCCATAAAAATACTAACCCAACTCCCTAATTTAAACCCTAAAAGCGGAAAAAGCATATGCCAAAAAGCCGTCCAAACAGATAGTAAAAAGCGTTGTGAAACAGCTGGCAATAAAATATACAATGCCACAACGTCTAGCGCTAAAATAATGCCGACAATTATTTCCTGCAACGCCATGCCTCCATCATTCATTAATCTTGAAAGCTACGCACGTTGCTTTCACTCTATTTGTATGTGGACAAATTGGTAGCAAGAACTTAATTAAAAGAAAAACCCAAGCCACCTCGATAGCTTGGGAATTGTCTTTAATTTTCAGAATTGTTTGTGTGCCAGGCACCGCCCGCTGCTTTTTCTAAGCGGTTCATGATCGCCACACCTACGCCAACATGTGCAGTTGTTGTTGCCAAAATAATCGTTGCATCCGTTTTATCACATGCACGTAATGCATCATAAAGCGCTACGCTCATTTCCTCAACGTTGCCGTCCTTACCGTATGTAAAGAAATAATTTGCCTTGCTCTCTGCAAAGCTTTCTGATGCTAGTAATGCAACACGATGGCCCTCTGCCTGTAGCTGCTCAATTGCTTGTTGTACTTTTTCAATTGTAGGCTCGATTAGTACAACAGGTGCTTCAGGTGCATAGTGTGTGTACTTCATACCAGGTGCTTTCGGTGCCTCTGTACTTCCCTGCTCATTGTTTGTCGGTTGAATAACTGTCCCGATTACTTTTTCTAGCATTTCCTTTGTAACTCCACCTGGACGTAGTATGACAGGTGGTGTGACAGTGACATCTAGCACTGTTGATTCTAAGCCAACGCCTGTTATTCCACCATCTAAAATACAGGCAATGCGATTTGTCATATCTTCTGCTACGTGCTCTGCCTTTGTGGGTGACGGTTTACCACTTCGATTCGCACTTGGTGCTGCTAACGGCTTTTTGATTTCTTGCAATAAACGTAATGCAACAGGATGGTTAGGTACGCGTAAACCAACTGTAGATAAGCCCGCTTGTACATTTGCGGCAAAAACATTTGGCTTCGCTTCTATAATAAGCGTAAGTGGACCTGGCCAAAATGCATCCATACATTTTTGTGCTACTTCAGATATAGCTGTTACATATTCCTTCGCTTGCTCCTTATTATGAAGATGGACTATTAACGGATTATCGGATGGGCGCCCTTTCGCAGTGAATATTTTTTGTACCGCTTCCTCATCTGTTGCAACAGCACCTAGCCCGTATACCGTTTCTGTTGGAAATGCTACAACTTCACCACTATTTAAAAAATCCACAGCTTGTGTATAAACGCTCGAACTATCCACATTTTTATCCACAATTAAATATTTCGTCTCCATACTGTCACCGCCTTTTATTTCGCTATTTTTATCATAGTTATACACATATTGTTGATAACTTATCGCTAATTGTGTATAAGTTATGCCGACCTGTGAGTAAATTTAGGATAATTTTCGTTTTAACCATTCATAAATGACAAATTTGCGCTTCTCTTCTTTTCGTTCCTCTGGTTTTTCACATGTTTTTGGAAAAGCTGAGCAAAACCAGTTATCTCCTCGTGCCTTCCCTATTGTTAACACAACAGATTGATAGAAATTTTGTGGATAAAAGCTAGCAAATTCATATTTAGGTGGAATTAAGTTATCCCCAATTGAGATATGCACATCGTATTGTGCATAGTTCTTCTCTAATACTTTCTGTAAATCTGCTACTATCAATTCTGTTTGCTGTGTCTCAGCCATTTGCTCAAAAATCGGCTGTACTGCTTGCACAATTTCTTGCTTCAATTGCTGATCCTCTTGTAAATTACTATTTGCCACAACTCTAAATAGCAATGGGCTCGCTTCTTTTTGCTCATGCCAGCCTTCACCAAAATCTACGAAATGCGGTACGGCTACAAATAGTATATAACTAATTAATGCATAGCAAACATAACGGAAAATCATAAAAACACGTGATGGCTTTCTAGCAATATTATAATCTTCTAACATATAAATCCCTCCTTGCCTGTTAGCATAGACAAGGAAAATTCATTTTATTCATCCATTACACAAAAAACCATTCGATCTTTTCCATTAATATCTTTAACGATTTCTACCATCGCCTGTGGAAAATATTGCTGGAAGAAGCTAGCTACTGCTTGTCCTTGTGTATAACCGATTTCCACACCAATTAAAGCTTTCGGGTTCATTAATTCTGGCAATTGCTCCGCTAGTTTACGATACAAAATAAGTCCATCCTCTTCCGCAAAAAGTGCTGTGTGGGGCTCATGCTCAAGCACAACGTCCGACATGTTCTCCGCTTCTTGAAAGGCGATATATGGCGGATTGCTTAATACGACATCCCATTTCTCACATGCGATTGGCTCAGTTAAATCCCCTAAGCGAAAATCAATTTCAGCATGTAATTGTGCTGCATTTTTCCTCGCTGTAGCTAGTGCCTCTGCTGAAATATCTGTTGCTGTTACAGCAAGCTTTGGACATTCAAGCTTCATCGTGACAGCGATGGCTCCGCTACCTGTGCCGATATCAGCTAGTTTAATAGATGCCTCTTTGCCAAACAGCTTATGAATATGCGCCATTGCACCGACAATTAATTCCTCTGTCTCTGGGCGTGGAATTAACACGGACTCATCCACTTGAAAGGTACGTCCATAAAATTCCTCGATACCTGTAATATATTGAATCGGCTTGCCTTCTACGTGCATTTGCAGCATTTCCTCAAATAGAGCTAGCTGCTCCTCCGTCATCTGCTCTTGCATTTGCAGCATTAGCCCCGAATAATTTGTTTGCAGTACATGCTGTAATAATAAGCGTGCTGCTGTTTCCTCTCGACCGTTAGCACTTAAAAAAGAAGAAGCCCGTTGCAGGACTTCAAATACTTTATTATGCATCTTCATTTAATCGAGCTAATTTTGATGCTTGCTCTTCTAAAATAAGCGCATCAATCACTTCATCTAATTTGCCTTCAATAATTTGGTCGAGTTTTTGAATCGTTAAGCCGATGCGGTGATCTGTTACACGATTTTGTGGATAGTTATACGTGCGAATTCGCTCTGAACGATCACCTGTACCTACAGCAGATTTACGAGTTGCATCTACTTCTGCCTGCGCTTCTTGCATATACATATCCGCTACACGTGCACGTAAAATTTTCATTGCCTTTTCACGGTTTTTAATTTGTGAACGCTCATCCTGCATCGATACAACAACACCTGTTGGAATATGTGTCATACGCACAGCAGACATCGTCGTATTAACGGACTGACCACCAGCACCAGACGATGCGAATGTATCAACACGAATATCTTTTTCATGAATTTCTACGTCTACTTCTTCTACCTCTGGTAAACACGCAACTGTTGCTGTTGATGTATGAATTCGTCCTTGTGATTCTGTGGCAGGAACACGTTGAACACGATGTGCACCATTTTCAAATTTAAATTTAGAATAGGCACCTTGACCGTTAATCATAAAGATAACCTCTTTATAACCACCCATCGCATTCGGTGTTGCTTCCATAATATCAATTTTCCAGCCTTGTGTTTCTGCATAGCGAGAATACATGCGGAATAAATCACCCGCAAAAATATTCGCTTCGTCTCCACCAGCGGCACCACGAATTTCCATAATAACGTTTTTAGAATCATTCGGATCTTTCGGAATTAATAAAATGCGAAGACGTTCTTCTAAATCAGGAATTTGATCGTTTAATTCATGGAATTCTTCCTTAACCATTTCTAGCATATCTGGGTCTTTTTCAATTTCTAACATTTCGCGTGCATCTGCAAGCTGCTCTTTGACAGCTTTATATTCACGATAAACATCGACCATTTCTTGAATGTCCGATTGTTCCTTTGAGTAATCACGTAGCTTTTTACTATCACTTACTACGTCTGGATCACTTAATAGTTCATTTAATCTTTCATAACGATCTTCAACTGCCTGTAGACGATCAAACATGATATTTTTCACCTCTGTAATTTTAGTCCTATTATTTATCCCGCATTAACGGACAGTAAGACGCCCACCTCAAAACTAGAGAAAAACAAAAAGGATAGGTGGGCGATAACTGTCCGTAAAAGCCCGATTGGTTCAACTAACAATCAGTGGGGGATGAGGAAAACCCACTGATTGAAGTTTCACTTTATCTTTACTAAGTATAAAGAAATTATGTGGCTCTTGCTACATTTTTAAAGTGGTGGGTTGCTATGGCATTTTCTGCATACTGGATAGTAGGAGTCATTGCCGCCAATTTGAATTTGGTCGCCTGTGTAAACAGGTTTGCCATTATCATCCACGCGCAAATTCATCGTCGCTTTTTTATGGCAGAACCAGCAAATTGTTTTCATTTCTTCAATTTTATCTGCATAAATCAGCATGTAACGGCTGCCTTCAAATAATTCGTTTTGAAAATCATTTTTTAAGCCAAAGCCCATAACAGGGATATTTAATTCATCAACAATTTGCGTTAACTGTAACACATGTTCCTTCGTTAAAAATTGCACTTCGTCGATTAATATACAATATGGCTTTACATCCTGTTTTTTTACGTGTTCATAAATGTTTGTGTCATTAAAAACAGCAATAGCAGGGCTTCGTAAACCGATACGGCTTGATACAACACCTACTTCGTCACGCGTATCAAGACCAGACGTAAAAATAAGCACCGGTTTATTTTGCTCCTCATAATTATGAGCCACTTTTAAAATCTCAATCGATTTTCCGCTGTTCATCGCACCATGTTTAAAAAATAATTGCGCCATTTTCTCCTCCACCTAATAATCATTTTATCTCTCAAAAAATGCCTGCCAGACAAAAACCTGGCAGGCATCTTCAAAATATTATTTGTTAAGACCGTATTTTTTGTTGAAACGATCAACACGTCCGTCAGCAGACGCGAATTTTTGACGACCTGTGTAGAATGGGTGACATTCGTTACAGAACTCGACAACGATTGATTCTTTTACAGAACCAGTTTGGAATGAGTTACCGCAAGAGCAAGTTACTGTTGCAGTTTTGTAATCTGGGTGAATTCCTTGTTTCATATTCGTTTTCTCCTCTCGCCCTGAACCATCTGGAACAGAGTATTATCGAACTGCACCTTACATAGCCCGAATATGTCGGCTACATATGTGCACGTTGCATACCTATGGATTATAGCATAGATTTTCGAGTAATTTCAAGTGAAAAATTTTAACTGCGCACCTCACGGTAGTCGTTATCCTCTAAACCAATACTTTTATTAAGCTCCTTAAAACGGATATTATGTGATGAAACATAGGCTGCTTTCGGCGCATCTGGCTCTATATATAGCTTCGCACTATTTAATGCTAAAATCGCATCAGCAAATGCGCCTGCTATATAGTGTACCTTGCTTGGATGACTAACAAAATCACCTGCTCCATATATGCCTTCAATATTTGTTGCGCGCTTCTCATCGACAATGGCATTGCTATCCTCAATATGTAAGCCCCATTTTTCAAGTGCTCCATAATCGCATTTCAAGCCATGGCTAACAACAACAGCATCGATCTCAAGTCGCTCAATTTCTCCTGTTTCCTTATGTGCAATCGAAACAGCTTGAATTAAATCGCCATCTCCATGAAGCTGCACAACTTCATATGGCGTTTTTACATTTGCTGTTTCACGCATCATCGCAACATTTCGTTCATGCCCACCGAACTCATCTCGTCGATGTACAACGGTCACACTTGAAGCAATCGGTGCTAATTCATTGGCCCAATCGACAGCCGAATTCCCTCCACCTGAAATGAGCACATGTTTATTTCGAAACACTTCAAGCTCCTGCACGGTATAATGTAAATTTGTTACCTCGTATTTATCTGCCCCTTCTATTTCAAGCTTTTGCAATGACAGTACACCATAGCCAACAGCTAAAATAACTGTCTTTGAGTAATGCTTTTCACCTGTGGCAGAAGTTAAAATAAATGTACCATCCGCTTGCCTTTGTAAATGTTCTACTTTTTGATTAAGCACAATCGTTGGGTTGAATGTTTTCGCCTGCTCAACTAATTGTTTAATTAACTGTCCACCTAAAATCGGTGGCATTCCACCAATATCCCAAATCATTTTTTCGGGGAAAATTAATACACGCCCACCTAATTGGTCACTGCACTCAATAATTTTTGTTTTTAAATCGCGCATTCCACTATAAAATGCGGTAAACAGCCCTGCTGGTCCACCGCCAACAATCGTTACATCATACATTTCTTGCGTCATATACTAAACTCCCCATTTCTTGTAGTTTTATTCCTTTAAACGAGCCAATAAATACAGAAAATATGGTGCACCTAAAACAGCGACAACAATGCCCGCTGGAATTTCAGATGGCTCTAAAATTGAACGACCAATCGTATCCGCAAGTAACACTAATAACCCACCTAAGAGTGCCGAAGCAGGCAGTAAAAATTGATGCTTTGCTCCAACAAGCTGACGCGCTAAATGCGGTGCAACTAACCCAACAAATCCGATACCCCCGCTTACTGAAACACTTGCACCCGCTAGTCCAACAGATGCTGCTAGTAGCCATCGACGCTCTTTTTCAATGGAAGCACCTAAACCTACTGCCGTTATTTCACCTAAATTTAAAATATTTAATACGTGAGATTTGGCATAGACAAATGGTAGTAAGACGATGAGCCAAGGCAGTAAAGATAGAACAAAGCGCCAATTTGAGCCCCAAATGCTCCCCGCCAGCCATGTTGCAACAAATTGATAATTTTCCGGCGTTAATCGCAGTGTTAAAACAATCATTGCTGAGCTAATTCCCGCTGCTACTGCAACCCCTGTTAAAATAAGGCGCATCGGTGTAATCCCCTCATGACGTTTATAGGACAACGTATAAATAATAATCGCTGTTAAGCCAGAGCCTATAAAAGCTAATACTGGTAGCAAGTATACTGGTGCAGCCTTTGTTGATGGAAAAAAGGAAATAAACAGCATAACTGCTAGTCCCGCCCCTGCATTAATCCCTAAAATACCCGGGTCTGCTAAGGCATTTCTTGAAATGCCTTGTAAAACAGCTCCTGAAACGGCTAAGCCCATTCCTACTAAAACTGCTATCACAATGCGCGGTAGTCTGAATTCAAATAAAATTAATTGCTGTTGAGCATCACCTTGCCCAAACAATGTGCGAATTACTTCCAGCGGTGTCAGCTTAATAACACCTGTGTTCATGCTAATGACAAAAGTAATTAAAATAAGTACAACTAAAGTTCCTAAAATGATAAAGTTTTTTCTTTTCATCTTTTGTTGGTTTGCTGTTAAGAAGCGATTATTCACAGCTCTTTTCCTCCTTTACGAGCTAAATATAGGAAGAATGGAACTCCGATAAAGGCAATCAACGCTCCAATTGGCGCTTCGTATGGAGGATTGATATTGCGTGCAATAAAGTCCGCTAACACGACAAGCAATGCGCCATACACTAAAGAACAGGAAATAATCCAGCGATAATCATGTCCAACTATGTATCTTGTTAAATGTGGTACAATCAACCCGACAAAGCCTACCGCTCCCACTACCGAAACAGCAGCTCCTGCTAAAATTAAAACAATAATCATTCCCCATATTTTAATGACACCTGTACGTTGCCCAAGCCCAATCGCTATCTCCTCACCTAAGCTAAGCAGTGTAATCGAACGCGATAGAATCAGTGCACCTATCATCGCAGCTAGCAGCCATGGAGATAAAATTTGCAGATGGCTCCATTTTGTACCTGAAACGCCGCCAGCATACCAAAATGCTAAATCTTGCCCTATTCGATAATGTAATGCGATGCCTTCTCCTAATGCACCTAAGAGTGCGCTAACTGCCGCTCCTGCTAACACTAAACGCATAGGCGTTAAGCCACCTTTAGATAGTGAACCAATGCCGTAGACAATGACCACGCCAAGTCCCGCTCCTGCAAAGGACCACATAATTAAGTACATATAAGATAGACCTGGGAAAAAGGCAAAGCAGACAGCTAACATAAATGCGGCTCCTGCATTTAAGCCTAGTAACCCCGAATCAGCTAAAGGATTGCGTGTCATTCCTTGCATAATAGCCCCTGCCACCGCAAAAGCGGACCCTACTAACGCTGCCCCTAGTACACGTGGCAAGCGAATTTCACGAATAATTTGATGCTCTGTTAATTCAGAGGAAAAATTAAAAACAGCCTGCCAAACCATACCTAATGAAATATCTGCGGCACCAAAAGATATAGATAAACCAATTGCAAACACTAAACCTATAATTCCTACAACGATTGCTACAATTGCACGAATTGGATAAGAACGTCTTTGTAGCTCCTGTAATTTTTCAAGCCTTTCGGCTGACGTAGCCATGTGCTTCCTCCTTAAAACAATCCATTGATTGTTCTCATTTCTACTGTTTTTTATACAATTGATAGGACAGACAAATTGGATTATGGCTATAAGGGCATACGGTCATTTCTGCATCAATTTGAAAAACCTTTTGTAGATTTTCCCTTGTCATCACTTCATTTGGGTGACCATTGACAATTAAATCACCGTCTCTCATTGCCACCATAAAATGAGAAAAGCGCGAGGCATGGTTTAAGTCATGTAAAACCATGACAATGGTACGCCCTTCCTCTTCATTAAGCTTTTGCAATAACAAAAGAATATCGAGCTGATGCGCTAAATCTAAATAGGTTGTTGGCTCATCTAACACAAGAATATCTGTCCCTTGTGCCAATGCCATTGCAATCCACACGCGCTGACGTTGCCCACCCGATAAAGCTTCAATCGGTCGATCACAAAATTCACGTAAACCTGTGACATCAATTGCCCAATGAATATATTCATAGTCTTCTTTCTGGAGTGTCCCGAAGCCTGTTTGATGCGGGAAGCGACCATAGGATACGAGTTCAAAAACTGTTAAGCCGTTTGGAGCTGTTGCGGTTTGAGGCAAAATAGCCATTCTTTTCGCAACCTCTTTCGTTTTTAATTGGTAGATGGCTTTGCCATCCAAATAAATTGCGCCATCCTGTGCTCTAAGTATGCGTGCTACAGCCTTCAGTAACGTTGACTTGCCACAGCCATTTGGACCGATAATTGTAGAAATTTTTCCTTTCGGTATTTTGACACTTAAATCATTTACAATGCGCGTTGAAGAGTAACCGACTGCAACATGCTCTATTTCAATGACTGTCATCGTTATTAACTCCTTTACTATTTGTTCTACATTGAAGGATTATCTGACAGGCGATTTAATACACCATTTGTCAGACAATCCTATGCTTTATAGCTGTAAACCAAATTGTGCCGTATACAAACCATAATAGACTTTTTGACTATTCATTAATTCCTCATGTGTGCCTTCTTCCACAATACCTTTTTTCGATACAACGACAATGCGGTCTGCATCTTTAATCGTAGCAAGTCGGTGTGCAATAACTAATGTTGTGCGCCCTACCGCTAGCTCATTTAATGCTTCCTGAATTGCTTTTTCTGTTTCTGTATCTAGGGCAGATGTTGCTTCATCTAAAATAAGAATTTTAGGGTTTTTCAAGAAAATACGCGCAATCGATAAGCGCTGCTTTTGACCACCAGAGAGCTTGACACCACGCTCCCCAATAAGCGTATCCATCCCTTCTGGCAGTGCACGAATAACTTCTTCAAGCTGTGCACGCTTTGCCGCATGCCATATGTCTTCCTCGCTTGCATTTAAATTTCCATAGGCAATATTTTCACGAATGGTACCATCAAATAAGAAAACATCCTGCTGTACAATGCCAATATGTGAACGTAAGGAATGCAGCTTAATATCACGAATATCGATACCATCGATTTTAATTGAGCCCTCATTCACCTCATAAAAACGTGGCAATAAGCTACAAATTGTCGACTTCCCTGCTCCTGATGGTCCAACAAGTGCAACTGTTTCACCAGGTCGAACCGTCAAATTAATATTCTGTAATGCTCGCTTATCCTCTGTATAGCCAAACGAAACATTATCAAAAATAACTTCACCTTCTACATGATTAACCTCTTTCGCATTTACACGATCTGCAATTTCAGGCTCTGTTTCAATAAAATCAATATAGCGTTTAAAGCCTGCCATCCCTTTTGGATAGCTTTCAATAAACATATTAATTTTATGAATGGGGTTTAATAGAATGCCTGACAGTAAAATAAATGCGACAAACTCACCGCTCGTTAAATGACCATTTAAAACGTAATATGCACCTAAAAACAGTGTGAACAGTGATAATACTTTTGTTAAAATACCTGAAATCGCCTCATTCCAAGCCATTACCTTATAAGAAAATAGCTTCGTCATGCGGAATCGCTCATTATTTACTTTAAAGCGTTGAATTTCATGTGCTTCATTTGTGAAAGCTTGTACGACACGAATACCGCTTACGTTATTCTCTACACGTGCATTAAAATCTGCGATATCCCCGAACATTCTGGTAAAGGCTTTTGACATTAGCTTTCCGAAAATAATTGTCAAAACTAAAATAATTGGTACAAGGACGAATATTAAAATCGTGAAGGTAGGATCAATATAAAACATGACACTAAATGCTCCAATAATCGTCATGACTGCAATGAACAAATCCTCTGGTCCATGATGTGCAAGCTCTCCAATATCCATTAAGTCATTTGTTAAGCGCGACACAAGATGCCCTGTTTTATTATTATCAAAATAGCGGAACGATAGCTTTTGTACATGGCTAAACGCTTCTTTACGCATATCTGTTTCAATATTAATTCCAAGCATATGTCCCCAATAAGAAACGATGAAATGGAAAATTGAATTTAAAATATATAAGCCAAATAACAATAGACTGACCATTAAAATCCATTTCAATTCACCATCAGGTAAAATATCATCAATGACCTTGTTTAAAACTAGTGGAAAAGCTAACTCAATAAGTGCAACTAAAATGGCACATGAAAAATCAAGTATAAATAGCCCTTTATAAGGCTTGTAGTAAGAGAAAAATCGCTTTAATAGCACCGATGCAACCTCCTTGTTGTAAAACACATTTTATTGATAATGATTATCGTTATCAACTATACTATATTTCTCTTATTTTATGCAATGTTATTTTCATCAAGCTAAAGGGCTGTCCTAATACAGAACAGCCCTACTACATTCACTTTATTGCGCTGATTTTGCTGCTTGCACAATCGTTTCTGCCATTTCCTCTGCTTGATGCAATGCAGAAAGCGGGTCAGAAGCAAAATAATATTCTGGCGCTAGATTAAGCGTTTTATTATTTTTCACTACATCTAAATTCGTCCAAGTTGCAGGGAAATTCTCCTCTGGATTGAAGAAATTAATGACAAAGACGTAATCTCCTACATAGTCACCCACTACCTCGTAGGAAATATCATAACGACCATTATTTGATTCCTTCGTATCAAATAACTCCTGTACTTTTTCCTGTGGCTTCATGCCCAATACTTGATACAATGCACGTCCACCCGATACGCTATTATTCGCTACAACTGTGGCATTTTTCTCAAATACATCAAAAATCGTAAATGTTGCATCTTTAGGAATAGCCGCATAAATTTTTTCACGAGCAGCTGCTATACGCTTTTCAAAGTCCTGCGCAAACTTTTCTGCTTCAGCTTGGCGACCTAAATATTCCCCCATTGCCTTCACTTCATCTACCGCCGATTGATGTGCTGATTCAGAAAAGACAATTGTCGGTGCAATTTTTTCAAACTTTTCTACATCCTCTGCATTCCATGTAATAATTAAATCTGGCTTTAGCTCTAATATTTTTTCTAATGAAGCACTGCCATCTGTCCCGATATTCGTAATTTCTCCCTCTTTATAATATTGCTTTAAAAAAGCGGCATAATCTAAATTCGCTACAACGGCACCAACTGGCACAACATCCAACGCAAGCATTTGCCCTAAATACCAATCTGTCACAACTCGCTCTGGCTTAATTGGTATTTCTACTTCACGCCCTGCATCATCTGTAATTACTCTTGTTGTCGCTTCTTCCTTCGCTGTATCTTCTGATTTTTCTGTTGCATCTGCTCCGCAGGCAGCTAACAGTAAAATTAAGCTGAATAAAAATGGTGTTGCTAATTTTTTTAACATGAACGTATTGCTCCCATTCTCAAATAATTTAGCTTGCATAAGCTGACTCTCATTATATTGAAAATGATTCTCATTATTAATAGACTTATCGGACATATTAACTGGATATTTCAGTCTGTATTCACTCGGTGTTATATGTAGCTGTTTTTTAAACATTCGGCTAAAGTAATATTCATCCTCATAGCCAATTGCCAATGAAATTTCTTTAATGCTTAAAGAGGTACCTTGCAAATACTTCTGTGCTAGCATCAAACGATATTGCTGTAAGTAATTTTGCGGTCCCTCTCCATAACGCTCTTTAAAAATACGCAGCAAATGACGCGTACTAATATTTAAAAAATCAGCTAGCTTTTGTACTGTTATTTGCTGATTTATATTTTTTTCTATATATATTTTAGCGCTCTCGGCTAAATCCACCTCATGCACTATAGCTTTTCCTGTTGCTAGCTCCTGAAAAATTTGCGCAACTAATTCATAAAAGCTTCCTTTGACAAATAAATGATTTGGAGAGGAGTCCTCCTGCCATTTGCTATACATATTTTGTACTAAAGATTCAATTGCCACTGGATTATTTGGTATACATGAAAAGGTTGTATGAAAAGGCCTACACTTTATATATAAATGCTGAAGTAAGGCATCCACATACATCACATCACCTTGATAATAAATCATATAATAGCTTACAGTGCTTGCTGCTTTATATTGCAGTTGCTCTGATTTCCCTATGTGGAATATACTAAAACGTGTTATATGATATGGAATTTGATTAATACAAAGCTCCATCTCCCCGTTTACAATAATAAGAAAAGCACTGTGTGGCATAACGCGCTTACTAGCTTTTACTGAATTGCTGACATACTCCATCTTCTTTATTTTTACATAGGCATTCTCCCATAACAGCATATGCGTTTTATAATCCATGACGTTGCCCCCTTGTATTGCTATCTAGCATTGAAATACTTCATTAATTTTTATACAATACGATTAATTGAGAATAATTTTCATTTAAATTCATTTTCCCAAATAAGAGGTGATTCTGCAATATGGCAACGCCAATATCATTAAAAGATGTTCGACAATATATGATTCAGCACCATCACCAGCCCTTATCCATTGAATATTTAGCGGAAATTGCTGGCTTAAGTGCTAGCTATTTTATTTAGCGGCTATGTGTTAACACATGAGCTAGGCTTTACTTTAAGCGATTTCGTGAAAAATGGAGCTTTCGAGGTTTCATTAGAAATTTTACCTGAGCTAGATGCTGACTATATTTTCTTAATTAACGATGGCAATTTAGGGGATGAATTTTTAAAAGAGCTCAAAGATAGCCCTATTTGGCAAAGTACAGCAGCATTCAAAAATGGACAAGTGTATGAAACTTCGGATGACCATTGGCTAAACGGCGGGCTTCATGCACATGAAAAGGTAATTGACGATGTATTGGAGTATTTAGTGCCATGACAAAACTGATGACAACAGCTTATATGTCCAATAATTACTTTGAATATGCGATGACCTCTGAGAAACAACTAGACTATCGGATTTTAATTGCTACTCCAACCGATGAGCCACCAGCAGAGGGCTACGCAGTTGTCTATGTACTAGATGGAGATGCACTTTTTGCGACGCTGGCAGAAGCCGTCAAATTGCAAACACGCAAGCCAAAGGGCTATGAGCCAATTATTGTTATTGGCATTAGCTACCCGTCCCGAGAGCCCTTTGATTTCGAACGTCGGTTTTATGATTTCACACCACAGGTTCATGAAAATCAGCTAGCCCCTCGCCCAGATGGTTCAGCATGGCCAGCAAATGGGCATGCTGACGATTTTCTGGATTTTCTTGAGCAGGAGCTAATGCCCTCTGTAGCAGAGGAATGGCCTATTAACCTGAACAAACAGGCGATTGCAGGTCATTCATTAGGCGGGCTATTTACACTTTATACTTTATACGCAAGACCACATTTATTTAGCCATATTGTCGCTGGTAGCCCTTCTGTTTGGTGGGGAGACAATGATTTATTGAACAAGCTAGCTTCCTTTGCCGAAACATCACAAGGCAGCCAGCCCATCCAGCTATTGCTTACAATCGGTGCTAATGAATTACCTGATATGCTGGAAGGCGCTAATCAAGTTGCTGAATATACGAAACAACTTACTAAACAAATCGACACACAGTATGTCATATTTTCTGAAGAAGACCATGTCAGCGTGCTGCCATGTATGCTTAGCAGAATTCCTCGATTTATACATGGCGAATAAAAAAACGGGGGCGTCCGATTGGGACGCCCCCTGTTATTTGATTATAGCAACCCTTTACCGTTCGTTGCTTTTTTCATATCTTGGTTGAGTTTCTCGAAAAATTCCTCATTGGATTCCGTTGTGCGGAGCTTGCGTAAAAATTTTTCAGCGAAGTCTGGTGCATCGCTAAATGTTTTGCGAATTGCCCATAATTTTTCAAGCTGCTCTTTCGGGATAAGCAATTCTTCCTTACGCGTACCTGAACGACGAATATCAAGTGCAGGGAAAATACGGCGCTCTGCTAAGCTACGATCTAAATGTAGCTCCAAGTTCCCTGTTCCTTTAAATTCCTCATAAATTACTTCATCCATACGGCTTCCTGTATCAACTAAGGCTGTCGCTAAAATGGTTAAGCTACCACCTTCTTCAATATTACGTGCCGAACCAAAAAAGCGCTTTGGACGGTGGAATGCCGCTGGGTCAATACCACCAGATAATGTACGGCCACTTGGTGGGATAACTAAGTTATAGGCACGTGCTAAACGAGTAATAGAATCCATTAAAATAATGACATCACGTTTATGCTCTACTAGGCGACGTGCGCGTTCCAATACGATTTCTGCTACTTTGACATGATTTTCAGGTACTTCATCAAATGTAGAAGAAACAACATCTGCTTTGACAGAGCGCTCAATATCCGTTACTTCCTCTGGACGCTCATCAATTAATAGAACGATAAGTTCTGCCTCTGGATAATTTGTTGTAATGGCATTGGCGATTTCTTTAAGTAAAGATGTTTTCCCTGCTTTTGGTGGTGCAACGATTAAACCACGTTGACCAAAGCCAACAGGTGCAATTAAATCCATGATACGTGTAGAGAGCTTTTTAGAAGTTGTTTCAAGCTTAATATGGCGATCTGGATAGAGCGGTGTTAATGCCGGGAAATGCACACGCTCCTTTGCCACTTCAGGGTCTTCCCCATTCACTGCGTCTACTTGCAATAAGCCATAATAGCGTTCATTTTCTTTTGGTGGACGCACCTTACCTGAAACTTTGTCTCCATTTCGTAAATCAAAGCGACGAATTTGAGAGGCAGAAATATAAATATCTTCTTTAGAAGGAGAGTAGTTGATTGGACGTAAAAATCCAAAGCCTTCCTGTGAAACGATTTCAAGTACGCCTTCCATAAAGAAGAAGCCTTCTTGTTCAGAGCGTGTTTTTAAAATCGCAAAAATTAATTCTTTTTTTGTTAATTTGCTATAATAAGAAATTTTGTAATCTCGCGCAAGAGCATAAAGCTCTTTTAAAGTCATATTTTCTAATTGCGCAATTGTAAGTGATGCCATATGATGACCCCAGTCTTTTTAAATTTTACTTATTGGAGAATCGTTGAAGCTAATCATCATTGATTAGTCGACTTTCTTAAGAAGAGTAGGGCCGATTCGCTTCAGCCCTACTTTATAGAAGCTTAATACGTTGGTTTTTTTTCGATGCTGTGACGACCTTCAATGAATCGTACAGTACCTGATTTTGCACGCATTACAACGGAATGTGTTAATGCATACGCACCTTTATATTGAACACCTCGTAAAAGCTCACAATCTGTTACAGCGGTTGCTGCAAAAATTGCATCATCACCTTTTACTAAGTCATCCATATATAATACTTTATTCACGTCAATCCCCATTTTATTACAACGTTCTAGCTGCTCCTCATCTTCAGGTACGAGCTTCGCTTGGAAGTCGCCACCTAGGCATTTTAAAGCAACCGCTGAAATAACACCCTCTGGTGCGCCACCGATACCGAACATTATATCGATACCTGTTTCATCAAACGCTGTATTAATTGCTGCACCGACATCTCCATCTTGAATGAATTTAATGCGTGCACCTGCTTCGCGAATTTCATCAACAATCGCTTGGTGACGTGGACGATCTAGCAATGTGGCTACAACGTCGGAAATATCTTTATTTTTTGCCTTGGCAACTTGTAGCAAGTTGTATGTGACAGAGGCATTAATATCAACTTTGCCTGCCGCTTCTGGACCGACAGCAATTTTATCCATATACATGTCTGGTGCATTTAATAAGTTGCCACGGTCTGCAATGGCTAATACAGTCATTGCACCATTAGCACCCTTTGCAACGATGTTTGTACCTTCTAATGGGTCTACAGCGATATCTACTTCTGGACCACCGTTACGCAAGCCTAGCTCTTCACCAATATAAAGCATCGGCGCTTCGTCCATCTCGCCTTCCCCGATTACAACAGTCGCATGCATCGGAATTGTGTCAAACATTGTACGCATCGCTGTTGTAGCTGCATCATCGGCAGCGACCTTTTCGCCTCGCCCCATCCATTTTGCAGATGCAATCGCTGCTGTTTCTGTTACTCGTACTACTTCCATTGATAAACTGCGTTCCATGTTTCCTTATCCTCCTGCTATCATACTTGCATATTTTTCTAAATCATTGATTGTTATTTGCTTGTATGTACAATGGTTTCACGGCGAATTTCCGCTCCAAGTGCACAAAGTTTTTCAATCAAGCCACCGTAGCCTCGCTCGATATGGTAAATGTCGTGAATTTCTGTTTCACCTTCTGCAATTAAGCCTGCTAATACTAATGCTGCACCTGCGCGCAAATCTGTCGCAGTTACCGTTGAGCCTTGCAGTTGTGTAGGCCCTTGAATAATTGCTGTGTTTCCTTCTACCTTTGCGTTGGCATTCATTCTACGTAGCTCATCAATATGCTTGAATCTTGCAGAGTATATTGTATCCGTTACTTTCGACGAGCCAACTGCTTGCGTTAGCAAAACTGATAGTGGCTGTTGAATGTCTGTAGCAATACCAGGATAAACAAGTGTTTTTATATCGACCGCTGTTAAATCTGTCGTTTGCTTCGGTATAAAAATACTTTCCTCCCCAGTCTCTATTTTAACGCCCATTTCTCGCAATTTCGCTACTAATGACTCTACATGGAGTGGAATCACATTGTCGATTGTGACACCATCGCCAATAGCAGAGGCCATAATCATAAATGTTGAGGCTTCAATACGATCAGGAATAATGGTGTGCTTCGTCCCGTGTAATTCCTCTACACCGTCAATACGAATAACGCTCGTACCAGCACCTTTAATTTTTGCCCCCATATTCGTCAATAATGTCGCAACATCGATAATTTCAGGTTCTTTTGCCGCATTTTCAATCACCGTGCGCCCTTTTGCACGCACAGCAGCAAGCATAATATTAATTGTTGCACCTACGCTTGCAACATCTAAATAAATTTTCGCACCGATTAGCTCATCCGCGCGTAAATAAATCGCGCCATGCTCATTCGTCACAGTCGCCCCCAATGCTTCAAAGCCTTTAATATGCTGGTCGATTGGACGCGGACCTAAAAAACAGCCTCCTGGTAAGCCGATAACAGCTTTTTTAAAGCGACCTAGCATTGCGCCCATCATGTAATAAGAGGCACGTAGCTTTTTGACATTGCCATTTGGCATAGGCATTGCCGTCATTTTACTTGGATCAATTGTCATTTGCCCGTCTTCAAATGACACTTCTCCACCAATTTCCTCTAGTAAAGCTTTTAATGTCCATGCGTCAGAAATCGCTGGGATTCCTTCAATTGTTACGGAAGAATTCGCTAGGATTGATGCTGGAATTAAAGCAACCGCACTATTTTTGGCTCCACTAACTTTCACTGTACCTTTTAAACGTCGTTGTCCTGTAATTTTATAAACATCCATAACGATTCTCCCTTAAAAAGAATGGCTCATTATTGTCCTTGGCGCTTTGACCAGTCCGCTAAAAAACCTTCGATTCCTTTTGCTGTTAATGGATGGTTAAATAATTGCTGTAATACGTTAAATGGTGTTGTTGAAATATGAGCACCAGCTAGAGCTGCGTCTGTAATATGTTGTGGGTGACGGATTGATGCAGCAATGATTTCTGTTTTAATATCGTGAATTGTGAAAATATCTGCAATTGTAGAAATTAACTCTACGCCATTATGGCCGATATCATCTAAACGTCCAAGGAATGGAGAAACGTAAGTAGCGCCTGCGCGAGCTGCCATTAAAGCTTGGTTCGCACTGAAAATTAATGTAACGTTTGTTTTAATCCCTTTTTCTGAGAAATGCTTACATGCTTTTAAGCCTTCTGGTGTCATAGGTAGCTTCACTGTAATATTCGGATGAATTGCAGCTAGCTCTTCCCCTTCTTTAATCATACCTTCAGCATCTAAAGAAATAACCTCACCTGAAACCGAGCCATCAACAAGTTGTGCAATTTCCTTTAAGCGATCATGGAAGTTTACACCTGGCTCTTTTGCTACAAGTGATGGATTCGTTGTTACGCCAGATAAAATCCCCCAAGAGTATGCTTCCTTAATTTCATCAAAGTTTGCTGTATCAATAAAAAATTTCATGCTAAAAAATCCTCCTAAAATTACGATTTCATATTAATTCAAAAATGAAGAGAAGGCCGTTGTGACACTTCTCCCTCACATACACTGACCTTCAATAATGGATGAAAGCTAACAATCAGTGGGAGGTGAATCCCCACCCACTGATTGAACTGTGATTTTATGCTTTTTGATTGCTACCAAATTCACGAATTTTCCCAATAACTGTTGCTTTAATCGCCTCACGTGCAGGTGCTAAATATTTACGTGGGTCATATACTTTCGTATCATTTGCTAGCACTTCACGAATTGCTTTTGTTGCCGAAATTTGGTTTTCTGTATTTACGTTAATTTTCGCTGTACCTAATGAGATAGAGCGTTGAATATCTTTTGTTGGGATACCTGTTCCACCATGTAATACTAATGGAAGGTCTGCTAATTTAGAAATTTCCTCCATTTCAGCAAATCCTAAGTTTGGCTCACCTTGGTATGGACCATGCACTGAACCTAATGCTGGCGCTAAGCAATCAATATTTGTTGCTTCTACAAGACGCTTACATTCTGCTGGATCTGCGTACATAATACCACCGATTACGCCATCCTCTTCTCCACCAACTGTACCAAGTTCTGCTTCTACAGACACACCATTTGCATGTGCGTATTCTACAACTTGCTTCGTAATGCTAACATTCTCGTCAAATGGGTGGTGAGAAGCATCAATCATAACAGAAGTAAAGCCTGCATCGATTGCTTCTTTACATTTTTCAAAGCTTGAGCCGTGGTCTAAGTGAATCGCTACAGGTACTGTAATTTTATATGATTCGATTAAACCTTTTACCATATGAACAACTGCAATGAAGCCACCCATATATTTACCAGCGCCTTCAGATACACCTAAAATAACTGGTGAATTTTCCTCTTGTGCTGCTTGTAAAATCGCTTGTGTGAACTCTAAGTTATTAATATTGAATTGCCCTACTGCGTAACCTTCTGCTTTTGCTTTAATTAACATCTCTTTCATTGAAACTAATGCCATGATTTAAATCCTCCTCGGACAGTTGTTGGTTATTGCTTATTTATGGCTCTGCTAGACATCTAGCAGGGAAAAGCCTTTAATTTCATTTTAGACAAGCTTTCACTTCGTCCAAATATTGCACGTCTCTATCATAACAAAAATGAAGGTGTCTGAAAAGTTATTTCAAACACCTTCGCTTTTACCACCACTTAGTATTTCATTCACTGCATCTCGCACTTCAAAAATATTAAACGGTTTTGTAAAATATTTTGTTGCACCTAGCGCAAATGCTTCATCAATGAGCGTTTGCTCGCCATATGCTGTCATCATCACAACATTTATTTCGTCGCTTAGTGTTCGTAGCTCACGCAATATTTCAATACCGTTCATCCCTGGAATTTTCATATCAAGCAAGATGCAATCAATTTTTTCATTTTTGAATATGTCTAATGCTTCCATGCCATTTGATGCTAAAAAGGTTTCATACCCTTCTTTTTTAAAAACCTCATTTAGCAATAATCGAATGCCATGTTGATCGTCTACTATTAATATGTTTGTCATTTCGGATATCTCCTATTTGTGTGCTTCAAGTGGGTAAAATTGTATGTAAATAAAAAACTCATCTAATCATAAGTGATAAAGGTTTTTTGGATGCTACTGGTCACCTTATCGTAATATTAATTTCACCTTCCACAGCAATTAATATATTTATAACACACTTCTTTATTTTTTATGAATGAGTAAACATTCAGTGCATACACTTGAACAGTTGCTAAATAAAGATGGATATGTCACCAGTAGCATTGAGTTATGAATCCATAGATTAATGGATGCTTGGTAAACCTGAGAGTTGCTCTGAGAAGAATTGTACTCCCTTACAGTGAAGATTAATTCTTCTCACATTTTATAGCCTTCAACTATCTTAGATTAAAAGCTTTTATATTTAGCACATCATCTAAGGTCTGCTCGGTAAATCTGGTAAGGATTCTGAGAAGACTTGTACTCCTACATTTAACGATATTTCACTAACAGGTGAGACTGTTTCCGCCTGTGCTTGATAACTTCCAACTGATAATAAAATCACGCAACCTACAAATAAATTAACTACAAACTTTTTCATAGCAGTACTCCTTTTAAGGTAGGCTTGGTAAATCTGGGAGTTTCCCTGAGAAGACTTGTGCTCCCACATTTAACGATATTTCACTAACAGGTGAGACTGTTTCTGCTGGTGCTTGATAAACACCAACTGATAAAAGAATGATACAGCATACAACTAAATTAGCCAAAAACTTTTTCATCGTAACACCCCCTTTTATTAGTAATTTATTACAAACCAAAAGATAAATCAATATTTTTTTAAAATTCATAATATATTTTATAGATCTTTTTGTAATTGCTCCTTTAATTGTTCTGTAATTCTAATATAATCAATTTTATTTTGAAGCTCAAAAAGACTTGTTGCTTGTCGAATATAAATTTCAGCATCAGTAAATGCTTTTTCTAAAATGGATAAACGGGCTGCTTGAAATAATAACTCGCCTAATCTATATAATGTTTCATTTTCTAAGCAAAGCTTAATCGCCTGTTTACAGCAAAGTAACGCATCTTTGATATCTTCTTTATATGCTAGCGTTCTTGATTTTCCATGTAGAATTTTAATTTTCAAACGATCATTTATATGATTTTGTGCAAAATTTGAAGTACAAAGTTCATAATAATGAAGCGATGTATCATATTCTTCCCTCTCAAAATAAACTACAGCTAGACTGCTCATAATTTCAATATCCAATGCTTCCTCTACTTTTCCCTCTGATGGTAAAAGAGATTTAAAAATTTGAATAGATTTGGTGCTATTTTTTTCTAGAAAATATGCACAAATCCCCTCATTCCACTTCAAAAATTTACGCTCTTTTGAGGAAAGCATGCTTTTATTGTGCAATTCATTCATAATAATATAAGAAACTGATTCATAATCTCGTTGATGTACTAATTTTCGCACAAGCTTTTCAACTTCTGAATTTGACTGAACTGGTGTAGAATGTACATCATGAAAGAAGTTTTCGATTGGTACGCCTAATTTTTCAGCAATTTGGTGCATCACAACGCTCGATGGCGAACTGCCACCCTTTTCAAAGTTGCTAATCATAGCTTGTGTGCATATTCCTTTTGCTAATTGAGCTTGTGTATAACCCATTTTCTTTCTATAATATTTAATGTTTTTTGCAATTGTTTGTAACATCTTATTCTCCTAACGTATACTTTTTCATTCAATATAATGAATATATTTATATTATATTTTATTTTAATATCAATGAGGTGTTTTTTATGTCAAAAATATTAACAACACAATTAACAGGTGTCCTGCAAAAGATTCAACAAAATGAAGAGGATGCGATTGAGGAAACTGCGCGTCTATTAGCACAGGCTGCTATTGGGCAAGGTACAGTGTATTTTGCATGCTTTGATGAAATGCAAGGCATTGCTCAAAATGCGCTGTTGTCAGCAGAGCCAATGGCAAAGGTAGCACTATGGACAGCAGATACACTTCTGACAGAAACGGATCGCGTCTGCATTTTTACACGTCATGCTAATAATTCAGATGCCCTTGAATTAGCACAACAGCTTTATGATGCATTTATTCCTTTTGCAGCAATTGCTTGCGAGCAAGCTAGCAATGACAACCAGCTGAGTGAGCTTGCTTACACCTATGTTTCTCTAAACTTACGCAATCCCATTTTGCCACATCCTACAAAGCTTGGTACCCGTATTGTGATGCCATCTTTATTAGCTGCTCTTTATGTCTATGAAGCAATTAAGCTGTCCTACGATGAAATGCTCGTTTTAGACGAGGATGACGATGAGGAAATTCAATCACCTTTTGGGTAATCAAAAACGGCAGTTTGGAGAGCTTACCAAACTGCCGTTTTCCTATTTATTTATTGAATGCGGCACCAACAAACTCACGGAATAATGGTTGTGGACGTTGTGGGCGTGAAATTAGCTCTGGGTGGAACTGTGCAGCTACGAAGAATTTCTTCTCTGGTAGCTCGATAACTTCCACTAGTTTATTGTCAGGTGAAACGCCTGAGAATACTAAGCCTTCTGCCTCCATTGCTTCACGGAACTCATTATTAAATTCATAGCGGTGGCGGTGACGCTCGTACACTAACTCTTCACCGCTGTATGCCGAACGTGCTACTGAGCCCTCTTTTAGCTTACATGGATATAAGCCTAAACGTAGTGTACCACCTAAATCTGTATCCTCTGATTGATCTGGTAAGAAGTCAATAATTGGATATTTTGTGCCATTATCTAATTCTGTTGAATGTGCGCCTTCTAGCCCCATCACATTGCGAGCAAATTCAATTGTCGCAAGCTGCATACCTAAGCAAATACCTAAGAATGGTACATTATTTTCACGCGCATAGCGAATTGCTTCAATTTTCCCTTCAATACCACGATCGCCAAAGCCACCTGGTACTAAAATGCCATCTGCTTGGTTTAATAGCTCTTCCACATTTTCAGCTGTTACATTTTCAGCGTTTACCCAATCAATTTCGATATCTGAATTGTAAACATAGCCTGCATGCTTCAATGCCTCTACAACAGAAATATAAGCGTCCTGTAGCTCTACATATTTCCCTACTAGAGCAATGCGTGTTTTGTTTTCTAAGTTTTTCACTTTATGGACAAGCTCTTTCCAATCTTCCATATCCGCTTTTGGTGCTTTAATGCCAAAATGATCTAAAACGATTTGGTCAAAGCCTTGTGCAAGCAAGTTTAGTGGCACTTCATATAAATGCTCTGCATCGCGTGATTCAATAATATCCGTTGAGCGAACATCACAGAATAGCGCAATTTTATCCTTCATTTCCTGTGGTACAGGCTGCTCTGTACGCAATACGATAATATTCGGTTGAATACCTAATGAACGCAATTCTTTTACAGAGTGTTGAGTTGGCTTTGTTTTCATTTCCCCAGCCGCTTTAATATAAGGCATTAATGTACAATGGATATACATCACATTTTCATGCCCTAAATCACGGCGCATTTGGCGAATCGCTTCTAAAAATGATAGTGATTCGAAATCTCCTACTGTACCGCCAATTTCAGTAATAACAACATCCGCAGACGTTTCACGACCAGCACGTTGAATGCGGTCTTTAATTTCATTTGTTACATGAGGAATTACTTGAACTGTTCCACCGTTATAATCGCCACGACGTTCTTTGTTTAAAACAGATTGATACACTTTACCTGAGGTAACTGTTGAGTGTTTGCCAAGGTTTATATCAATAAAGCGCTCATAGTGACCTAAGTCTAAATCTGCCTCTGCGCCATCATCTGTTACGAAAACCTCACCATGCTGGTATGGGCTCATCGTACCTGGATCGATATTTAAATATGGATCAAACTTTTGAATTGTTACTTCTAATCCACGGTTTTTTAATATGCGACCTAGTGATGCAGCAACAATCCCCTTACCTAGTGAAGATACAACGCCACCTGTTACGAAAATATACTTTGTCATCTTGTATTCCTCCTTCAAAATATAAAAAACTTGGTTCACACTACAAGTTTTGCTGGGTAAATCAACAACAAAAAACGCTCCACCTGCAGTATATTTTGCAGGGGGAGCGTGTTACGTATACGGTCAATCTCCTTTTTTAAGGAGCCCAATTAAAAGATTAAACGGAAGCGGAAAAGAAGTCAAGAGTTTTTGCTTATGTTCATTCAATTAATGTCGAAGGCGATATTACTCCTCGATTTCTTCCTCTTCTTCTTCTAGCTCTTCTTCTTCATCGATAAGGAATTCATCATCTTCCTCTATTAAATCCTCATCAATCTCTTCATCGATATCTTCAATTTCTTCTGTATCAAAGTCGATTAGCTCTTCTTCAATTTCTTCGTCATCTTCTACGAATTCCTCGAAGTCTTCTTCAAAGCCGATATCATCTTCATCAAGATCTTCTAGCTCTTCTTCATCTTCAACTAGTTTCGATTTTTTCTTGCGTACTTTAACTGTTGGTGCAGTTTCTTCTTCAATTGTTTCAATTTTATACCAAATGCGTAGACCCCAGCCATTTTCATGGTTCAATAGAAAGCGACCATCTATGTTCATATCTGTATAAAATTGTACTAAATAGCCTTGTAATGCTTCATCAGATAAGCCATTGAAAGATTGAATTTCTTTTAATAAGTCGGCGAATAAAAGCGGTGATTTTCTTTCCTCTAAAATTGCGTATGCTAAGTCGATTAACGACTCTTCTGCTAGTTGTTCCTTTGTCATTTCACGAAGGTTCAAAATTGCGCACGTCCTTTCTTTTTACGTGTAAAGTTAAATCATGATAACCATTATATACAAACATAGCCCTACTATGCTAGCATCATTTCCTGTTTTTTATTTTTGCAACCTCTTTTGCACCGATATAAAAGAGAAATGCTGATAGTAGAAGTAAAGGAATCGAAGCCATTTGTCTATTATACAGCATAAAAGTGGCGAATAAGCCTGTTAAAATAACCATCAATGTTAGAAAGCTTTTCATTTTGCCACCTCACCTTGTTGTATAATACGCACTATTAAGTATACTGCAATTTTTGCATTGGTATATATTATTTCGCTTGTATTTTGCAAAAATTTTTCACGAAAGAAACTGCTTGAAAAGTCTATATCTTTCCAAGCAGCCTATCTATCTTACATATTACGACGGTATTGCCCGCCTACTTCATATAATGCCTTGGTAATTTGCCCTAAGCTTGCTACCTTCACTGTTTCCATTAATTCTGCAAAAATATTGCCGCCTGTTACAGCTGCTTGCTTTAAGCGTTGAATTGCTGCCTCAGCTTGCGTTGCATGACGTGTTTGGAATGCTTGTAAGTTGGTAATTTGTAAATCCTTTTCTTCCTGCGTTGCACGCGCAATTTCCATACTGTCAATTTGCTCCGCTGATGGCGGATTTGGATTTAAATATGTGTTCACACCGATAATCGGTAGCTCACCTGAATGCTTCAAATGCTCATAATACATCGATTCCTCTTGAATTCTACCGCGCTGATATTGCGTTTCCATTGCACCTAGCACACCGCCACGGTCATTCATACGATCAAACTCCTCTAGAACAGCTTGCTCCACTAAGTCCGTTAATTCCTCAATAATAAAGGCACCTTGCAGCGGATTTTCATTTTTTGACAAGCCATGCTCCTTCGTAATAATCATTTGAATCGCCATCGCACGGCGCACAGATTCCTCTGTTGGCGTTGTAATTGCTTCGTCATAGGCATTTGTATGCAATGAATTACAATTATCCTGCAATGCCATTAAAGCCTGTAATGTTGTACGAATATCATTAAAATCAATTTCCTGTGCATGCAAGCTACGCCCAGATGTTTGAATATGATATTTCAGCTTTTGCGAGCGATCATTCGCACCGTATTTATCACGCATAACGATTGCCCAAATACGGCGTGCTACACGTCCGATTACCGTATATTCAGGGTCTAAGCCATTCGAGAAGAAGAAGCTTAAATTCGGCGCAAAATCATCGATATGCATACCACGGCTTAAATAATATTCCACATAGGTAAAGCCGTTTGCTAATGTAAAGGCAAGCTGCGAAATCGGGTTAGCTCCAGCCTCCGCAATATGATAGCCTGAAATGGATACAGAATAGTAGTTACGCACTTTATGGTCAATGAAATATTGTTGAATATCGCCCATCATGCGCAGCGCAAATTCCGTTGAGAAAATACATGTATTTTGCCCTTGGTCTTCTTTTAAAATATCTGCCTGCACTGTGCCACGTACAACTTGCAGCGTTTTTGCACGTACTTCGGTAAATTCCTCTACGCTTAATGTGCGCCCTAACTCCTCTTCACGAGCTTTTACTTGCTGGTCAATTGCTGTGTTCATAAACATTGCTAAAATGATTGGTGCTGGCCCGTTAATCGTCATCGATACAGAGGTAGAAGGTGCACATAAATCAAAGCCAGCATACAGCTTTTTCATATCGTCTAACGTACAAATACTGACACCCGACTCCCCAACTTTCCCATAAATATCTGGGCGAGTATGTGGGTCTTCTCCGTATAATGTCACTGAGTCAAACGCTGTAGATAAACGCTTTGCATCATCGTCCTTCGATAGGTAGTGGAAGCGTTTATTCGTGCGCTCTGGCGTTCCTTCACCCGCAAATTGGCGCTTCGGGTCCTCGCCTTCCCGTTTGAATGGGAATACCCCTGCTGTATATGGGAATTCCCCTGGTACATTTTCTGCATAAACCCAGCGTAAAATTTCACCGTAATCCACAAAGCGTGGCAATGCCACCTTCGGAATTTTTGTACCTGCTAACGATGTCGTACGCAAAATTGTGCGAATTTCCTTATCGCGCACTTTCGTCACAAGCTCCTCGCCCGCATACGCTTCTTTTAAGGCTGCCCAGTTAGCTAAAATGCGCTTTGATTCAGCTGATAACTCATTTTTAACGCTTTCTATTAGCGTATCAATCGAAGCAAGCAAGGCTTCCTCTGTTGCAGGCAATTGCTGCTTCGTGCCTTCAAGCTGATATAATTTGCGCGCGAAGTCGACTTGCTGCTGCGCCTTTTTATGATAGCCACGCACCGTATCTGTAATTTCACGTAAGTAATAGCGGCGGTCATTTGGAATAATAACATCCTGCTTTTGCGTTTTAATGGATTGCTCATACGATGTTGCCCAGTCTAGCTCAAACTTCTCGTTAATTGTTTTAACAAGAGCTGCAAATAAAGAGTTTGTCCCTTTATCATTGAATTGGCTCGCAATCGTGCCGTAAACAGGCATATCATCTAAATTGGCTGTCCACAATTCGCGTGAGCGCTGGTATTGCTTTTGCACTTGACGTAATGCATCCTCAGAGCCTTTACGCTCGAATTTATTAATCGCAATAATATCCGCATAATCAATCATATCAATTTTTTCTAGCTGCGTTGGTGCGCCGAATTCACTTGTCATTACATACATCGAGAAATCCGTATGCTTCGTAATTTCCGCATCCCCTTGACCGATACCGCTCGTCTCAACAACGATTAAGTCATAACCAGCCACCTTTACTACATCAAGCACATCACCAATCGACGCAGATAGCTCTGTATGCGAACCACGTGTTGCTAAGCTGCGCATATAGACGCGATTATTGAAAATGGCATTCATACGAATACGGTCACCTAATAATGCACCACCTGTTTTTTGCTTCGTTGGGTCAACTGAAATAATCGCAATTTTTTTGTCAGGAAACTCCTGTAAGAAACGGCGAATTAGCTCATCTGTTAAGGAAGATTTCCCGGCACCACCTGTTCCTGTAATACCAAGCACAGGTGTATGCTTCGATTTTGCCCGCGCTTCTTCTAACAAAGGTTGAACATCATCCCCACCAATTTCCGCTGCTGTAATTAAATTCGCCAAGATTTCAGGTGTATTTGTAGACAGCTGCTCTAGCTTTGCTAAAAAGTCGCCTTGTATTGTTGAAAAATCTGTTCCCTCAATTTGACGATTAATCATCCCCTGTAAACCGAGCTGTCGCCCATCTTCTGGTGAGAAAATACCTGCGATACCGTATTCATGTAGCTCTTTAATTTCACGTGGCAAAATAACACCACCACCACCGCCATAAATTTTAATATGGGGTGCACCTTTTTCACGTAAAAGATCATACATATATTTAAAATACTCCATATGACCGCCTTGATAGCTGGAAATGGCGATGCCTTGTGCATCCTCTTGAATTGCGGCATTGACAACCTCTTCAACGGAGCGATTATGCCCTAAATGAATAACCTCTACTCCGCTTGCTTGTAAAATGCGGCGCATAATATTAATCGATGCATCATGACCATCAAATAAGCTGGATGCTGTTACAAATCGGACATGGTGCTTTGGACGGTACACTTCTACTTTTTCCATTGCTTTTTCCCCCTTCAATTGCTCGTAAACATTACGCAAAGGGGCGTCTGAAAGGATATGCTCCTTCAAGACAGCCCCAATATCCCTTTACTCTTTACGTAAAATACCATTCAACAACGTATTCGTTTGGTATGCAATAAATTCATCTATCGTGCAATGCTTATGTAGCGCCCATCTTCGAAACGCCCAGCTTTGCCCTTGAATAACAATATGATTTGCTGCCAAAAATAGCTCTTGCTCAGACAGCTTCAAAATGCCTAGCTCTGTGCAATTTTTTAATAACTTTTCAAAGAGCGCAACCATTTCCAACTCTTTATTCAATACATAATGCAATGCTTCAGTCGATAGCGATTTTGATTCTTGATACATAATGGTAAATGCATCTGACATGCTATCGATGACGAAAAAGTATTGTTTAATTGCTTCCTTTAGCTCATCGACAGTGCCTGAATGCTGTGGAAAGCTGTCGAGACGTTGCCTTACTTCGTGATAGATGCTATCACATAGCAGGTACAGCACATCCTCCTTTGTACGCACATATTCATACAATGTGCCGATACTAAAGCCTGCCACCTTCGCTATTTCACGCGTTGTCGCTCGATGAAAGCCTTTTTCTTTAAACAGCACGATAGCTGCATTAATAATTTGCTGGCGGCGAAACTCAATAAGCTGTGCATCTTTTACAGTCGTTTCAACTTGCAGTTTTTCTTTGCTTTCTTTCATAGATTACTTCGTTAAATTACGCGAAATTACGAGGCGCTGAATTTCCTGTGTACCTTCGTAAATTTGTGTAATTTTTGCGTCGCGCATAAAGCGTTCTACAGGATAGTCTTTCGTGTAGCCATAGCCACCAAAAATTTGCACTGCTTCCGTTGTCACATTCATCGCTGTGTCGCCTGCCATTAATTTTGCCATTGCTGACGCTTGCCCATATGGCAAATCATTCGATTCTAACCATGCTGCTTGGTATGTTAATAAGCGCGATGCCTCTACCGCTGTTGCCATATCTGCTATTTTAAATGACACGCCTTGATTTGCCGCAATCGGCTTACCGAATTGCACGCGCTCCTTCGCATATTCCACCGCTGCATCTAATGCACCTTGTGCGATACCAACCGCTTGTGCTGCAATTCCATTACGTCCACCATCTAACGTTTTCATCGCAATCACAAAGCCTTGCCCAAGCTCGCCTAAAATATTTTCTTTTGGTACGCGGCAATTTTCGAAAATAATTTCTGTCGTTGGTGATGAACGAATACCTAGTTTTTTCTCTTTCTTCCCTACAGAGAAGCCTGGCATATCTGCTTCTACGATAAATGCTGTTGTACCATGCTTTGCTTCTGGATCTGTTACAGCAAAGACCACATAAATGTCAGCTACGCCACCATTTGTGATAAAAATTTTAGAACCATTTAACACATAGTCATCGCCATCTAATTTTGCATATGTCTTCATACCACCCGCATCAGAGCCTGAGCCTGGCTCTGTTAAGCCATACGCACCAATTTTCTTGCCTTCAGCCATTGGGCGAAGATATTTTTGCTTTTGCTCCTCTGAGCCGAACTTATAAATCGGCCAGCCTGCTAATGATGTATGTGCTGATAATGTTACCCCTGTTGATGCACATACGCGTGAAAGCTCCTCTACTGCGATACAGTACGCAAGATAGTCAAAGCCTGCACCACCATATTCTTCAGGCCATGGAATACCTGTTAAGCCTAGCTCCGCCATTTTATCGAAAATCTCACGGCTAAACTCTTCATTTTCATCGCGCTCTGCCGCTGTTGGTGCTACTTCATTAATCGCAAAATCGCGAATCATTTCACGTAATTGCTCATGCTCTTCTGATAGTTGAAAGTTCATTTCGTTAATCCCCTTACTTTAATAAATTTTTTCCGATAACGATACGTTGAATTTCACTCGTGCCTTCATAAATTTCCGTTACCTTTGCATCGCGGAAATAACGTTCCACAGGATAGTCCTCTGTGTAGCCATAGCCACCAAATACTTGTACCGCGTCAATTGCCACCTGCACTGCTGTTTTAGAGGCAAATAGCTTTGCCATTGAAGCTTCCTTACCACATGGTAAGCCTTTTGAGCGTAAATCTGCCGCACGATAAACGAGTAGCTTCGCCGCCTCTACTGCTGTTGCCATATCTGCAAGCTTGAAGCCAATACCTTGCTGTGCTGCAATCGGTTTGCCGAATTGCACACGCTCCTTCGCATAAGCCGCTGCTGCCTCTAGTGCTGCCTCTGCAATACCTAATGCTTGTGCTGCGATGCCAATACGTCCAACATCCAAGTTAGCCATCGCAATTTTAAAGCCTTCCCCTTCGTTGCCTAGCAGGTTTTCTGCTGGCACTAGCATATTATCAAATGTTAGCTGTACTGTACGTGAGCCATGCAAGCCCATTTTATGCTCATCTTTACCGATAATTAACCCCGGCGTATCCTTTTCTACGATAAATGCTGAAATGCCTCGTGAGCCTAATTCTGGATTTGTGCTTGCAAAAACGATGTAAACATCCGCTTCGCCACCGTTTGTAATAAACACTTTCGAGCCATTAATTTTATAATGGTCGCCCTCTTTTACAGCACGTGATTTTAACGAGCCTGCATCGCTACCTGAATTTGGCTCTGTTAAACAAAATGCCCCTAAATATTCGCCAGTCGCTAGCCTTGAAACATATTTCTCTTTTTGTGCTTCATTGCCGAAATAAAGAATTGGATTCGTACCGACAGATGTATGAACAGACAAGATGACACCAACAACCGCACTCACTTTAGACAATTCATTAATCGCTAAAATATACGATGTAAAGTCCATCTCTGAGCCACCATATTGCTCAGGTGTTGTAATGCCCATTAAGCCAAGCTCGCCCATTTTCTTTAAAATTTCGCGCGGAAACTCGCCCGCTTCCATGCGGTCAATAAATGGTGCAATCTCGCTCTCAGCAAAATCCTTGACCATATTGCGCATCATTTGCTGTTCTTCTGTAAAACGTAATTCCATCGTGTCTTCCTCCTAGTTATATACGTAAAAGCCTCGCCCTGATTTTTTACCTAACCAGCCTGCTGCCACGTATTTGCGTAACAGTGGGCAAGGGCGATATTTACTGTCACCAAAGCCTTCATGTAAAATTTCCATAATGTATAAGCATGTGTCTAAGCCGATAAAGTCTGCTAATGTTAATGGCCCCATCGGATGATTCATCCCCATTTTCATGACATCATCAATCGCTTCTTTTGAGGCTACACCTTCATATAGCGCATAAATCGCCTCATTAATCATTGGCATTAAAATACGATTCGAAATAAAGCCTGGGAAATCATTTACTTCAACAGGTGTTTTTGATAGCTTCAACGTCATTTCTTCCACCGCTTTATACACCTCATCCGCTGTCGCAAGCCCACGAATAATTTCAACAAGCTTCATCACAGGCACTGGATTCATAAAGTGCATGCCGATTACTTGCTCTGGTCGTGTTGTTACCGCCGCAATTTCGGTAATCGGTAAGCTCGATGTATTTGTTGCCAAAATAGCATGCTTCGGTGCAATCGTGTCGAGTTGTTTGAAAATCGATTGCTTCACTTCCATATTCTCCACAGCTGCTTCAATGACAATGTCTACATCCTTTGCGTCCTGCAAATCAAGCGACATCGTAATACGCTCTAAAATCGCTTGTTTTTCTTCCTCTGTTTTCCGTCCCTTTTCTACATCACGTGTTAAGTTTTTTGTAATAACCCCTATGCCGCGCTGAAAAAATTCCTCTTTCATATCGTTCAGTACAACTGTATAGCCTGCTTGTGCACAAACTTGCGCAATGCCTGAGCCCATTTGTCCTGCACCGATGACCATTACCTTTTGAATCATCCTTCTGCCCCCACTTCGATCATAATTGCATCCCCTTGGCCGCCACCTGAACAAATTGCAGCAATGCCAATACCGCCACCGCGACGACGTAATTCATATGCTAACGTTAAAATAATGCGTGCACCGCTTGCTCCAATTGGATGACCTAACGCAACCGCTCCACCATTAACGTTGACTTTGCTATCATCAAGTCCTGCAATTTTACTGCTCGCTAATGCAACTGCTGCGAATGCCTCATTGATTTCAAACAAATCAATATCCGCTAATGTTTTCCCTGTTTTTTCAAGCAGTTTTTGAATAACAAGACCCGGTGTTTGTGGGAAGTTTTGTGGCTCCACACCAACTTCCGCATGCCCGATAATCGTTGCAAGCGGCTTGCGATTTTCT
This sequence comes from Metasolibacillus sp., assembly GCF_025291715.1. Classification (GTDB taxonomy): domain Bacteria; phylum Bacillota; class Bacilli; order Bacillales_A; family Planococcaceae; genus Metasolibacillus; species Metasolibacillus louembei. The sequence continues at coordinate 158,718 of NZ_JAMBIZ010000004.1, forward strand.
TGCTTCGCTCGCTCTTCACTCATACAAACAAGTGCACATGCCCCATCATTCACGCCTGGCGCATTCCCTGCTGTAATTGTGCCATCCTTGCTAAATGCTGACTTTAACGTTGATAGCGCTTCCAAAGTTGTGCTAGCTCGTGGCGCTTCGTCTTTGTTAATCACAATCGGCTCACCTTTACGCTGCGGAATTTCAACTGCGATAATTTCCTCTGCTAGCTTACCTTCTTCCATTGCCTTCAATGCTAGCTGATGGCTACGTAACGCCCATTCATCCTGCTTTTCACGTGTCAAATCAAAGCTTTCAGCCGTTTGATTACCATATGTCCCCATATGTACACGCTGTGGATCAAAGGCACAAGACAAGCCGTCGTAAATCATGCCATCAACAAGCTGTGCATCGCCCATTCGTAAACCAAAGCGTCCCTTTGGTAAATAGTACGGTGCATTGGACATCGACTCCATACCACCTGCCACAATCACCTCTTCGTCCCCTAATCGAATTAGCTGATCAGCCAAAGTTACACTGCGCATACCTGATGCACATACTTTATTAATTGTTTCTGTTTTAACATTCCATGGAATACCAGCCTTCGTTGCAGCTTGACGTGAAGGAATTTGCCCTTGCCCTGCTTGTAGTACCGTTCCCATAATGACTTCCCCAACATTTGCTGGCTCGATATTTGCTCTTTCCAATGCCGCTTTAATTGCAGCGCCACCTAAATCGCTCGCCTGCAAGCTTGCTAAGCCTCCCCCAAACTTACCAAATGCCGTACGTGCACCATCTAAAATTACTGTTCTATTCAAAATAAACACCCCTTGTTTAGTTTTGACTGAACGCTCGCTCAGTTGTATTGTAAAAAAATATTGATTTGTACTATTAGTTCAAAGTTTACTAGAAAGCATGTTGATTTTCAATTATTGTTTTCTAAATTTTTGAGCGAGGTTCCTAGAATAAAGGTTACAATCCGCCCGTTAAAATAAGAAAACGCAAGAAATCTATTTTCAAAATGTTGATTTCTTGCGCTTCATTAATTTTTATTCTTTCTTTTCTGTTTGTTCAGTAACTGTGTCTTCTGTTGCAACCACTTGTTCAATGACTGTTTCCTCTGTTGCTTCTTCCTCAGGCACTTCAACTACTTTGTCGCCGAAGACAGCACGCTCTAAAATCTCTGCAATGTCAAATGTGCCAACTGTATCTTCAACTTCCTTCGCCTTTGTACCGTCTGATAGCATTGTTAAGCAGTAAGGACAGCCTGATGAAATAACGGATGCCTCTGTAGCCAATGCTTGCTCTGTACGTGCAACATTGATACGGTTACCGACATGCTCTTCCATCCACATTAGACCGCCACCAGCACCACAGCACATACCTGTTTCGCGGTTACGTTCCATTTCAACAAGCTTCACACCTGCGATGCCTTTTAAAATTTCACGTGGTGGGTCATAAACATCATTATAACGACCTAAGTAACAAGAATCATGGAAGACGATTGTTTCCTCAACACGGTGATTCATAATTAAGCGACCTTGCTGAACTAAATCATATAGCAGCTCAGTATGGTGCAATACTTCACCATTCCAGCCAAAATCCTTATATTCATTTTTAAAAATATTGTATGCGTGTGGGTCGATTGTGACAATTTTCTTCACATCGTTTTTCTCAAACTCATCAATATTAGCTGTTGCAAGCTCTTGGAATAAAAATTCATTTCCTAGACGACGTGGTGTGTCACCAGAATTCTTCTCTTTATTTCCTAAAATCGCAAACTTCACGCCTGCCTCATTCATTAAACGTGCAAATGCTAGTGCAATTTTTTGTGAACGATTGTCGAATGAGCCCATTGAGCCTACCCAGAATAAATATTCCATTTCCTCACCTGATTTTTTCAATTCCTTTACAGTTGGAATTGCAACCGATGAATCAAGCTCACGCCAGTTTTCTTTTTCTTTACGGTTTAAGCCCCATGGATTACCTTGACGTTCGATATTTGTCATCGCGCGCTGTGCATCTGGATTCACTTTTCCTTCTGTCATCGTTAAATAACGGCGTAAATCAATAATTTTATCAACATGCTCGTTCATTACCGGACATTGATCCTCACAGTTACGACAAGTTGTACAAGCCCAAATTTCTTCCTCTGTAATAACATCACCGATTAATGATGGGCTATAAATATCTTCAATTACAGCTCCCTCTGCACCAGCAGCCATCGCTAATTGATTCCCCTGTGTATTTTTAAACATTTGGTATGGCACCCAAGGCTTTTGCTTCGTAACAACCGCACCTGTAAATGTTAAATGATCACGCAATTTGACGATTAAGTCCATCGGCGACAGCATTTTCCCTGTACCTGTTGCTGGACACATATTCGTACAACGCCCACATTCTACACATGCATAAAGGTCGATTAATTGCTTCTGTGTAAAGTCTTGAATTTTCCCTACCCCAAGCGTTGGCATTTCATCTTCATCCTCTGCTTCCTCAAGTGCTGAGAAGTCGATTGGACGAAGTGTCCCCATGCGCTCTTGACGGTTTAAGAAAACATTGAAAATACTTGTAATCAAGTGGAAATGCTTTGATTGTGGTACATATACTAAGAACGTTAATAAAATTAATAAATGCACCCACCATGCTACATAAAAAATAGCTGCTGCAATTTTTGGTGACAAGAAGCCAAAAACAAAGGCGATGCTTGATGCTACTGGCTCTGCACCTGTTAAGCCATGCTCATGCCAAATTAAGCCCATTCCATTGGCAACGAGTGTCGAGATCATTAAGCCACCAATGAAAATTAATACAAGCCCGTTTTTTAAGCCACGCTTTAAGCGAACAAGCTTTTCAACATAGCGTCGATAAAATGCAATAACAACCGCTACTAAAATCGTTAATGCGACGATTTCTTGGAAAAATGTAAAGAACGGATAAAGCGGGCCAAATGGCAAATGTGAACCTGGCTTTAACCCTTTCCAAATTAAATCAATCGCACCAAGCTGAACGAGTAAAAAGCCATAGAAAAACATAACATGGACGATACCCATTTTTTTATCTTTTAACAGCTTGGATTGTCCAAACACTTTTTCAACAATGTCGCTAATTCGATCAGATAGCTTTTGGTTAAACTCTTCTTTCTTCCCTAGTCTGATGAATTCATAGCGCGTTTTTAATAAATACACAAATAGCCCTGCCCCATACAGCACTACTGCGATAAACGCGACCCAATTCACAATTAACAATGTGCTCATTGTTTCTCCCCCTCATGAATACCTATATTCGTAAACCCCTTTGTAAGCTTTCTCCCATTATAAAATGTAATTGTTTATATGTCACATTGTAAATTATGAATGAACATTCAGTCAACACAATTTCAGGTTTATTCCATGTTTTTTCGAGTTTATTCCATGTTTTTAGAGATTTATTCCACGTTTTCGGGGTTTTATTCCACGTTTACAACAAAAAAGGAAGCAAAAAGTCTGCTTCCTCCAAGTCTTTTATTTAAATACATCCGCACTACGCACATATTCGATATCTGCAACGTTTACTCTTGCATTCGCTACACGTGCTGCTGCAAATAAATAGTCTGATAGACGATTTAAATATTTTTGTACTACTGGTGAAACATCATCGTCCGCCTTCATTAAGGTAACCGTTTGACGCTCTGCTCGGCGAGCTACTGTACGTGCAATATGCAATGTCGCTGCCGCTGGTGTGCCACCAGGTAAAATAAAACGCTTCAATGGTGGCGCTTCGTCTGCTAATGCATCAATGCGTGCCTCCATCGCTTCAATTGGTGCTTCTGTTAACTTATAAACGCGCTCTTTCATAACATTCGCTAAATCGCCACCGCCATCAAACAGCTCATGTTGAATGCTTTCTAAATCCGCTAAAATATCTTGGAATAGCCCTTTATCTAGCTCTGTCATCGCTTTGCCGATTACTGAATTTAGCTCATCCATTGTGCCGTATGCTTCTACGCGCAAATCGTCCTTATCAACGCGACGTCCGATAATGCTCGTTTTCCCTGTATCACCTTTTTTTGTGTAAAGCTTCATTTCCCTCATCCTCTCTTTTTATATTCGGCAATTGCCTTTGCAGTTGCTTCAAAAACGCCTCGACCAATCCATTTGCCTACTGTAGTAATTGGACCAGCATAAGGCATTTCTTCCCCTATTTGTGTTGCCGCAATCAATAAACTATCCGTACTTGTACCTGTTGCAATCGTACCCGTCCTTGCATCGCGTACATTTTCCTCTGCAAGCGCCTTTGTTTTAGCCTCTGTTGCTGTAATCATCGCTTGATAAAAGGCTTCATCTGACAGCTTGCCATTAATAATAACCCATGTATTAATCGTGCCAATATGTGGTGATTGCTCTTCCTCATATGTGCGCGTGACATCAACAGCATGGTGAACACCAGCAGTTACTGCTACAATAACGAGCCCATCAGCGTATGATTCAATAATAGCATTTTGTGCTGCAATCGCTGTCATCATGATCACGGTATTTGTTGGTACAAAGCCACTTGCCGCTAAAAATGCTTGTGTTTCCTCTTTGACATTTTCAATTGGATAAGTAGGCTCCACCGTTCGATTAAGGAATGTTGTATACCAGCCCATTCCTGCATTATAAACAGCTGATGAAACTACCTTTAACGGTGCATCTGCTTGAAATTGTACGTAGTTATCTGTAAGCATAAAATGCTTTTTTGTAACAGGTGCAAATAAATTCTCACGGGTCATCCTTGGTAGCTGTGTTACTTGTGGCTTTGGTAACTGTGGATGAGCATATGTCGCTACCTTAGCTCCATAGACATCCGCGATTTGCGCTTCGAGCAGCACTTCATGCGGTTTACCGAAAGCCTTCACTTGCCCCTTTTCCATTAACAAAAGCTCATCGCAATATAAGGAGGCTAAGTTCATATCATGAAAAACAGAGACCACTGTTAATTCACATTCTAATGCTTCCTTACGAATCATATCTAGTATTTGCTGTTGGTGTGCAATATCTAGATGATTTGTCGGCTCATCTAATAGTAATAGTCCTGCACATTGTGCCAAAGCCTGTGCGATAAATGTACGCTGCTGCTCGCCACCCGATAAATACTCTAAATAAGCATGCTCATAGTGCTGGACACCTGTTTGCTGCATCGCCGTTTGTACAGCGTGTTCATCCTGCTCTGACCAGCTAGAAAAAAAGCTAGATTGATGTGGATAACGTCCAAGTGACACCGCATCACGCACAGAGTTTGAAAAAGCATTCGCATGTAGCTGTGGCAGCACTGCCATCTTTTTGGCTAGCTCCTTCGTGGAATATGTACCAATTTCCTTGTCATCAATTAACACACGACCACCTGTTGCAGGAAGAACACCACTAATAACTTTTAGTAATGTAGATTTCCCACTACCATTCGGCCCAAGAATGCCAACAATTTTCCCTTTTGGCACTGTAAATGACACATCCTGAATAACCGGTGTAGTGCCGTAGCCGCCAGAAATATGCTCCACTTTTAGCATTATGCTCCCCCTTTTCTACGTTGTTTGTAAAAAATATAAGCAAAAATGGGTGCACCGATAAATGCTGTGATGACACCTATTGGCAGCTCTGTTGGTGCAATAATTGTACGTGCAACTAAATCGCAAATAATGAGCAAACTAGCTCCATTAATAAATGATAAAATTAACAGTACTCGATGGTCTGCCCCAACAATCAATCTCACCATATGTGGTACGACAAGCCCGACGAAGCCGATTGTGCCTGAAACAGCAACAGCTGCACCTGCTAGGATAGAGCCACCTGCTAAAATTACATATTTACTGCGTTTCACATCGACACCTAAATGCTTGGCACGCTCTTCACCATAAATCATCGCATTTAGCTCACGACGATTCAGCCAAATCAATAGCACACCAATAAGGACAAATGGCAAAACCATTTGTACATATGGCCAACCACGCATCGATACACTGCCTAGCAACCAACCCATAATCATACGCAGCTGCTCTCCTGTTAAGGCAATCATTAATGAAATACAGGAGCCTAAAAAGGAGCTGAAAATAACGCCTGTTAAAATAAGCGTTTCCATTTTCATCGTTTTATCCACAAAGCGTGCAAAGGTCATGACAATAATCATTGTAATTGCCGCACCAATCATGCTAAAGATTGGCAATGTAAAAATCCCAAGCATTGGTAGCGAAATTGAAAAATAAATGGTAGCGACCGCACCAACTGATGCACCAGACGAAATACCGAGCGTATACGGATCTGCCAACGGATTTTTCAATAAACCTTGGAACGCCGCACCAGCAATAGCTAGAGATGCGCCAACAAGCGCCGCAAGCACGACACGAGGCATGCGGATATTCCATAAAATGCTGTACGCTGTAGGATCAGCCTCTTTATTCCATAAAGTAGATAGCGGTATGTTCACTGAACCTACCGCTATCCCTAACCATATACTAATCAGCAGTAATGCAATCGATATACTATATGCTATTACGCTTTTTTTATTTTGGCTCAGTGGAAACGCCCCCTTTGTTAATGAGCGCTACAAATTTTTATTTAAACAAATCTGGATAAATAGCTTTTGCAATTGACTCAACGCCATCTGCAATACGTGGACCTTGACGATTTGTTGTAGCATCATCGATTGCATAAACTGCACCATTTTTCACAGCGTCCATTTCAGCAAATGCTGGATTATTTAAAATTGTATTCACATCATCAGCATATGTTACAAGAATTGTGCTAGGGTTGCTTGCAACAAAATCCTCTGCACTGTACATTGGCCAGCCATCTGCTTCAACAGCATTTTTCACATTGATCGTCTGTAGCATTTCATTCATAAATGTATTTTGACCAACTGCATAAATATCAGGTGTTGCTCCAACGACAACAAAAGCTGATTTTTCTTCTTGTCCTTCTACTTTTGCTTGAAGCTCAGCTAATTTCGTTTGTATAGCCTCTTCAATCTTTTGTGCCTCTTCTACTTTGCCTGTTAGCTTGCCGATTTCCTGTATTGTTGTATAAGTCTCTTCAAATGTTGAAGCATTTTTCACAACGAACACTGTCACTCCAGCTGCCTCTAATTGCTCTACCGCTGCTTGCTCTGTATTCATGCCATGTGCAAAAACGATATCAGGCTGTAATGAAATAACTTTTTCAATATCTAATTCATAGCCGCCAACCTTTTCTTTGTCTGCTACTTCTGGTGGATAATCATCGTTATCTGTCACAGCAACTACTTCATTTCCTAAACCTAAAGCAAATAAAATCTCCGTATTTGATGGAATTAACGAGACGATTTTCTCAGGGGCCTTCTCTAATGTAATTTCTCTCCCTAAAGAATCGGCTACCGTTACAGGAAATGCCGCTACTTCCTCTTGGCTCTCTACCTTTGTCTCATCCTGTGTTTGTGGCTCCTTATCATCTTGTCCACATGCCGCAAGCAAGCCTGTTGCCAACAGCATTGCCATAAAAATTGACCAAAACTTCTTCATTTGAACTTCCTCCTAAAATATACTCTGAAGTATCATTGTCTCCAGTTCAAAACTTGTACTATTTACCAAAGGTTTATTTCAATTCAACATATAAAAAATGCAAATAAAAAATCCCTCGACATAGACGAGAGATAATAAATGGACGCTCAAAAAAGCGTTGCCATCCTATCCTCGTAGGCTGTCATTGGCGTTATACGAAGGCAGGTCTCCTGGCTTATGCATCAAACGTTTCTAGCGCCTTCCCAAAAAATCAGTGGCATATTGCTAGAAACTAGCATTTACAGTGGCGGGACCGCGTCAGATTTTCACTAACTTCCCTTTTACTCCTTGCTCGCTGCAAGGAACCTTACGTACTACATTATGAACTTATTGACAATGAAAAATCTCAATGTCTCCATTACAATTATAACGGAAATATTGAGATTGTGTATAGGTTAAATATGATAGTTATACTCAAGGCAAATTCTTTCTTCTCTATATTTGATTAATCGCTGTTTCTGCTAATTTTTTTATTGTCATATCGTCCATCGGTGGATTGTGCAAGCCTGCCCTTACATCGCGATAATAACGCTGAAGTGGATTATTGCGCTGTAAGCTTTTTGCACCAACTAATCGCATTGCCTTGTCAACAATTTGTAGTGCATTGTTTGTTACTACATGTTTAGCAATATTGAGCTCATGCTGTACAAGCTTTTTACGTGCTGGATCTGCATAAGCCTCGGCTGCGCCATATAATGTAAATCTTGCTGTCGCAAGGGCTAAATCCATTTCTCCAATGAGTGCTTGCACATTGGGCAAATCGCTTATAGGTCCTTTTAAGCTGTTTGGTTTATGTGTTGTAGCAAAGTGCACTGCGTAATCACGTGCAGCTTGTGCGATTCCTAAATATGTAGCAGGAACAAGCAAGCTCCATCCATTTACTCTAAAGCCTGTAGAATAGCTTGGAATTTCAACCAAATCAGATGGCTGAAGCTCAACATTTTGTAATACTAAATCATGGCTACCTGTACCACGCATCGCAATGACATCCCATGTTTCATCTATAGAAACACCCTTCACATCATGCGGAATAAGGAAAAAACCAATCTTCTCTTCATCTTCTATCCAAGCGGATGTTAAAAAATAATCAAGCTCTGGTGCCCCAGTTGTGTAATTTTTACGACCATTAATTAACCAGCCTGATGCTGTTTTTTTCGCCGTTGTTAGCGGCTTACCGCCGCGCGTTGGGCTACCCATTGCAAACTCACTCACTGCCCGATTAATAATTGCTCCCTTTGCTACTTCCTGTGCAAAGCTTTGTAGCTTCGCTGGCTCCCATCCCTCTTGCTCAAACAAATCGCCTACCGTTAATAAGGTCCACCCGATTGTTAGAGCTGTACTTGCATCATAGCTTGCCAGCGTTTCATGTAATAAAATGGCATCGTAAATATTGAAGCCTTCCCCACCTAACTGCTTTGGTAAAGTAATTTTCGTATAACCTATCTCCCTCAATGCATGAATATTTTCATGTGGAAAACTTGATAGCTCATCAATTTGCTGTGACCGACTTTTAAATGACTCCTCAAGCGTAGCGATTTTCTGTAACCACTCTCGCTGTGCTACTGTTTTAATGAAAAGCTGTTTATTCAAAATAGCGGCCCCCTCTGAATTTCCAATGATATTGAAATTGATTGTACGTTGTGTAGAAATGGAAGTCAATCTTTCATTCCTAGTTTTTTAATAGGCTTTATGCATTTTATTCAGCATCCCTAAAGTATGATACGGCTTTGAAGCATTAAAAAGCTGAGGATGCCTATGTTAGACATCCTCAGCTTTTATTTTCATTACATTCTTTCTGGTGCGCTTACGCCGATTAGCTTTAAAGCATTCGCTAATGTTGTACGTACAGCTGTAATTAATGCAAGACGTGCCTCCGTTAATTGCTTGTCCTCTACATTGATTACTTTTTCTGCATTGTAGAAACTATGGAATGCTGCTGCTAGCTCCTGAATGTAGTTTGCAATACGGTGCGGTGTACGATGCTGTGCTGCATCTGCTACAACCTGTGGGAATGCACCGATTTTTTTCAATACATCCACTTCTTTTTCAGCTGTTAATAGCTGTAGATTTTCCATGCTTGCGTGGAAGCCTTGCTCCTCTGCTTGACGGACGATTGAGCAAATACGTGCATGTGCATATTGCGCATAATACACTGGGTTTTCATTTGATTGCGATACCGCTAAATCAAGGTCAAAGTCCATATGTGAATCGCCTGCCGTTTTCACAAAGAAGTAACGCACTGCGTCTAAGCCAACTTCTTCTACAAGCTCACGCATTGTTACTGCATTACCTGTACGCTTTGACATTTTAAATTTCTCGCCATTTTTATAAAGCTGTACCATTTGAATGATTTCTACTTCTAATGTATCACGCGCATAGCCAAGTGCCTCAATTGCTGCCTTCATACGAGGAATATAGCCGTGGTGGTCAGCGCCCCAAATATTGATGAGCTTATCAAAGCCTCGTACAATTTTATCTTCGTGGTAGGCAATATCTGGTGTTAAATATGTGAATGAGCCATCGTTTTTGATTAATACGCGATCTTTGTCATCACCAAATGTTGTCGAGCGGAACCAAGTTGCTCCTTCTTCTTCAAAAACGTGACCATTCGCTCGTAATTTATCTAATGCCACTTCGATTTTACCGTTTTCATATAGCGATGTTTCTGAATACCATACATCAAACTCAACGCGGAAGTTTTTCAAATCGTTTTGTAATTTTTCAAGCTCTAGCTGTAAGCCATGCTGACGGAAAAATTTGAAGCGTTCTTCATCAGATTTTTCTAAAATACTAGCACCATATTCTTCAGCCAATTTACCTGCAATGGCAATAATATCAGGACCATGGTAGCCATCCTCAGGCATTTCTGCCTCCATACCTAATGCTTGCTTGTAACGAGCCTCTAATGAATAGGCTAAGTTATTAATTTGATTGCCCGCATCATTAATATAATATTCACGTGACACTGTATAGCCTGCGAAATCTAATACGTTACATAATGAATCGCCAACAGATGCCCCACGCGCATGTCCTAAATGCAAATCACCTGTTGGATTGGCTGATACGAACTCCACTTGCACTTTTTCACCCGCACCAGTCGTTGAGCGACCATATGCGTCTCCCTGTTCAAGCACTGTTTTGACAACACCTGTTAAAAGATCTTTGCGCACTGTAATATTAATGAAGCCTGGACCCGCAATATCGATTTTCTCAATATTGGCCGCAGCTAAATCAATGTTTTCAATAATTGCTTCTGCAATTGCGCGCGGTGGTTTTTTCGCAAGCTTCGTCAGCTGCATGGCAATATTTGTTGCAAAATCCCCATTAGCTTTATCCTTTGGTGTTTCTAAATGAATTTTTAATTCCGTGCCTTCTTCGATTAGCTGGGCTTTCGTCACCGCATGTGCTAATGCCTCTTTAATCGTTTGTTGTAATTGCTCAACCGCGTTCATTATTGTACCTCCGTATAATAAATTTCTAATTTATAATTGCCCGCCACTGCACCACTGACGATTAAATCATAATGTGCAATAAACTGACCTTGAATACATTCCTCATTTGGTTCAAATGCTAAAGCATATGTTTTTGTAACGAGCGGCAGTGTACCATAGATGCTTTCATAATGCCCATTTTCCTTTTGCTCCATATTAAGTGGCAAACGCATATTAACATCGCCTCCACGCAAAATAAAAGCCTGTCCATTTGCTAGCTTCACTGTTGTTCGAATATGTGCTTCTTCCTGTACTTCTTCATAGCGTAAATAGTAGCTTCCTGCCTTTTCCACATAGGAGCCTTGCAGCCACATTTCATACGTTTCGAGCTCCCCATCTGTTGGGATAATGGATGACACAAGCTTAATTTTTACTTTTGTTCCTACATCCTGCATGGGCGGTACACTCCTTTTTTATAAATGACTATAACCTTATTATTATAGGATGTTTTTTAGTGTTTAGGCAAGGAAATAACAAAAAGGGTGTTGAGAAAGATTGTACTCTCCCAACACCCTAAAGTTTATATTTTTTGTCCTATGTATTTCTCTAAATTGCGATATTTATTCAATAACCTTCCTATACCTACTAGTGCGCTAAACAACCCTCTTTGTACACGCAATGATTTGCCAGCTATCAATGTATTTTGCAATTTTAAAATTAAAGCTAGATGGAAAAGGCTTTTCGGTACACCTTGCTCATTCGTTAGCCCATCATCCATTAATCCATAATGAATGCGGACAGACTCCTCGAATTGCGATGGTGGTGTTAATTTTACTTGAAAGCGTACATCTTCATGGTGATTATTATTAAATGTATGCGCTATGCCTTTATCAGCAGTAATTGATTGCCCCTTTCCCAAAATATAATTTCGCTCCCCAACTGTAACAGTTAATATGCCTTCCAAAACGATAAACTTTTCCACAAACTCATCATGACAATGTAGCGGAGGTCCCTCTCCCAATGGAGGCAATGTCACCTCAATTAGTAAATGCTCTCCATTTGTAGCGGCGGCTGTCTCAATAAACGTAATTTGCTCACCTGTATACTTATGCTGTACTGTTGCTGCTAGCATTACTTCACCCTCCTCAACATTAGTGGGCTCATTATAAAATACGGAGGTTAAAATTTAGTTAAAAAAACGAGAATAGCTAAAATTTTTTATATTTTACCTAGCCTAATATAGTAGGTGAGGTGCACAAGATTATGCTTTAAATTGAAACCTTTACCAATCAACCCCGTCGAAATTACAGAATGTACAATTTATTTTTAAAAGGAGAAGTAGAGATGCTAAAAAAAGCTATAATTCCAGGAATTTTATTGCTTTCAGCTTTATTAGTTGGATGTAATAACAAGAACGAAGAGCAGGTTCAAGTAATAGAAAATGAACAAAATGTAGCAGAAAGTGAACATGGAGAATTATTATCAGAATTAAATAACGAAATAATAGCATCAATTATAGAAAAAACGAAAGTTGATCGGGAGTCTATAGCCATCATGCTAGGTCATGGCACTAGCCAAGGAAATATTGATGTATCCGTCGGTTTTCCAAAGGATGCAAAAGTTGATGATACGCTAATTCAACAAATAGTTGGAGATGCTATAAAAAAAGTTTCTGAAACAGAGAACGTAACAATTAGCGAAGAAAATATAGCAATAAAAATTGAGAGATATTAACGACAGGCAATCAACTTTAAAATGCACTGAAGCAAATAATAAAACAGGGCTGATTCTACATCTATTAGGAATCACGCCCTGTTTTTATTTTAGATCTTATTTCACCCAGCCTAATATGGTTAGATTGTAAGGTGAACATGATAGACTGATAAACCGTTGATATATCAGTAGTTTAAGAATTTCGCCCCACTTTGTATTGTGCAAATTACTGCATAGAATAGCCTTGTATTAGGGCTGAATAGGAGCTAATAAAAATAGGTGGACATGTGTGTAGGAATGGTTGAGTTTTAACAGATTGGGACTTATTGCTTCAATTTTATATATCACTATTGGTTATTCATTTGTTGTATTTCTTGTATAAATTCCGTAAACGGGCTACCACCCAACATCAAAATACTAAGTAATGAAAGGTCGAATAAACATCGTGTCAATTCGATTTTTTAATTAATAGTTAATAAATCCTGGATTTAACACTGTATTATTTCGTCATTTGATAAAGAATTTTAACAATTCTCATTAAATTTTCTGAATCTAAAACTTACTTCAACATAATACATAAAATCTATCTAACTCATTATTTTGCTACCTTTCACATACCATATCCAATTCTATCAAAAAAAATATATACCTCCTTATTTTTACAAAATACGACATTCGCATCGTGTTATCATACTAATTAAATACAACAAAGGAGGCTTTAACAATGAAATTAATTAAACTTCTTGTCTTTTCATTTATCTGTTTTGTAGTATTTTCTGGATTTTCAGTCCTTGCTTCAGCAGAATTATCAAACCCTAAATCTGAAGTAGATTTATCAAAATTTGAATTTAAAGAAGTCAAAATAGAAAATCTATCACCTGAATTTGGAGAATTTTCTCCGTCTGATGTTGAGGAGCTATTACCATCTAAAGAACAATTTTCACCATACTCTTCTGCATACTATCCTGGTACTTCAACATTAATACAATCAGGTGATATTCTATATTCTAATAAAAGCATAGCAACATTCTATGCAGGTCATATTGCTATAGTAGGCACAGACTTCCAAGTTAAACACACGCTACCGCTTACTCCAAGAGCATCCCAATCTGTACAATCGTATTTCAATCAATTTGACGATATTTATCTTATAAAACCTCTAAATGCAACTGCAGCCCAAAGATATCAAGCTGCTCAATGGGCTACAAATAATCTAAATAACATTAGCCACTATTCTTTTAATGGAAATTTAAGTGTTATTTCTGCAAATTACTGTTCAAAATTTGTTTGGCAAGCCTATCAATTCGGCGCATCAGTAGATATTTCAACTTTTAAACATATTGGTGGTGGTGGGTTAAACGCTCCTATTTTTGTACTCCCAGATTCAATTAAATCAGATAGTGATAACATTAGTATCAGGCTTCAATAAAATAGAAAACAGAGGCCCTTAATAATCTGACCCAAAAAAGTTAAACATATTTAGCTAATCAACTTCTAAGACCTGAGTTTGGTACTCCACCCAGCTTAGGTCTTTTAATTTTGCATTCATTCGTTTGTGATTGTAATATCAGCATATTTATCAGTACGATTCAAACGCTTTTCCCAATAATAATATGTACTACGTAGAATATCAGCGACTTTGATTAATTCCACCACTTCATAAATTTCCTTTAGTTCGTAAATTACTTGCGCTTTAATTTGGTTGGTAATTTTTCATGCATTTGAACTAAAATATTCAACCTTTTTAAGTATGCGTTCTCCATTTCTAATTATTTAATACGTGCTGTTAACGCCTCAACAGCCCCTTCAGTTGATATTGATTTCGTTGTTCTTTTTGTTTCTGTTTTCATAGATAAACGCCCCTTTTTCTTGGAAACAAGAGCATCCTAACCACCAACTTCAAATTTTAATTTCCAACTCTGAAGCAAACCAAGGATGAAATGTTAAAGTGAGCAACTGTATCAACTGAAGATAAACCTGTCTTGTTCATATAATTTAGTACATTCATTTTATAGTCAGCTGAGTAGTTTGTATAGAATTTTAAGAAAGTCGCTACACTATTTTTTGATAGCGGCGAACTCATTCCCTTACAACTCTACTCGTCACTTCGATACCTTCTGCAATTTCAATTATAGATTCATCTTCATTTAAGTATCGCTAGACTGCTTGAATACGTTGTTCAACCTTTACTTTTACGAGGTAGTTCATAATTCTCTAAGACTTTCTGTTTTTTAACCACTAAATTAGTTGCTTTATGAATTTATCAATCAGAACACCATACAATAACCATAAAGAAAAATGTATGAGAAAACCAGGAAATAACAACTTAAAATTTTCATGATCATATGTAATATTCCCCATATTCATAAGTATAAAAGAGAGTAAGGGGTCAACAGCAAGACCAACATCTTTAATAGGATTCACAATTAACTCAAATATATAATTAACTACTGCCAACACTGGTAACCAAAAAGCAAAACGTTTCAATAACAATAATTCCCCGCCACCTTTACAGTATCATTTTCTTCAAATAATTTAACAATTATATTGCTTATACTTTGTTAATTGACGTTTCAAAATAAGAAATTCAAATCATTTCTCCTTTACTAAAAAAATAATCCAGTTACTTCAATAATATCAGTATATTCTCAATTATCAATATATTAATGCGATAATTTAACTATTAATTTCTCTATGTGTATGTCCTTTATTTTGGTTTTGGATGGTTTACTACCGCCAAACCATTACAAAAGATTTTTTTGAGGGAAAATAAAATTACAGAAAATTAGGATTTAAAATCGGTGTTGAGTTATTTTAATGCGACACTAGTAATATTGAATAGCTAAAACATGCCTAATTTCATGACCTTTTAGCACTGTTAGATAACATAATAAAACACCCACAGTTTTATTGTGAGTGCCTTCATCATATATCTAACAATCTTCAAATGCTGCTACTTGTTAAGTTTCAACTTTACAGACTTGTGGTACATCACATAATAAAAAATCCCTTGAAAGATGCTCTAACGTATTTTTTTGTACAGCTCCTTCTGTAACATGTGATGCTCTTCAGTGGACATTTATACTTGCTTGTATTTCTTCTCGGTATATTCATATCGTCTTTCAAACAAGACTGCAAACTTTTTCGACTGTTTGTCATGAGCATTTGTGCATCTGTTTAGAGGAACCACTTATCCAAGAATCTTCTGGTACTCAGGTGTTTGGCGCTCATCTTATACTTCAATATTCGTGTTGTATATGTCTATATCAGATAGAAGAGTTTATTTTTGGAAAAAATCTATATGCTTGGTCTCAAAATGAATACCACGTGTTTGATGCTCATCATACTGCACACCAATGATTATTTCACAATTTAAATTATACTTCTGTTGATACGAAATAATTGTGTCTACATGTAGATATACTTTTTGGAATAGAGTTTCTATTTGTTCGTGAGTGTATTTAATTTCACTTTTATTTGAGTGTATATTGAACTTCCAAGTTGTAGATGGCTATATATCTGATATTGCTCTTCTTAGCCATGACTCTCTTTTTTTATAGGTTTCCGCTGATTTTATGGCTAATTTTTCTGCAAAAGCATCTATCGGAAATCTTCTTCAGAAATACGCAAAGTAATACTCGAATAATAATTACCCATTTTTTATCTCCTTCAGAAAAATAGATCTAGCTATTCTTTTTAGAAGCATTATAACAAAAACAATATATGTAAAATTAGTAAATTATATTTCTTGTTCTGCTGTTATTTCTGCAAAAATAGAAGCTTATGCTTAGTGAGAGTTTAAATACAAATGGCCTGTGAAATTTTACTGATCGTAAAATTTCACAGGCTTTTTAATTTAGGGGTGGGTTTTGTCCCAGCCTCTACTCAAGGGTTCGTTATTTCACCCAGCCTAAAATCATCTCACGAATTAGCTTAGCTGCTGTGTTCGCTGTCATTTCAGATACGTCGTAAATTGGTGCGACTTCTACTAAATCAAAGCCAACCACGTTTACATCGCTTCCTGCGATAGCATGGATAGAAGCAAGCAATTCTTTTGGTGTAATACCGCCGCAGTCCACTGTGCCTGTGCCTGGTGCATGTCCTGGGTCAAGGACATCGATGTCGATTGTCACGTAAACATTGCGACCAGTTAATGTTGGTAGGACTTCTTTTAATGGCTCTAGCACTTCAAATTTTGAAATGTGCATGCCATTTTCCTTTGCCCAAATAAACTCTTCTTTTAAACCAGAGCGAATGCCGAATGAGTACACATTATGTGGACCAATATGTTCAGCGATTTTGCGAATTGGCGTTGCATGTGAGTATGGCTCACCTTCGTAGTCTGTACGCAAATCTGTGTGTGCATCAAAATGGATAATCGCTAAATCATTATATTTTTCGTATACAGCTTCCATAACAGGTAGTGATACTAAGTGCTCACCGCCCATACCAATTGGCACTTTGCCATCTGCTAATAGCTTGCGTACAAAGTCTTTAATTTCCTCTAATGATTTTTTCGGATTACCAAATGGTAACGGAATATCGCCTGCATCAAAAAACTTCACTTCTTCTAGCTCACGGTCTAAATATGGGCTGTACTCCTCTAAACCGATGGATACTTCGCGAATGCGTGTTGGACCGAAGCGAGAGCCTGGACGATAGCTCACTGTCCAATCCATTGGCATACCATATAAAACGGCTTTTGACTCTTCGTAATTTGGATGGCTTTTAATAAATACATTGCCTGAATATGTTTCATCGAATCTCATGAATCGTTCACCTGCTTATGATTATTCGGTCATTAATGATCTAGTCTCATTAAAATTCCCATGTTTATTGTATTTTATTGTGACTATGACACGCAATATAATACGAAACCTTTTTTCGACATTTTTCGTATACATATACGCAAGCCAAAAGTTTTTTTGTTGCTTGTATGAAAAATAACTGTCTAGACACATACTATGCATAACACAAATTGTGTGAAAATTGTATGTGTGCCTGGCACCTAAACAACGAGGTGATTGTTAATGAAAAGAAAACATTATATTCGCCAACGAAAACGCAAACGCTTCAGCAAGCGACTTGCCTTATTAACAATTACTATGGTTAGTGCTGTTATTGTTGGGCTCATATCGCTTCGCATTTATGCGCAAATTGCTGGAGCACCGACATTGACTGTACCAAAAGCGACCATTTTTTTAGACCAGCATGACCATCAAATTGGCGACTACTTTCAATCAGAGCGCCGCTATTGGCTTGAGCTAGATAAAATGTCACCATACTTAACAGAGGCAACCGTTGCCATTGAGGATAAAGATTTTTACAAGCATGGTGGATTTGATTATTCACGTATTGCTGGGGCTCTATTAGCTGATATTAAAGCAGGTCGCAAAGTACAAGGAGCGAGTACGTTAACACAGCAATATGCTCGAAATTTATATTTATCGCATGAGAAAACATGGACACGTAAAATAAATGAAGCACTTTATGCGTATCGTTTGGAGATTTTCTACTCAAAGGATGAAATTTTAGAAGGCTATTTAAATACTGTTTATTACGGGCATGGCATGTACGGTGCTGAGGCTGCGAGTCGCTATTATTTTGGCAAATCGGCAAGTGAGCTGACTTTAGCTGAGGCTGCGATGCTTGCAGGCATTCCAAAAGGCCCAACATATTATTCACCGATTGCTAATATAGAAAAAGCAACGAATCGACAAAAGCTGATTTTAACGTTAATGGAGCAGCAAGGGAAAATTACGGCAGAGGAAAAGGCGCATGCCGAAAAGGAGCAGCTCGTTTATAAAAATAGTGAATGGGTTGCGAGCAAGTCGATTGCCCCTTATTTTTTAGATGTAGTATGGACAGAGGCGAGTGAAATATTAGAGTCTAAAAACATGAACATTAGCGAGGGCGGCTGGACGATTAAAACGACATTAAATCAGGCGCACCAAAAGGCAGCTGAAGCAGCGATTGAAAAAAATATGCCAAAGACTGATTTACAGGTTGGTCTTGTCAGCATGGATGTCAATACAGGCTTTGTCACAGCGCTTGTTGGTGGACGCGATTATAGTACAAGCTCCTTTAATCGCGTAACTCTTTCAGAAAGACAGCCTGGCTCATCAATTAAACCGATTTTATATGCTGCTGCATTAGAAAAAGGCTTCACACCGCTAACGTTTTTAAATGTAGGTGAAACAATTTTCACTTATGATAACGGACGTGCCACATATAAGCCACAAAATGTGAATGGTCAATTCGCATCACAGGAAATGTCGCTTGCACAGGCAATGGCGATTTCCGATAATATTTATGCAGTGAAGACGTTAGAGCAAGTTGGCTATAAAGCATTTCGTGAAATGCTACAGCGCTTTGATTTAAATTACACAGAAAAGGATAACCCTTCCATTGCGCTTGGCACAATTGAGACATCTTTATATGATTTAACAAATGCCTATAATACGATTGCTGCGGAAGGAGAAAAGCGCAGCGCAACAACGATTTTATCCATTACAAACGCCAATGGTGATGTTGTTTATCAGCATGCTAAGCCTGAAGAAAAGCGGGTATTATCCGCACAGGATGCTTATTTACTAACAGATATGATGACAGGTATATTTGACCCTGTTTATAGCGATTATTCACCTGCTACAGGAGTATCAATTCGTGGTCGCATGACACATACTTATGCTGCGAAATCTGGTACAACGATTAGCGATCAGTGGCTAATTGGCTATACACCAAGTATTACAACAGGGGTTTGGAACGGCTATGACCAAGGTAAAACGTTATCCGTTCAAGAAGACATGGCCGCTACAAAGCAAGTATGGATTGATTTCATGGAAACAGTGCATGATGGTAAAGCCAACGAGGAATTCCGTGTACCTGATGGCATTGAAGGTGTTGTCATTGATATCGAAACAGGCAAGCTTGCGATGGATGCCTGTCCAAAACAGCGACTTGTTCATGTGAAAGCAACTGATATACCAACTGAGAAATGCCGTACCTTTGAATTTTTCGAGCCAGATACTTGGGGCAACCTGCTGGACTTTGAGGTATTTAGCGATTTTTGGTGGAACTAAAAAAGCTCTTTCTTCCCCGGAATAACGGTTTCCGTGGGAAGAAAGAGCTTTCTTTCATGGTAAATGAAAGCATGAGAATCATGGGGCATTCGGCTTGGGTTGGTTCAAATGCCGCATAGCTCTCATAGCTTGCCTATTTACCATTCATTGTCCTAGCTCACTAACTGCAAGCCTTATATACAAGTGTACTTTTTTTCATGTGCACTTTCAACTACCTTATGTCGAATGAAGGAAATTGTCACATTTTGTTCATCTATTTTTCAACAATGAGGTCAAAAAAGATTGACGCATATTTTACAATCTCTTTAGAGTTCATAAATGTATTGGCGCTTTTCTTTATTATATCTGCGCTTATCCATAATATATCTGCGAATTCTTCACGGTTATCTGCGCTTTCCTCTCATATATCTGCGAATCTCCACAAGTTGGCGCTTTTTAAGCCAAATCATTTCGTAGCTTTTCCTCACTACGCTGCCATAGCTCGCTGTTATGCTGCTGTAGAAAGTCTGCTAGCACCTTTTTCGATACATCATCCATATGGTCTACAATAATTTGACGCTTCATGGATTTATCCATTTTGTTAACATGGTCAGCTAAAATTTTATAGCCGCGACGCTTTTCACGGTTCACGACCATTTCACATGCTGTCACACCTGCATAATATGGTCCATCCTCTTTATGATCAATTGTTACCCATACAAGCCAGTAGTTTTTCCCACCTGCTGAGTCCTCCCGATTGATTGTAAACTTAATGCCACGCTCCACAGCGCTTTTTGCATGCATTGCACCAATATCGACAATGGCTGTTTGCTCTTCCACATCTATAATAACAGGAGACACATTTTCCAATGTCAAAGAGCCGATACCGAATCCTTTATGTCCATCTGTTGGGTCATTTTTTATAATTGTAAAGCCCATTTTTTGCTTTGGTTTTTCTTCATTAAACATCTTCTATACCTCCAATTGTGCTATTATTAATAATATACACTAAACTACATAGAGGAGGACAATATTATGCCAATCATCACAATTAAAATGATTGAAGGTCGTACAGATGAACAAAAACGTGCACTTGTACAAGAAGTAACAGAGGCAGTTTCTAAAACAGTCAATGCACCAAAAGAAAATATTTCAATTATTATTGAAGAAATGTCTAAAAATCATTATGCTACTGCAGGCGTACTGCAAATGGATAAATAAAAACGAGGGTGCGCTGCTGAGACGCACCTTTTTCTATAAGGTCGGTGTTTTTAATGAAAAAACTGCGGGCTACTTTAAATTTAATTGCTATTATCGCCCTGTTTGCTATAGGGCTAACACTTATTTTCATTAAGCCCATCCAAGCATTGCTCGTGCAACATTTAAGCGAGGAGCTTGTGACTACCTCACCAGCAATACTCGAATTTAACGATGCATTAGAAGAAGCAGACTTCGATTTTGAAGAGGTACAATCACTATCGATATGGGAGGTATTGCAGGCACAAGCAAACCGCAAAGACTTGCCAGTAATCGGAAGTATTGGCATTCCAAGCGTTGACATGCAACTGCCCATTTTAAAGGGCGTTGGCAAAAATGCATTGGCAGTCGGTGCAGGCACAATGAAGCCTGAGCAAGTGATGGGGCAAGGTAACTATGCACTTGCCGCACACTATTTTGAAAATCGCGATATTTTATTTGGTCCTTTATATCACAGTGAAATTGGCGATGCCATTTATTTAACAGATGCTAACGCCATTTACGAATATCATATTACAAAAATTGAGGTCGTTGAGGCAACGGCAGTTCATGTTATCGAAGATGTGCCAAACGAAACCCTATTAACGTTAATTACATGCGCTGACGAAGGTTTGCGACGACTTCTCGTGCAAGCAAGCTTTGTCCAACAGTATGACATCGAATCACCGCCAAAGGCATTACAGCAAGCAAATTAAAAACCCTTCAAGCAAATGCTTGAAGGGCTTTTTGTGCTTACTTTTCAGTTGTTGTGAAGCGACGACGTAATAACACAAAGCCTAATGCTACTAGCACAATACCTGCAAAGATAGCAGCTGTTTGGTCTGCATCATTTGTTTGCGGTAATTTGTTTTGGTTATTATTCGCTGCCCCAAGCACATTTGCTGCTTGTTGCAATTCATGTAGAAGACTTCTCACTAAGTCCATATTTACAAGCTCATCAACATATGCCTGCTCCTCTGGAGATAGTGCTTCATATTGCTTAACGAACGCTTCTAGTTCTTGAATTGTTTGTTGAAGCTTCGCTGGATTTTTCGATAGCTCCTCAACAATTTGCGGAATGTTTGGCACTTCATAACGTACTGGATCCTCTGATCCTGGCGTTGGTGGTACCGGTACAATACCTGGGATTTCAGGTATTTTCTTAATTACTTCCTCAACTGCTGGAGGTGTTGTCGGTTTCTCCGGTGTTGTTGGTGGAGTTGTTGGCTCCTCCGGTACTGTCGGTTCCTCTGGTGTCAGTGGAGTTGTTGGCTCCTCTGGCACTGTTGGTTTTTCTGGTGTTGGTGGCGTTACTGGTACTTCTGGTGTTGGTGGTGTACCACCGCCACCTCCGCCTCCACCACCTGGTGGTGCTGGTACTGGCTTAGCTAATGCTGCACAATCTTGTACTGTAATCGCAAGTGGTGACTCTGTACCTACAACTACTACATAGTTACCTGGTTCTACAGTATAAGGAACAGTTGCTTTACCTTCTGCATCAGTTGTACCTGTTGCAATTGTATTGCCTGCTTTATCTTTAATAACGAACGCTACCTCTTTACGAGGGTTACCGTTCACATCTTGAATTGTTAGTGTGAATAATGGGCATGCGTTTTCTGGGACTTTTACTGCTGCTCCACATACTTCGTCTGTGTAGCTTACTGTAATATTTCCTAGCAATACACTAGCCTCATTATAAACAGCATATTCTTTACCTTGTTCTAATTTTGCTTTGTCTTCAACTGTAATTTGACCATTTGCATCAGTTGTACCTGTTACTACAGTTACACCTGCTTTGTCTTTAATTACAATTTTCACATTAGCACCAACAGGTTGGTTATCTTTATTATTTACTGTTAATGTGAATTGTGGACAAGAGTTTTTAATTGCAGTGCCTTTACAGTTATCTGTATAAGTTACCTTAACTTCGTCAATTCTCTCGCCTTTTGAGCCATTTGGATTTACTTCATAGACAACTACTTTTCCTGGTTGTTGAGTTGATGGTAATGTAATTTTGCCATCCCCATCTGTTGTATATTCTGTCTCAACACCATTTGCATCTTCTACAATTACTTTTGTATTTACTTTTGGTGTTGTACCGTCTGGGCCGATTACTGTGATTTCAAACTCTGTACACCCACGAGGTTTTGTCACTTCATCTTTACAATCTGCTGTAGTATAAGTGACTTCGAAATCCTCACCAAATGATACCGATTTTCCAGGTTCAATCTCATAGGATACGACCGTATAGTCACCTGGTGCAATTGTATATCTTTCACCATTTTGATTTGTTGCAAATGTAATTCTACCATCTGCTTCAACAGTCGCTTCAAATTGTACATGTGTATCTTTGTTTTCAATTACTACCTTAGTACCAGCTTTTAAAGGACCATCTTCGTTTTCAATAGTCAATGTGAATGCTGGACATGCTGGTATTGGTTGAACTGTATACTCACAATCTGTATCAACTGTGAATTCATCAAGAGGGGCAGTAACTCCATCTTCATAAACTACATAATCAGCTGGTGGAAGACCTGTAGCTGGAAGGTTATCAAATACTACCTCTCCATCTGCATTTGTTGTACCAGTGAATCGTGTATTAGAATCTTGTTTGTCAACAATCTCTATATCTACATTTTCACGTGGTTTACCATCTCTATCATTGATTGTTAATGTAAATGTTTCACATGCTCTTGCTACTGCCAATTCAGCCTCACATGGTGTAGAAGATGTATAATCAATTTCCACTGTACCTAAATATTGATTACCTTCGTACACTTTATAAGTACCGGCTGGCGTTGTAGATGGCAATGTAAATTTACCATCATTACCAGTTGTCTCCGTAGCAATTGTAGCATTATTTGAATCTTTTAAAATAACCGTTACGTTTGGACGTGGGTTATTATTGTCATCGTTGATTGTGATTGTTACTGACGGACAAGCATTTACTTGCTGTACTTCAACCTCACAATCAGCACCGTACTTCACAGTAATTTCAGCATTTTCTAAAACAATTGTATCTACACCATCTTTTACTTCAACAGTGTATAATCCCGCCTTTACAGCTGTTTCTGAACCACCCGTACCTGGGCGTTTTACTGTAAATTGCCCATTTGAATCTGTTGATCCTTGAGCTACCTCATCACCATTGCTATTGAATAATGTGATGTCTTTACCTGAGCCAATCGGATTACCATTTGCATCGTTCACTGTAATTGCGAATTTTGGACATGCGTTTGGATCAGTAACACTTTCAATATTTTCAACAACATACGCTTTACCATCTCTTGAAACATCCAAATCGGCGTTCAACGTGACAACAAATGGTACAACTACATCATAACCACTTGGCTGTGCTTCTCTTAATGTGTATTTACCATAGCGCACATCTTCAAAGACTAAAAGTCCATCAACATCTGTTACACCTTCATCAAGCTTAACTGTATTGTTCTTATTCCATAATTCAAACGTAACTCCTTCAAATTCCTCACGGACACCTGTTAAAGGATTCACTTTGAACTTTTTCAGCTGCAATGTACCTTTTAAAGGTGAAGCATCCGAATCTGACGAACTATATTGGAAGAATGCTGATTCATCATTTGAATCAGTTGTACCTGCTGCTGAAGCTCCTGCATAGCCAATAGACGCTTCGTTTGATACTGTTTCCCCAGCGTTACCATCCCCCATAAAGAATGTAGAATACGTAACAATATAGCCTTTACCATTTAATTCACCTAAATCAAGGCTAAAGCTACCATCTGGATTTAAAACAACATCATTTTCATCAATTACAATAGCACTACCTACATTCTGCGAAACACCTGCTTCATTTAGTTTAATTTCTTGCTTTCTAAATGAATTTGTTAATATCTTCTGATTAGCTGAAGGTTTATCTGTTAATGTTATATTTCCTAACTGCGAGTTAGAAGCATTCACCGTTACTGTCCAGTTGATAACATCTTGTGCTGGAACTGCATTTGCTGATTTTGTAATTAACTCATTTGCACGATTACTAATTGTTGCTGTCGCATTATATGTGTAGTCGCCATTATGTGGTGTATCTAGCACAGCCTCGTTTGTGTATTGACGCGCATCACCACTGCTTTGACCATAAATATCATCAGCATCTTTAGTTGTGTATTCGATTAAATATGCTTCATTATTTTCATCGTTATCTAAACTTGCAAATGTAATAACGAAGCCGGTTACTTTACCGTCTGTCACCGTTTCTGTAACTGACCATCTAGCAGCATCTAACTCGCCATCTTTTGTTCCTTCTTCTGTTGTTAAATTCAGTTTAAAAATCTTAATTTGGTCTTTTAATAGCTGACCATCCGGAACTGGAATATAGTGACCTGCACCAAGCGTATCTGCTAATGTAGCCCCTTCAATATCTTGCTTATTGATATTAACACCGATGCCCCAAGAGAATTCTTGTGTGTTATTATCTACACTTACTCGTTTATAGCCATTATTATTTGTTGGCGAATCTTGATTAGGTGTATAGTTGTCTGTTCTATTTAAAGCTTGATTACTAGTTGAAGTCACACCATCCCATGTCGCATCTGCTGTGTTGATATAAGCAGTTGCTACACCACCGTTTGGTTTAATATCATATTTCGTTTTGTATCGGATAGTAACTGTACTTCCAGCTGGAATACTTGATGTGAATTCTACTTTAAAACCTTCGTTGCCCACTGCTGGCGCGTTACCAGTTTTATCTGTAATAGTATAAGCGGTAGGAGCTATACCTGTAACATGATAAAATTCTGAGCCACTCCATTGTGTCAACGTATGCTTTAACGTGTCCCCAACTTTGTTATTTGTTGTGAACTCATCCTCAATAACAAAATTGCGCAGTTCTTTTTCGGCATTAATTGTTAATGTCCACTCAATTGTTTTATTTACATAGTCAATTGTGCTACGTGATTTGTTAAAGATTCCTGGTGTAAGACCAATAGTAGCTGTATCTGCCCCAGTATCTCCTCTTGTTACAGTATTTGTTACTGTACCTTGGTTCGCCTCTGTAACAAATTCACCTTCTAGCTCTGTATCATAAACAATTTTAAATGCCGATGTCACTTCACCATTTGGTCCTGTAGTATTGGATGGACGATCAAAGTTTAGAACAAAATTATAATTATTTTCTGTTAACGTATAATCTGTACCTTTAGTTAACAATGTAGAAGATTGTTCAGTTTGACCATCATTCGATAATGTCACACGGTATACACTAAAGCTTGTGTAGTCAATTTTATGCTTCCCAGTTGTTGGATGCTGACCTGTTAATGCATCTGTTAATGTTGCTTGATTTGCAGGAATTTTTTGCCCCAGCCAATTGTACTTAATTGTCCACGTTGATTTATATTTATCACCTGCTCTTGTTTTATCTAAGCTAGGTCCATATTGCACAGTTTGAGTGCCGCTTGCTGTCGTATTTGCTGGAATCCCTGTTCCTGTCAATGTAGCTACATTTGTATACTGCATGCTTGAATTTGTTGGATCAGCTGTTACGATGGTATTGTATGTCACTTTATATGCATAATTACCATCTGTTAAATTAATAGGAAATGCAGTTGCTGAATTATTTGTAGCATCAGGTATACCCGGGCTATTTGGATTAAATCCATTTAAGCCTACTTTATAGCGTTCAACAGTAATATTTCCTGTTAACGCATGTTTAGCATCTGGTACATCATTTAAACTTGCACCATTTAACTTTTGTCCACCTGTATTTATCCACACTGTCCATGGAATTGTTACTGTACCATTTGCAGCACGAGCGATAGTTCCGGCACTTTTTGTTAGTAGGTTACCGCTACCTGTTGGTGCAAATTCAAATGGTAAATTAACTGTTGCTCCACCTTCAATGGGAATAACAAGTGTTTGTTCAAGTTCTTCTTCACTAGCAAAATTACCAAATTTAGCTGTGAACTCAAAATTAATATCTCCCGCTTGCGCAACTTCAATTTCGCTATTTAGTGTTACCGTTACTGTTTTTGTCACACTATTATATGACGAGCTATAATTAGCGTATGGAGTATCTCTTGTAACATTGAAAGAACCTGATGTAAATTCTTCAATCATATTTGCAGGCAACTGGAATGTAAATGTTGAGCCTATTCCATAATCTTGCCCTGGAGTTACATGGAATTTATAAAGTAAATAAACTGTATCACCCTTTTTAGGCTTTGGACCAGAGTAGCTGCTTATATTACTTTCATCAATAAGCGCTCCATTTGCATTGAAAAGCTTCAAGCCTGTAAAAGACATTGCCACATCACCCTGCATGTTAGCTGGCGCTGCCAACGGACCAATATTTAATGGTGCTACTGTAGGCAACTGTACATCAGCCGTATCTCCACTTGTTGTAGCTGAATCGTCTTCCTCACTATCTATACCCTCTCCCGTATCTCCACCACTAGTAGTATCTTCTTGCTCAGTACCAGCATTATTTTCTTCTGCTGGAGGTAGTGAAGATAGGTCTTCTTCTGCAAACACCGACAACGGTCCAATGAATGTTTGGAACACTAATAGTATTGTCAGCATTGCAATATTAATCTTTTTCCTCATGTCTCTCTCCTTTTCTTAGGTTTCAGAGAGTGCCCTTGTTGTTTGCTGACGACATGTAGCCTGCTGTTAGGAAGGTTACTGCAAACAGTTGGCTAAGCTCTCTTGCCTAGTGTTAATTAGTCGTCATTTTTGAACACACTTTCAGTCTTCGAAGTGATGTGGAGACAAGATATTTATGTTGTCCGCTACCCCAATTGTGTGTATTCACTTTTTGTAACGAGCCGATAGAAATTTGTCTCACCTCCTTCAAAGCATCGACTCATGTAAGGGCTTATTGGAATTAGATCTTTAATTGGAAATTTTACTTTTACTTTACTAAAGGAGACTAAACAGATTCTATACAACCTTTCGTCATGCGCAGCTGACAGTTTTTGTGTAAACTTTGTATTCTTTTAGCAAATGAAACATAAAATTTATACATACTAAAGAATCACTCAATGATATTTAGTATGTCATTACTCATTGTTATTTTCAGATAAATAGTCCATAACACCTAAAATAGCCGTTAAAGGATAATTCATGTTGAATTATCTTTTAACGGCTTCAATTAATGACTGCGGGATACTCCTCTTTTATCCACCCAAAAAATGAAGGCAAAGCTCCTTCTCACTTTGCCTTCATTTTTAATTATGGAGTAACTCGTATAATTCTTGTTTCACTGCTTCATCTAAAGTTTCATCTATTAATATTTCCTCAGGATAGTACACTTTATGATCGGTTTTTAATCTGCCTGCAATGGCGTCAACGAGTGAGCTTTCTTGCGATAGCTCCCGTATTTCACCATTTGCCATTTGTAGCATAATTGGTAGTTTTCCTGTTGCTACACCTGGCTGATATAAATCATAAGGTAAGTCTGAGGTTGAATCGTGGACTAGATAGTAGGCTGGATCAATGCCTATTTGCTTAAATAATTGTTGTAAGCGTGCAAAGCGCTGTGGTTCTTTTTGTGGATCCATATTCATATAGCCAAATAATTTGCGATTAATAAAGCGACTGCTTAAATTACGTAAAATAGCATCTTCTTCCTGCATCCAAAATTGAATGTATGTCAGCATAATACTCTCATCTAATGCGATATAATCCTCTAATGTAATATTATTTTCGAAAAATGGCTTAAAATGGCTTGGTGCATGCTTAAATGAATAATTTTGCTCACTTAACGCTTTCACGCGCTTTAATATATGATTTAAAATAACTTCCGCACTGCGCGACACAGGGTGAAAATAGATTTGCAAATACATTTGATAGCGCGACATAATATAGTCCTCCACCGCATGCATCCCGCTTTCTTTAATGACTACTTGACCTTGTCGTGGTCGCATAACACGCAATATACGCTCCATGTCAAAATGACCGTAGCTAACACCTGTATAGTACGCATCACGCTGTAAATAATCCATGCGATCTGCGTCAATTTGGCTGGAAATCAAGCTTATAACGAGCTTATTTGGATATGTTTTTCCGATTACTTGTGCAACCTTTTCAGGAAAATCTTCTGCGACTCGGCGCAGCACAGCGTTAACCTCTGTGTCACCAAGTAAAATAGCACGTGTATATTCCTCATGATCTGTATCAAAAACGTTTTCAAAGGCGTGTGAAAATGGGCCATGCCCTAAATCATGGAGCAGTGCTGCACACAGCACAAGCAAGCGCTCTGAGGCATCCCATTCAGGTCTTCCTGCAAAAATATCATCCACGATACGCCGCACAATTTCATAGACGCCAAGCGAATGATTAAAGCGACTATGCTCTGCACCATGAAATACTAAATAAGTTGTACCGAGCTGACGAATACGTCGCAAACGCTGAAATTCTCTTGTTCCGACTAAATCCCAAATCACTTGGTCACGCACATGAACATAGCGATGTACAGGATCTTTGAATACTTTTTCCTCTATCAATTTTGCGGTTGCATAGCTCATTTCTCTTCCCCCTTTTCTTCGTTCAGTAAAAATTATACATTTATTTTAGCATTTTTCGAGATGAAAGTCCTCTGCTAGAGTAATGGAAATAGGTCATTTGGTTAAGTTGATTTTAAGCTTACTTATTTAAGATTCTTCTTATTTATTAACAAGCTGATTGCTTCAGGTTTTTAGCAAATATTTAAGGCTGTTGGAAGAAAGCTTTCTTCCAACAGCCTTTTCATAGCTTATTTTTTTAATTTTGCCAGCACTTTTTCCATTAACTCATCCTCTGTTAATGCAGCAACTGGTCTGCTATTTACAAAGGTAAATGTTTTTTTACGGCCAGGACCGCAGTATGAATGACAGCCAATTTCAATCGTTGCATCTGGATCAATTGCTTTTAATTTCGGAATTAACGTTTTTAAATTAACGGCCTGACATTCATCGCAAACTCGGAATTCGTTTGCCACTATCGTCAACACCTTTCTATTTTCGCTTTTAGTCTACTAGCTATTTTAGCTTATGACGACACTTTCATTCAAGTGGAATTGTATTTTCTCCAGCAAAGGTCTGAAAATTTATAGATACCTTGCATAAATCATTTCAATATTGGTCATGCTTAGTAATGAACAATCAAACTATCAACATGCTAGGAGGAAAATAAATAATGAAAGTAAGACAGGATGCTTGGTTAAAAGAAAATGATGAGCTGTTAGCAGAGGCGGTGCTACGACATGTAAAAGAAGGGAGCACACAATTAAATGCATTTGATGAAGTCGGTGATGCATTAAATCGTACTGCAGCTGCATGTGGTTTTCGTTGGAATGCAGTTGTTCGTAAAATGTACGAGGACCAGCTAGCAGAGGCCAAAAAGGAACGGAAAGAGAGATTACGAGCATTGGGCAACCCATCTCGTCGTCGTGTACAGCAAATCGTCGTAACAGCACAAGGACATGAGGCGAAATCTATTCCCTTATCAGCACTTTCTTTAGATGTCGTGATTGCCTATTTAATGCGTTTACAGCACAGCTCAGGCGATATTGAGAGCTCTAAATGGCGCTACTTAGCAAATACAGCGACGGAAAAAAATCACGAATTAGAGCAGGAGCTTGAGCAATTGCGCAAGGAAAATATCGCAATTCGCGAAGATTACGAGCAATTCGTGCAAATTATGAACCGTGCACGTCGCTTCGTTGCATTAGACGAGGAAGAGGAGCGTATTGCTCCAGTCTTTAAAATGGAACGCAATGGAAATCTTATTTCTGCTCCTATGGAAAACAATGAAATACAAATGTAATGGAGAGGAGCGAAATGGCTCCTCTCTTTCAGGTTTATTCCACGTTTTTTAAAGTTTATTCCACATTTTCATGAATTTATTCCACGTTCTCCATCTCACTTAGCAAGCATACTTTGGTTGCGCTGCAAAACACGCTGTAAATAATGCATGTATAATTCATTTTCAGATGCTTGCAGCGGCAAAAGCGTCCAGCCTTGTAGCATTTGCTGAATGCGTAAATTTAGCTCAACAACTGTTATATTTTCCCCTGTTAATTCTTGTAATGATGCCATAACACTGGGCTCAATGCGTGGGTACTGAAACTTTGTTTCCTCGTTTCGCAAGCTTTTTTCATAGAACTGCTTAATTAGCTCTGCGCGTTCGCTACCACTGCCTTCAACACATAAATAAATTTGCACAGCAACACCACCCTGCATGCGCCTTTGCGAAATGCCTGCAAACTTTTTACCAGCAATGCTTAAATCATATGAACCTGGGCAATAGGAGCCAACAATTTCATATGCTTCGATGCGTTCTGCTATTTCGGGAAGTAGCCATTTAATTAGTTCCACCATCATTTCAAATGCTGCATTAATTGATAGCGGCTGCTCCTTTTCGCTGACAACGAGCGATATATTAAGTACACCAGGATCTAATACGACAGCTAAGCCACCTGAATTGCGCACAATCGGTGTGTAGCCTTGTTGATTAAGAAACTTCATTCCATCTTCAATAAATGGTAGGCGATGGTCTTGGATGCCGAGCACAACAGATTCCTTATGTACCCATGTGCGGATCGTTGATGTAGACAGACGATGTCCAACTAAATGGCACAGTGTATCGTCCATAGCGAATGATGCTAATGGGGAACGTGTCTGCAAATTCGATTCATCTACCAGCCGCCATTCACTATTTTGTAAAAAATATTTCATGCTTAATCTCTCCAATATTACGAATTGAACTATTCTCTAGCATACACGAATAGGCGAATGCTGAAAAGTCATGACGAAATCGTGACAGCATGTGTAGGATAGAGAAAGTTGTGCTAAACTAATAGAGAATGATTTTCACTTAAAAGGAGTGTTTCATAAATGAACGAAGCAGCAATTACATTAGATGGTTGGTATGCGTTACATGATTTCCGTTCAATCGACTGGGCTTCTTGGAAGCTTGTTTCAGTAGAGGAGCGCACAGCGGCGGTAGAGGAATTTGTCGCTTACCTAGAAAAATTAAATGAAGCAGATATTGCGAAAACAGGCGCACATGCATTTTATGCAATCGTTGGGCAAAAGGCAGACTTCATGTTAATGACATTGCGCGAAACGATGGACGAATTACAGGAATTAGAGGCTGAATTTAATAAATTAGCAATTGCTGATTTTACAATTCCTAGCTATTCATATGTATCTGTTGTGGAATTATCAAACTATTTAGCAGGCGAATCAAACGAGGACCCTTACCAAAATCCACATGTGCGTGCACGCCTTTACCCTGAGCTACCACGTGCTCAATACGTGTGCTTCTATCCAATGGATAAACGTCGTCAAAATGATGACAACTGGTACATGCTATCAATGGACGAGCGCAAAAGCTTAATGCGTTCACACGGCATGATTGGTCGTGGCTATGCGGGCAAAGTAAAGCAAATTATTACAGGCTCTGTCGGCTTTGATGATCATGAGTGGGGCGTAACATTATTTGCAGATGATGTCCTACAATTTAAAAAGCTTGTATATGAAATGCGCTTTGACGAAGTATCAGCACGTTACGGCGAATTCGGCTCATTCTTTGTCGGCAACATTTTAGACAATGAAAAATTAGCGAAGTTTTTAACTGTATAAGTAAGATGGAAAGGCAAACGGTGGAAGTATCTCTGACCGCTTGCCTTTTTTCCTGTTTAAATTGTGTGAGAATTGTGTGTGTGCCTGACACTCCTATTCGGGTGCGCGCAAAATCACAATAACTAGCTGAATAAAAAAGCCGATACATACAATTAAAATAAACAAATACCAATGGAGCGGTTGTTCAAAGTAGGCAGCGATTAAAAAAGCGAGAACTGCGCTGAACAGGATGCTGAATAGTTGACCTATGTCGATCACCTCGTCTAATAGCATGCACACTTTTCTCTTTCATATACAGGCGATTCTACATATTTTTCACTAGTTGCTGCATACATTAGTTTCAAAAGGGGGTTTGTTGTATCGCTGTTGTTCCAACGACTACGGCACAAACAGCTTTGCTTGCTCGCTTAATGCGCGCAGAGGCTGAAGGAGATGGTGAATTAGGGATGCTGATGGTTGGCAATGTCGGTGTCAATCGAGTACTTGCAGATTGCCTTGATTTCCCTGATGTGCGAACGATAGAGGATATGGTTTTTCAACGACCTGGGGGGTTCGAGGCGACAACTAAAAGCTATTTTTATCAACGAGCAAGGCCACAGGATATTCGCTTAGCGGAACGTGTCATTAGAGGGGAGCGTTTCCATCCTGCATCGCGTGCATTATGGTTTTTCATGCCGAGTGGAGACTGCCCTGCGCAATGGTATGGTCAATGGAATACGGGACGCTTTAAATCACATTGCTTTTTTGCACCGACAGAAAGTGAATGTCAAACTATTTAAAATGAAAGGATGTTCTTTTGACTTATTATTGGACACCACCTATGCAACAAATGCCATCAGCAGCACCTAGACGAGAGGAATCTTATATTGAAAATATTTTAAGATTGAATCGTGGGAAGCCAGGTGTGTTCTACTTTTCATTTGATAATGCTGTAAATGGGCAAAACACAAAAGCGGTTCGCGGGGTTGTGGAGGCAGCAGGGCGCGATCATGCCATTATACGCGAGTTGAAAACAGACCACCGCTTCCTTTTCCCAATGATTTATTTTGATTATGCAGAATTTGATGAAGAATTAGCTTATTTTACGCAAACACCATGAAATGAAGCTTCATTTTTGTAAAAGAAAATAGCTATTGGAAAAGCAAGTATACTCTTGCTTTTTCCAATAGCTACCTTTATACACGGAATTTTTGTATTTCTAGTTGTAAACCTTGTGCATTTTCACTTAAGCTGACTGCAACTTCGCTGACCTGCTCCATCGTTGCAGATTGCTCCTCCATTGCAGCAGCAATCATTTCGATATCAGTAGCTGTTTCAGTCGTGCCTGATGCAATACCATTAACGGAGGCTGACACTTGCTCGGCACTTGCAGATAGCTGCTGTGACGTTGCAGAAATTTCCTCAATTTGTGTCGTCATCTCTTCAATAGCCCCTTCAATTGCTTGGAATGCCTCTCCAGCTTGTCCCATAATCCGTACGCCATCTTTTACTGAGATTAAAGAACTGTTAACCGCTTTTTCTACACTTTCCGTATCGACTTGAATTTCTGATGTTAATAAAACAATTTTATGTGCAGAGCTTTTCGATTGCTCTGCCAGCTTGCGCACCTCATCTGCTACGACAGCAAAGCCTTTGCCATGCTCCCCTGCGCGTGCTGCTTCAATTGCTGCATTTAATGCTAATAAATTAGTTTGCTCTGTAATCTCTGTGATTGCCTTTGTCATCTCACTAATTTCTTCCGTTTGCTGTGATAGCTTTTGAACAAGCTCATTTACTTGAACAGTGGAATGATTAATCGTTTCTATTTGCTCTCTTGCATGCTGAATAATTGTCTCTCCATTATTCGCTCTCTGGCGTGCAGTTTCTGAGCTTGAATGCAATGTTTGTGAAAACTCAGCAATCCTCTGTACCCCAACTGCCGTTTCCTCCATCGCATGTGCACTTTCATTTGCTGATAATGCTGCCTCCTGTGTATTTTCAGAAGTGTTTGCTACTCGACGAGTTACATCCACTGAAGTAGCCGTTACTTGCTCGGTGCTTGCTGATAATTCCTCTGCCGCTGCGCTTAATTGCTCTGTATTTGATTGCACATTGCTAATCAAACTTTTTAAGTTATCTTTCATCGTATTGAAGGCTATAGCGAGCTGACCGATTTCATCCTTACTCTCAACTGGTAAATTGGGCTCTGTTAAATCACCTGTTGCAATAGTATTTGTCGATTTCGCAATACGCACTAATGGTAACGTAATCGAACGTCGCGCATAAAAAATCGCCATAACACTAACGATAATAACAATGACTAATGCTGCAATCGAGATAATTTTTGACATGCTAATTGTTGCATCCGATGCCTTCATCGCTTCTTCTAACTGCTCCTCTTGGAACGTTAAAATTTCGCTAGAAAACGCTGTAATGTCTTTGTTTGCTTGCTGTAAATCGTTGATAACAAAATCTAACGCACGGTCTGTATCCCCTTTTCGAATAGCATCTAAATACTGCTCTGCTACTTGATTGAACATATCGACTGCCCCCGCTAAATCCGTATAATAACCACGCATTTGCTCCGTCATAATAAGCCCATCTAATCGCTTCATTTCTTCATTTAAAAGCGTATTAAATTGTACAAAATTATCGTCATTGGTCTGCGTATATTCAATAACAAGCGCTCTTGCAAACAAGCCTTGCGACGCTCCCGCCAGCTTGATTTGATCAACGGAACGCACTGTTGCTACGCGCACATCTAATGCTTCATCTACTTTTTGCTCAATGTTTCTTAAATTAAAAAAGCTAAGCGTTGTGGAAGCTATTAGTAATACGATAATTGCTAGAAATACTAAATTCAATTTTTTTCCTATACTCATAATCATTCCTCCATATATGTTTATTATAAAATGAATTTTTTTCCATTTATATTTAAAAAATAAAACGGCTTACGCCTTTAACACTTTAAATATACCACTGTTTTCCGAAAATTTTAATATATTAAAAGACAAAAACTGTTCAAAAAATGAATGTTTTTTGAACAGCTTGTTGTTTATGCTTTTTTTAAAGTTGTTACAATAATTAGCACCCATGATGTTAAAAATAAAACGCCACCAATCGGTGTAATTGCGCCTAAAATACCTATGCCTGTTACTGCTAAAATAAATAAACTACCAGAGAAAAAGACAATGCCTAAATTTAAGCAAATTGCAGCGATTTTTAATTGCCTTACTTCGCCAAATATTTTCGTGCTCATTAAAATACCAACTAAAATTAATGCGCTCGCATGAAACATTTGATACTGCACTGCTGTATCCCAAATGCCCGTACTATAATCATCTAAAATACCTTTTAAAGCATGCGCACCAAATGCGCCTAAGGCAACAGCTAAAAAGCCGTGAATTGCCCCCGAAATAATAGAACCTTTCATTGCTAAATCCTCCGTATATCAAAAATCGAAAAGCGAATCGCCATTTGCGCCATTTTCCTGTAATGGTGTTGCCTGTGCTGTTGTTTGCGGTGTCATAACTTGTGGTAATGCTGCTATTTGTGGCTTGCTCTGTGCTGTTAATACAACATCACATAGCGCACGTACCGCTGACAAGTGCTCACGCATTTCCTGCTCATGCACAGCATTTTTTGCTTGTAGTACATGCTGCTCTAGCTGCTTCAATAATACATCATATGAAATCATCATTTCCCCTCCTGCTTCGGTACGAATTTCAAACATTCCATGCCAGAGGATTGTCTCACAACAGCTGAAGGGATTTGCTTCGTTTTAAAGCCATATGCCGTACAAGCTCTCGGATTTGCAGGCTCCCACGTAACACGAAAATAACGACATTTAAAACAGTTAACTGCCATGATTTCCTCCTCTTATCAATTACGCCTTGCTAACTTGCTCTTAGTAGAAGTTAACCTAAAAGCGTCACATCCGCCAAGGCATTTTCTGCATCTGTCGCGTTGCTTACGATTCAAAAAGACATTTCCCCCTGCGATTACTCGTCGCAGAAAGGAGTTACTGAATCAAGATAAGCACCAATCAATTGGCTCTTTGCCCCAAGCCTCTAACTGAGCATTGACCTGAGAATATGGTTTGCTGCCAAAAAAGCCTCGATGTGCACTTAATGGACTTGGATGTGGGGCTTGTAAAATAACATGTGCTGTTCCACTTTTCTTAATAATTGGTACCTTTGATTGTGCAGGTCTTCCCCATAAAATAAAAATAATCGGCTCCTCGCGCGCTGCTAGCTTTTCAATGACAGCATCTGTAAACTGCTCCCAGCCCTTACCTTTATGGGAATGGGCTTGTCCTGCTCTTACTGTTAATACCGTATTCAATAATAGCACACCTTGCTGTGCCCATTTCATTAAATAACCGTGATTAGGAATCGGACAACCTAAATCCTCACGAAGCTCCTGTAGCATATTGCGCAAGCTCGGTGGTTGTGGGATACCAGGCTGCACCGAAAAGCTCATGCCATGCGCCTGATTTGGCCCATGATACGGGTCTTGTCCTAAAATAACAACTTTTACATCTTGATAGCTCGTCGCATGGAAGGCATTCATTACATCCTCCTGCTTCGGATAAATTGTCTCAATGCTATATTCTTTTGCAATAAATGAGCGTAGCTCGTTGAAATACGGCTTACTTAGCTCCTCGCCAATAACTTGCTGCCAATCGTTATTAAATGCTTGTTTTCCCATTAAACTCACCTCTTAATTCAATAGTATACTATAAGTTTACCTTTATTCAGCAACATTTTCCGCTGTCAAAACAACCATCTACTCTGACATTAAAGAAAAAATAATTTCTGACTATTTTTATAAAGTCACAACAATTGTATAGTTGTATGTAAATAATTCTAAAGGAGCTTTTCATTATGACATTAAAAAAAACATTAACAATTGCTGGCTCTGATACATCTGCTGGCGCTGGTATGCAAGCGGACTTAAAAGCATTTCAGGAGCATGGCACATACGGTATGGTCGCATTAACAGTTGTTGTAACAATGGACCCGAACGGCTGGCATCATCAAGTAACACCGCTCCCAACAGACTTATTGCAACAGCAAATTGATACAGCTTTATCGACAAAAGTAGATGCAATTAAAACAGGTATGCTATCAACAGAGGGAATTATTAAAATCGCAAGTGATGCGATTCAAAAATCTGGCACAGATATCGTTGTCATTGACCCTGTTATGGTATGTAAAGGCGATGACGAAGTATTAAATCCCGGCAATACAACAGCGATGATTGAATATTTACTGCCATATGCAACAGTTGTCACACCTAACCTTTTCGAGGCAGGACAGCTTGCTGGAACAGGTACACCAAAAACGATTGAGGAAATGAAAGCAGCAGCAGCAAAAATTCATGAGCTTGGTGCAAAAAATGTTGTGATTAAAGGTGGTAAGGCATTAGCTTCAGATAAAGCTGTGGATTTATTCTATGATAGCAATTCATACAAGCTGCTTGCCTCTGAAAAAGTAGAATCTACTCATAATCACGGAGCAGGCTGTACATTCGCAGCGAGCGTTTGTGCCAATTTAGCAAACGGCCTTTCCGTAGAAGAGTCTGTCATTGAGGCGAAGGAATTTGTTTCTGCTGCGATTGCACATGGCTGGGCATTAAATGAACACGTTGGACCTGTAATGCATGGGGCAAAATCACGCTTCGGTGCACCAGAAGTAACAATCACAGAAATTTAAAGAAAAGTATCAGGCTAACTAAGTCTGATACTTTTTTATTGGCGAATCCATTTATTTTTCAAGACGTCTTCTTTTCATTCTGAAAAAATTTCTACTATACTATCATATAGAGAGTTTAGAAAGGGGTTACGATAAATGAAAGAGGTACATATCGAAACACTTCAGGAATTGCTTAATTCTTTTGCTAATAAAGATGTTTTTATTCATTTAGAAACGACAAATGGCGCTTATGCAAGTCATTTTGATACGAAGGTTTTCAATGCTGGGGCCTTTATTCGTAATGCAAAAATTCGCTATGAGCTAGGAAAAGTAATTGATGATATGCCGCATCGCATCGGCTTAAAAATGGAGCATGGCTGGGTTTATGCGCAGGGCATTACCCACTATGAATTAGATGAACATGGTCGCTTATTAATGGCTGGTCTTGACTATACAGGCAAGCTAGCGATTGCTTTGGAAATTAGCGAAACACCATTTTCTTATTAAGGAGTGAAAGAAATGACATTACCTTCAGAGCGTCATGTATTAATTATTTTCCCACACCCTGATGACGAGGCATTTTCTGTTGCTGGGATTGCTAGACTATATCACCAAATGGGCGTACCTGTGAC
Organism: Metasolibacillus sp.; assembly: GCF_025291715.1. Classification (GTDB taxonomy): domain Bacteria; phylum Bacillota; class Bacilli; order Bacillales_A; family Planococcaceae; genus Metasolibacillus; species Metasolibacillus louembei. Next base: position 197,594 of record NZ_JAMBIZ010000004.1, read on the forward strand.
ATATGCTTGTTTAACGCTTGGCGAAATGGGGCGCAATTTAGGTAATCCCCCGTTTGCAACACGCGAATCTCTGCCTGAAATTCGCCGCAAGGAGCTTATCGCTGCATGTGAGGCGATGGCGATTCCCGATTTACGTATGATGGGCTTACGCGATAAAACAATTGAATTTGAAGATGATGAAAAGATGGTACAGCTTGTCACAGCATTAATCGAAGAGCTGAATCCATCCGTAATCTATTCATTCTATCCTCACTACGCAGTACATCCTGACCATGAAGCAACAGCACGTGCTGTAAAAGAAGCTGTGCGCCGAATTGATAAGGATACACGTCCACGTTTACTTGGCTGCGCCTTTGCGAATAACACTTTAGCCGAACTAGGTGAACCACATGTCGTTGTCGACATTAAAAGCGTTGGTCACCATAAATTGAGAGCATTACAGGCACACGCATCACAAACAGGCTGGATGATGGCTGAAACGGCAAAGCGTGTAGATGATGGTGAAACACCTGCTGATAGCTGGCTAAGTATTGAAAAATTTTACGTTGTGCAACAGGATGATGAGCTTGGCGAGCCAATCCAACGTGTACACTATTAAATTATAGTGAAAAAGCAGTATGTAAATTTCTTCGTTTACATACTGCTTTTTTACGGATAAATGTATTTTTATAAATTATTTCAGCATAAAATTAAATTTAGTGTAGATTTTTTCGCTCACCGAACTTATAATTATACAGGAAATAAATGAGGAGTTTAATGAGATTTATGAAAAAGTATTCATTTTATATTTGGTTTTTATTTATTGCATTATCAAGCCTTGGAGTCTTTTTATTCATTTTGCCAATCGGCACAGAGAACGGTATTAAAGTACCAATTGCATTACTAGCTAGTGCCCTTGCTGGCGTTGTTGAACCATTTATTCAGTGGTTCACTCTGATTGTCTTTATTATCGCCGCGCTAGGTTCTTTAATTACAAAAGTATTTCCTAAGCGCGAGGGCTCATACACATTATGGGATTCCATTTTCCGTGTTAACTGGTTTTGGACTATTGTACGCGTATTAGCTGTTGTATTTGCAGCGATGTATATATTAGATTTCGGTCCATCGCCAATTAACAGTGACAATACAGCAGGGATTTTGCTTGACCCTGCCGGTGGTCTTGTTACGTATATGTTTTCAATTTTCTTCTTTGCGGGTCTGCTACTACCGTTATTAACAGATTTCGGTTTACTTGATTTCTTCGGTTCCATGATGGTCAAAATTATGCGTCCATTATTTAAAATTCCAGGACGTGCTGCGATTGACTGTCTTGCTTCCTTCGTTGGTGATGGTACGATTGGTGTTTTATTAACGAACCGTCAATACGAAGAAAACAATTATACAGCACGTGAAGCTGCAACAATTGCGACAACGTTTTCCGTTGTGTCCATTACATTTTGTATCGTTGTTGTTGAAACAATCCATATTGAGCAATACTTCTTACAGTTTTATGGGACGGTCATTTTAGCAACAATTATACTAGCCCTTATCATGCCACGTATCTATCCGTTAAGTAAAAAGTCAGATACTTTTTATAACGGGCAAGCTCCTACAGCAGAGCGTGAGAAAATAGCGGAAGGCTTTAACGTTTTTTCATTCGGCTTAAAAAACGCATTGGAAAAAGCAGAAGAAAACAAAAACCTCGGCAAAATCGTTTTCTCTGGCTCTAAAAATGTGCTAGAAATGTGGATTGCGATTACGCCAATCATTATGACATTTGCTACAATCGCTTTGATGTTAGCTGAGTTTACAAGCTTCTTCCGTATTTTGGGTATGCCATTTGAACCTATTTTAGCGCTACTGCAAATCCCTGAAGCTGGTGAAGCTGCTCAAACGATGATTGTCGGCTTTGCCGATATGCTATTGCCATCTGTTTTAGGTGCTGGCATTGAGTCAGATATGACACGCTTTTTCATCGCAACTGTTTCAGTAACGCAGCTCATTTATTTATCTGAGGTTGGTGGATTAATTTTAGGAACGAGACTTCCATTAAAGCTATGGGATTTGTTTATCATTTTCTTAATTCGCACAATCATTTCAATTCCAATTGTTGCTGCTGTTGCACATATGATTTTTTAAACCACATGAGCTTTCATGTGGTTTTTTTATGCATCCGCTTTCATTGTGAACATTTTGTAAACAGTTGAATTTACTAAATATTTTCAACATTTCGTCATTAAATTATGTTAGAATAAATAAACGTTTTATCTTAATGGAGGTTGCTATATATGGAAGAAGTTTCAAACTCAAAAACCGTTGCGGTTGAGAATATTTTAATTGCCCATCATTTCTTAAAGGATGTTGTTGCACATACACCTTTGCAAAAAAATGATTATTTATCGGAGAAATATGGGGCAAACATTTATTTAAAGCGCGAAGATTTACAGCATGTACGCTCATTCAAATTACGAGGTGCATACTATAAAATAAAAAAAATAGAAGAGCAAGCAAAAGAGGTAGGCGTTGTGTGCGCAAGCGCAGGTAACCATGCACAAGGTGTCGCTTATGCATGTGCCCATTTGCAAATTCAGGCAACTATTTTCATGCCTAAAACAACACCTAAGCAAAAAATTGGCCAGGTTCGCATGTTTGGTCGTGACTATGTCGAAATTGTACTGTCAGGTGATACATTCGATGATTCTGCCAGAAGTGCTCAAGCCTATTGTGAAGAGCATGGGAAAATTTTCATCCATCCGTTTGATGACTTTGATGTCATTGCTGGACAAGGCACTGTGGCAGTCGAAATTATGAACGATATTGAGGAGCCGATTGATTACATTTTCGGTAGCATCGGCGGTGGCGGCTTAATGTCTGGTGTTTCAACATATGTGAAAAACCTCTCCCCTACTAGCAAAATCATTGGTGTGGAGCCAGCAGGTGCTGGCAGTATGAAAGCTGCATTTGCCAATGACGCGCCAACCTCTCTATCTTCCATCGATAAATTTGTAGATGGTGCAGCTGTACAATGTGTTGGCTCTGAAACATATGAAACGTGCCGCAAATATTTAGACGATATCATTCTAGTACCAGAAGGCAAAGTATGTACGACGATTTTAGATTTGTACAATAAGCACGCAATCGTTGCTGAGCCAGCTGGTGCCCTTTCTGTTGCAGCGCTTGATTTTTATGCTGAAGAAATCAAAGGGAAATCAGTTGTCATCATTATTAGCGGAGGCAACAACGATATCGGACGCATGCAGGAAATTAAAGAGCGCTCACTTATTTATGAAGGCTTGCTCTACTATTTTATCGTCAGCTTCCCACAGCGCTCTGGTGCACTACGCCAATTTCTCACATCTGTGCTCGGACCAAATGATGATATTACAACATTCGAGTACACGAAGAAAAACAACAAGGAAAGTGGCCCCGCCCTCGTCGGCATCGAGGTCGCATATCGTGATGATTATCAAGGCATACTACAACGCATGCGAGAAAATGGCTTCGAATACAAGGAAATCAATAAAGACAGCACACTATTCGGGCTGTTAGTATAGTAGAAATCCCCCGCTGGTGAGGGCACTGAAAAACTTACGTTTTTTATATCGTATTGGTTTTCAAAATAAAAAGAAGGCACTTTCTGTTCGATTTTCGAACAGAAAGTGCCTTTTACTTTATCTATTTCTTACTCTTTTTCGTTCATGAGCTTTAATATTCTCTTGAGGTTCACGGCGAATATCGCTGTCGCCCCTTGAATCTCCATGCCAAATAGACCCGCAGATGAAGCTGTTTCATACCCGTGTCTATGTTTAAGTTCACTATTCTTCGCTTCAATTTTATAGCGAGACTTTGCCTTTTCTTTAAATTCCTCGGTCTCTTGGAATGCTTCCTGTTCTTTATGTTCCGTTGATTTAATCGTCGTAGAATACGTTTTACTTTTCGCTCCTTCTTTATAACAACCTTCACGGAATGGACAAACCTTGCATTTTTCAATATCAAAATAATAAGTTTGCCTTTGATTTTTCCCTACATTTTTCTTATTAGTCCGTGCTTTTCGAATGGCCAGATGACCAGCTTTACAAACATACATCCCTGCATCCTTATTAAACGCAAATTCTTCTTCTTTCGTTCGACCACCTTGGGTAATTTGAGGGTTTAATTTTGAGATCAACTCCAAGTTATTTTCTTTTGCATATCGGATATTATCTTTTTCAGAATAAGCAGTATCTCCAATGATGGTCTCAACTTCCATGCCTGTTTTTTGACTTTTCTTGATTAACTCTTGTAGGTATTTTCCGTCACTTTTTTCACCTGTTGTCACAATCGCTGCTGTAATAATTCGCTCATCACTCATCGCAATATGTGTTTTGTAGCCATAGAAGCTCCTCATCCTTTAAGCGGATTGTTCCTTGATGTTCAATAAGTAATAGCCTTTGCATATGCGCCT
>NZ_JAMBIZ010000050.1 GCF_025291715.1 Metasolibacillus sp.
CCGTGGTGTAGCGGTTAACATGCCTGCCTGTCACGCAGGAGATCGCCGGTTCGATCCCGGTCGGGACCGCCATTTTTAAAAAATATGGGTCAGTAGCTCAGTTGGTAGAGCATTAGATTGAAGCTCTAAGTGTCGGCGGTTCGATTCCGTCCTGACCCACCATGTATGTGCGGGTGTAGTTTAATGGTAAAACCTCAGCCTTCCAAGCTGATGTCGTCGGTTCGATTCCGATCACCCGCTCCAATAAGGGCCTATAGCTCAGCTGGTTAGAGCGCACGCCTGATAAGCGTGAGGTCGATGGTTCGAGTCCATTTAGGCCCACCAAAAAATTATTCCGAAGTAGCTCAGTGGTAGAGCAACCGGCTGTTAACCGGTTGGTCGCAGGTTCGAGCCCTGCCTTCGGAGCCATATGGGGAAGTACTCAAGAGGCCGAAGAGGCGCCCCTGCTAAGGGCGTAGGTCGGGTGACCGGCGCGAGGGTTCAAATCCCTCCTTCTCCGCCAGCAAAGCTGGCCCGTTGGTCAAGTGGTTAAGACACCGCCCTTTCACGGCGGTAACACGGGTTCGAATCCCGTACGGGTCATTCAAAAAGCAGTGCATGTCTTCGAGACGTTTACTGCTTTTTTATTTGTGTAGAAGAGAATGACCAAAACAAAAATGGGCGAATGTAGACTGTTTGCGGGCGAATTGACTGTGGAATCGGGCGAATTTTCTAGCTAATTGGGCGAATGAGGGGCGATTGTAACAATTTGCTCAGGAATCTCGTAATAAGTAGTTCTGCCTTGCTTGATTATAGGTAAATATTTTAACAAACGCTTTGCTGCATATCTCGAGGAAATCTCACAAAGTGTACGAAACTCCTGATTTGTAATTTTCGAATCTACTAATAAGCGAAAATCAGCTAATGCTTGAAAATGAGCAAATTTATCTTGATGGTGACAGTTTGAGCAAATGAATCGACCTTGTATAAAATGCATTTTATAACTACATTTTTCACAAAACACACCTTTTTTAAAATCTGCTAATGTGAACGAAAATGGTTTTATTGTAGGGGCTTGCATGGTTAGAAGTTGTTCATAAAAAGTGTTGATTTGGAGGACGGGCTTAGTATATTGCTTTAGGCTACTCTCAATAAAGCTATGAAGGTAATCTGCATGAAAGATGGGGATATGTGTATTTCGTCGGCTACCGATAATTACGCGGCGGTTTGCAATGACTACTGAACCAACGATAGGGATATGGGGAAAAAGAGAAGACAGAAAACGGATATGACGTGTTAGTTGGGCAACAGGGTTTGGAAAGCGTTCGATAACGCCATCAGCACGAGTTCGTAGCAATTGTGATGCCTCAACATCAAAATTTAATTGCCCTGCTATGTTTTTCACCTCCAAACAAAGAATGAAAGATGAAAAAATAATGAGAAAATCCATTTCATGTCTATGTGCTGCAAAATCAATTAAACAAAAATTACGCAAAATCTGATGAGGCATAGCCAGCTCTTGCAAAAAATAAAAAACCTCATTCTCGCCTGCAATACCAGCAGCAGCTAATGCATGCTGTTCTACAAAATAATGATAGTCAGGACATTGACTATCAACCCTCCTCATAATAGCTTCAAGCTGCTTGTACTTCAAACTATTTTCACCTCCTTTATTTTATAATAATAGGAAAGTCTATAAATCGGAATATTTTTATAGAGAAAGGTTAAAAGTACTATTACCATGTTTCATCTAATTTCTCTGCATAAAATTGAATAGCTCTTTTGTATTTTTGAATGTTGACATCTGTAGAGCTGTTAGCAATACAGTTTAACAATAGCTCCATTGCATTTGAATGCTCATTTAAGTTGTATAATGTCATTGCATAAAACACTTGAAGTGCTTGATTTTCTGGGAATAATGCAATTGCTTTACTTAGTGTTTCTTATGATTGTTGATATTTGCCAAGCGTTCTAAATGTGCTGCCAAGTCCTAAATAGGCATTTGCCATGTCTTCGGCATTTAATTCGCCTTGAATAGCCTTTTCATAGTATGGAACAGCCTGTGTCTCCTCACCAAGAACGTCAAAGCTCCAAGCGCATTGATATTGTAAATAAGCATCATCAGGGTGCTGTGCCGCTAGCTGCACAAATAATTTATTTGATTCGGTAAGCTTGTTGTCTTTGCGAAGTTGTAGAGCGATTTGTAGTTGATTCATTATTTTCTCCTCCTGTTAAAAATAATTATACAAAACTGTTGACCTTGACGCTACGTCAACATTTATAGTAAGCATAGAGGTGATGAACAGATGAAAATTAATGAACTGGCAAAGCTATCGGGTGTAAGCACACGTACGTTGCGCTATTACGATGAAATTGGGCTGCTGTCTCCTGCGATGAAAAATGATGCCGGCTATCGAATTTATTCGCAGAAGGAGATTGACTTATTGCAGCAAATTTTGTTTTATCGGGCACTAGATATGAAGTTGGAGCAAATTAAAGACATCATTCATGCGCCGAATTTTAATGTGATGGATGCATTAGAATGTCATCGTCAGCAATTGCTAGAGAAAAATGCAATGATTCAGCAATTGCTACAAACGGTGGATCAAACAATTGAAGCATTACAGGGGGGAAAAAATATGTCAAACGAAGAAAAATTCAAAGGCTTTAAAGAAAAAATGTTACAGCAAAATGAAGAGAAATTTGGCGAGGAAATTCGTCAACGCTACGGCAACGAAGCGGTTGAGGCTTCCAATAAGAAGTGGTTGAATATGACGGAGCAGCAATTTGAAGAAATGGGGCAGCTAGAGCAAAGCCTATTTGAGCGCTTACGTGAGGCAATGGCAGATGGAAACCCAGCATCTGAATTAGGTCAGGAGGTTGCTGAATTGCACAAGCGTTGGTTAATGTTTTCTTGGAAGGATTACTCGAAGGAAGCACATGCAGGGTTAGCAGCAATGTATGTGGCAGATGAGCGTTTTACGGCATACTACGATGAGCGCGTGACAGCTGGCGCTTCACAGTATTTACATGATTGTATCGTAGCCTATGCGACGAAATAATGCTGTTGAATTGTGTGGAAATTGTGTGTGTGCCTGGCACCTAAAATGTTTTAACTTGCCTTTTTTAAAAAGGCAAGTTAAAATAATGATAAGTTAATAATTGGTATGAGCGATTGAGAGACCGTTAAGAACATATATGCATTGAGTATATATGCTTTTAATAGTCTCTTTTTTCGTATATGAAGGAGGAAAATGCGATGAGTTCAGCTTCAGCATTACAACGTCAACAAATTATTGAAGAATTGCAAGGTCAGGAATATGATGTATTAGTTATTGGTGGTGGGATTACAGGCTGTGGTGTTGCTTTAGATGCAAGTGCACGTGGCTTGTCTGTTGCTTTAGTAGAAATGCAGGATTTTGCGGCAGGGACTTCAAGTCGTTCAACAAAATTGGTGCATGGAGGGTTGCGTTATTTAAAGCAGTTTGAAGTGAAAGAGGTTGCCGAATTAGGGAAGGAGCGTGCAATTGTTTATGAAAATGGTCCACATGTAACAACGCCTGTTTGGATGCTATTGCCGTTTCATAAAGGCGGGACATTTGGTAAATTTTCAACGAATGTTGGCTTACGCGTCTATGATTTTTTAGCTGGTGTGAAGCGTTCTGAACGCCGTTCTATGTTAAATGCGATTCAAACTAGAAGCAAGGAACCATTAGTAAAAACGCAAGGGCTGCTTGGTGGCGGCGTTTATGTAGAATATCGGACAGATGATGCTCGCCTAACGATTGAAGTTGCAAAAGCAGCAATTGCTAAAGGCGCAACTTTATTAAATTATACAAAGGCACAGCAATTTATTTATGATGACAATCAAAAAATAAATGGCATTGTTGCACAGGATGTAATTGGTGATGAAAGCTTTACGATCCGTGCTAAAACGGTTATTAATGCAGCAGGCCCTTGGGTTGATGAAGTGCGAAAAATAGAGGGGGCACAGCAAGGCAAGCATTTAATTTTGTCTAAAGGTGTGCATATTGTTTTTGACGAATCAAAATTCCCGCTGCGTCAGGCGGTGTATTTTGACACGCCAGATGGTCGTATGGTATTTGCAATTCCACGAGATGGCAAAACATATGTAGGTACGACGGACACATTTTATAAAGGTGATCCACGTAGTATGGATATTGAGCAAAGTGACCGCGATTATTTAATGGAGGCTATTCATTATATGTTTCCGAAAGTGCAAGTGACAGATGCTGATATTGAATCAAGCTGGGCTGGTGTGCGTCCACTAATTCACGAGGATGGTAAAAACCCATCGGAAATTTCGCGCAAAGATGAAGTGTGGACATCGGCATCAGGGCTTGTAACAATAGCTGGGGGGAAGTTAACAGGCTATCGCAAAATGGCAGAATCGGTGCTTGATATGGTTGTCAAAGAGCTAGCGCCAAAATTAAATAAATCAATAGCACCATGCAGCACAAAAAACATTGCCATTTCAGGTGGAGAAATTGGTGGCTCGCGCAATTTGAAGGCATTTTTATATAAGCAAACAAAAAAAGGTGTTGAGCTTGGTTTAACAGAGCAGCAATCTGCATATATGGCACAGCACTATGGCAGCAATGTAGATACAGTATTTGCTTATATGCAAGACAATGATACGGCATTACCAGCTTGGCTTTATGCACAGCTTCGCTATAGTATTGAGCATGAGCTAGTGACACATCCGAATGACTTTATGATTCGCCGTACAGGCTATATGTTCTTTAATATTGCACTTGTACAACAATATAAAGCAGAAATTTTAAATGAAATGGCGAAAATGCTTAGCTGGACAGCAGAGCAGCGTCAACAGTATGAAGGGCAGCTAGAGCAAGAAATAACAAGAGCAACAACAGCTAAGTAATGTAGCGTAGGTTGCCTGAATCGTTCAGGCAGCCTCTTTTATAAGGGGGAGTGGCATGTATTTTAATGGGCAAAAAATAATTCCTGCAGCGCGCACTGTCAAGCAATTTGATGAAATAATGAATAGCTCCTTTGAGTATGTCGTATTGCTAGAGGTACATATAAGCTTGTTATTATCTTTGAAACGCGAGGCAGAGCGCTTTGGGAAGAAGTTAATTATTCATGCAGATTTAATTCATGGCTTGAAAACGGACAATTTTGCTGCAGATTTTCTATGTAATGATATTCGGCCAGCAGGCATTATTTCGACACGTTCCAATGTATTAATTAAAGCGAAATCACGTGGCATCATAGCGATTCAACGTGTCTTTTTAATTGATACGATTGCGCTTGAAAAAAGCTATACGATGATTGAAGCAGCGAAGCCTGATTATATTGAGCTATTGCCAGGCATTATTCCATCCATGATTGCGGAAATTTATGAGCGCACGCAAACACCTGTCATTACTGGTGGTTTAATACGCTCTACAGAGCATATTGAGCAAGCAATTTCAGCAGGGGCAATTGCCATTACAACGTCTAATAAAAAATTATGGGAAAATTTCAAAAAAATGAGTTGACTATCATTTATTTATCTATTAGAATGAATACAAGTTCATAAAAGCGTGGTTAGGAAAAGGGACCCACATTTATTCATCTGCAAAATTTTTGCAGGCTGTTTAAATGTGGGTCTTTTTTGCGTCCTCGCTTAATACACATTTACTAAAGGGGGATAAAAAATGTCTACATTTACGGCAGAGCTGATTGGCACGATGATTCTTATTTTGTTTGGTGGAGGCGTTGTGGCAGGGGCATTATTGTACAAATCGAAAGGAAATGGTGGCGGCTGGGTTGTTATCACATTTGCATGGGGCTTAGCGGTTGCAATGGCTGCTTATGCGGTAGGAGGAATTAGTGGAGCACATTTAAATCCAGCGTTAACGATTGCATTAGCAACAATTGGAGATTTCCCATGGGCAGATGTGCCTCTTTATATCGTGGCACAAATGCTAGGCGCTATGTTAGGGGCAACATTAGTGTACTTCATGTATTTACCGCATTGGAAAGGTACAGAGGATGCGGATGCTAAACTGGCTGTATTCTCGACAATGCCAGCAATTAAACATCCATTATCAAATTTGATTTCAGAAATCATCGGTACATTTATTCTTGTTTTAGGTATTTTAGCATTAGGTACAAATACGATTACAGATGGTTTAAATCCATTTTTAGTCGGTATGTTAATCGTTGTTATCGGTATGGCACTTGGTGGTCCAACTGGCTATGCAATTAATCCAGCGCGTGATTTAGGCCCGCGTATTGCACACTTTTTCTTACCAATTCCAGGTAAGCGTGATTCAGGTTGGTCATATGCATGGGTGCCAGTAGTTGGTCCAATTATTGGAGGCGCTTTCGGTGCATTATTTTTCCAGCAACTATTTGAAGGTAAAAACAGCGTAGCATTTTGGGTTTTAGCGGTTGTCATTGTGGCAATTTTCGCAGGTGCACAAGCGACAGTAAAAAATGTACGTGATTAATGTATAATAAACATAAAATTGGAGGTAATTTTTATGACAGAGAAAAAATATATTTTAGCGTTAGATCAGGGGACAACAAGCTCACGTGCGATGCTGTTTGATGAAAACGGTAACATTGTACACACAGCACAGCAAGAGTTTCATCAATATTTCCCACAAGCAGGCTGGGTAGAACACAATGCAGAGGAAATTTGGTCATCCATTTTATCTTGTATTGCTACAGTATTAACTGAAAAAGGCATTGAATCGAAGCACATTGCCGGAATTGGTATTACGAACCAGCGCGAAACGACAGTTGTTTGGAATAAGCATACAGGTAAGCCGGTTTATAATGCGATTGTATGGCAATCACGCCAAACAAATGCGATTTGTGAGGAATTGAAAGAAAACGGTTACAATGATTTGTTCCGCGATAAAACAGGTTTATTAATCGATGCGTACTTCTCTGGTACGAAGGTAAAATGGATTCTAGATAATGTAGAAGGTGCTCGTACGCAAGCGGAGGCAGGCGATTTATTATTCGGTACAATTGATACGTGGTTGATCTGGAAGCTATCTGGTGGCAAAGTGCACGTAACAGATTACTCCAACGCTTCTCGTACATTAATGTACAATATTTATGATTTAAAATGGGATGAGGAACTGCTAGAAATTTTAAATGTGCCAGCTGCGATGCTGCCAGAGGTACGCCCATCTTCTGAAGTGTATGGCTATACAGAGGAATCATTATTCTTCGGCGCTGCCGTACCAATCGCAGGTGCAGCCGGTGACCAGCAAGCAGCGTTATTCGGTCAGGCATGCTTCGAGGAAGGTATGGTGAAAAACACATATGGCACAGGCTGCTTTATGCTAATGAATACAGGTGAAAAAGCGGTGAAATCGAGCAATGGCTTGTTAACGACACTTGCATGGGGCTTAGATGGCAAAGTGACATATGCGTTAGAAGGTAGTATTTTCGTAGCGGGCTCTGCGATTCAATGGTTGCGTGATGGCTTGCGCATGTTCCGCTCGGCTGCTGAGTCAGAGCAATATGCAGAGCGCGTAGAGTCAACAGAGGGTGTCTATGTTGTTCCTGCATTCGTTGGGCTAGGCACGCCTTATTGGGATTCAGATGTGCGTGGTGCAGTGTTCGGCTTAACACGCGGTACATCAAAAGAGCATTTCGTACGTGCAACGCTTGAATCATTAGCCTATCAAACGAAGGATGTATTAAGTGCGATGGAGGCGGATGCCAATATTCCATTAGCAAAGCTACGTGTTGATGGTGGTGCAGTAGCAAATAACTTCTTAATGCAATTCCAAGCAGATTTATTAAATGTGCCTGTTGACCGACCTGTTATTAATGAGACAACAGCTTTAGGTGCAGCATACTTAGCAGGGCTTGCAGTAGGCTACTGGCAATCGACAGAGGACATCGGCAAATATTGGAATTTAGACCGTCAATTCACGCCAGATATGGATGAGGCACACCGTGAAACAATTTATGGTGGCTGGAAAAAGGCTGTGGCGGCAGCACAGGCTTTTAAATAATAATACAAGTGCTAGGAACATTGTCGTTCCTAGCATTTTTTTTGAGGCTTCGCAGATATGTTGTGAAATTTCGCAGATATATCATGAAAAATCGCAGATATATCATGAAAAATCGCAGATATATGTCTAATATTCGCAGATAAACTAAAGTGCAAATGTATTGAACGGAAGTCATCAAAAAAGACGTTATGACATGCAATCAAGCCATAACGTCCTTACACTATAAAAAATAACCTACGAGCAATCCAACACCTAGTAAAAAGACAAAAAACGTGTTCGTTTGTGCTGTGAATTTCATTGCAGGCATAACATCTTTCGGTGCTTTGTGCGCTCTAAATACAGCAATTGCTTTTAATGGCATCGGTAGGCTTAATACAACAAGCAGCGACCATGCCGAAATATCATCAATAACAACAAGTCCGATTATCCATAAATAAGAAACGATGAAAAATAGCGATAAAATCGTTACAGCATGGTCACGCCCAACTAAAATGGCCATTGTTTTGCGTCCGCCCTCTGTATCGCCAACGATATCACGAATATTATTAGATAGCATAATGCCACCAACTAAAATCATGCTTGGCACAGATAGCAGTACCGCCTCTAATGTCACAGTGCCTGTTTGAATGAAGAAAGCAATCAGGACAATGCCCATGCCCATCACTGCGCCCGATACAAGCTCTCCAAAAGGTGTATAGGCAATTGGAATTGGACCACCTGTGTACAAATAGCCAATCAGCATGCAAGCAAGCCCTACAATAGCAAGCCACCAAGAGGAGACAGCGCAAATATAAATACCGAGTAATAGCGCAATGCCGTAAAAGCTAAGAGCAATCATCATAATCGTTTTTGGTGCGACACCATGCCGCACAATTGTGCCGCCTATGCCGACAGAATTTTCGTTGTCTAGCCCAAGTTTATAATCATAATATTCATTAAACATATTTGTTGCCGCTTGAATTAACATGCTGGCAATTAGCATGGCGAAAAATAACAAAAAATTAATGTCATGCTGTGAAATAGTGGCAGCAATCGCCGTTCCTAAAAATACTGGAGCGAATGAAGCTGTTAATGTATGTGGACGCGTTAAATGCCACCATACTTGAAAGCCCCGATCTGCCTCAATTACCTTCGTCAATTTCCTTCTCTCCTTCAAATAGTATCGAATCTATTTTAAACGAATACGAGGAAAATGGATAGTGTATATGCTTAACCATATTGCAATAGGCAAAAAAGTGATATGATAGTATAGATGTACGACGAGGTAATCGAGTAATTTCGATTGCAACAACGGAGGGAATTTTCATGCAACAAAAGTGGTACAATGCCACTGAGGTGGAAGCGAGCTCTTTAATCTTCTATATGGAAACAATTGAGGTAAGCCGTCTGTCGGCACTTGCCTTTTTTGCGGCTGGGGAAGAGTCTTACAAAGGGCAGCGTTATTTTTGGCAAAATCGAGAGAAAACATTAACATTAGTCGGCTTAGGGCATGCGTATAAAATTGAAAACCAGTTAGCCAATACGCGCTTTGATGAAGTCGAGAAACAATGGAAGCAATTAACGAAAAATATTGTAACGGAAGAGGAATTGCAGCCGATTTTATTCGGTGGCTTTACATTTGACCCAGAAAATACAACCGTGGGTGAATGGGACAACTTTCCAGAAAGTTATTTTACCGTTGCAACATATCAGCTCATGATTCGCAATGATAAAGCGTATGTCAGCATTCATTTAATAACGGATGGCGAAAATGCAGCACCGCAGTTTGAGGAGTTACGTAAAGAACGCGACCATTTAATTCATGCGGCACAGGTGAAGGAAGTAAAAACATATGTGAAGCCACAAATTACTTCATATAGCGAGCCGCATAAAGAAGCTTATTTGCAGTCGATAGATGCTGTGACAGCGAAAATTAAAGCACAAGAGGCGGATAAAGTCGTGATTGCACGCTCACTCGCATTGCAATTCGAGGAGGCTGTATCATCACCGCAAATTTTGTCTCATGTTGTCAACGAGCAACCAGAAAGCTATTTATTTGGTATAGAACGCAATGATATGCTATTTTTCGGTGCCTCACCAGAGCGTTTAGTAAAGGTGGAAAATGGGCGTGCCTATTCATCCTGTATAGCAGGCTCCATTAAACGTGGCGCAACATCAGAGGAAGACCATGCACTAGGTACAAGTCTTTTACAGGATAATAAAAACCGTGGTGAGCATCATTATGTTGTGGAAATGATTACAGAAACCTTTGAAAAGAATTGTATAACTGTCAAAGTACCACAGCAGCCAAAGCTGTTAAAAATTCGCGATATTCAGCATTTATATACACCAGTTGAAGGACAATTGGCTGAAGGTGCAACGATTTTACAATTAGTGAAAGACTTACATCCAACGCCAGCGCTTGGTGGTGTACCACGACAAAATTCGATGAGTATTATTCGTGAATCAGAGCCGATGAATCGCGGATTATATGCCGCACCAATTGGCTGGTTAGATGCGGATGGCAACGGAGAATTTGCCGTAGCGATTCGCTCTGCTGCATTAGTAGGGAATCAAGCCTATTTATATGCAGGGGGCGGCATTGTGGCAGATTCTGAGGCGCAGTCTGAGTATGAGGAAACATTGGTGAAATTCAGACCGATGCTGCGCGCATTAGGAGGGGCAGTTCATGAATGAACGTGAAATATTAACGAATTACGTGTATCGCATCGTCGCTTCTTTATTGCAGCAAGGTGTGGAGGAGGTTGTCATTAGCCCAGGCTCACGCTCAACACCTCTTGCCTATGCATTTGCATCGACAGAGAAATTTAAGATGCATCGTCAAATCGATGAGCGAGCAGCAGCCTTTTATGCGTTAGGTATCGCAAAGGCAAAAGGACAACCAGTTGTTTTATTATGTACTTCAGGTACTGCCGCAGCTAATTATTTCCCTGCCATCATTGAGGCGAAATATGCACGTGTACCATTGATTGTATTAACAGCTGATCGCCCACATGAACTGCGTGAAGTAGGAGCACCACAAACAATCGACCAAATTCGTTTATATGGGGAGCATGTAAAATATTCGATGGAGTTTCCGATTCCAGATGATGCCTCACAAACATTGTCGTTTATTGAGCATCATATCGCACGGGCAACAGCAATTGCTATGGCAGCACCTTTTGGACCTGTGCATATTAATATTCCGTTCCGAGAGCCTTTATTAATTGATTTTAGCGACTTGCCTGAATTAACATTTCAGGCGAGCTTTATGCATGAAAATGTGCCTTCAGCAGAAGCGCGTAATTTCTTAACGCAAGCAATCCATGCAACAGAAAAAGGTTTAATTGTGCTTGGTGAGATGCCTTTAGGAACAGATGTGTCAACGCTTTGGGCGTTTATCCGCAACTGTCAGCTTCCTGTTTTAATCGAAAGCTTAGCAAATATGCGTAGTAATGTGCCTGAAGACTGTTTGCCATATGTCATATCCACATACGATGCGCTATTGAAAAATGAGCATTTTAAAGAAATAGCTGCACCACATATGGTTATCCGCTTTGGTGCACAGCCTGTGTCGAAGTTTTTAATGCAGTTTTTAACGGCATCTAAGCCAACACATTATATCGTAATAGATGAAGATGCATTGTTCCGCGATTCTACGAATAGCTCAACGCATTTTATTCAAGGAAAGCCTGGCGAGTGGTTGGCACAGCTCCCAGTGCAAGCGAAGGCGGAAGACTATGTAGCTTTATGGCATCAGGCGGAGGAAATTGCGAAAAAGCATGTTTTCCAATATTCAGCACATGCACAGGATGAAGGGGCATTCGTACAAAAAATGCTAGAAATCATCCCGAATGGTAGCGATATTTTCGTTAGCAGTAGTATGCCAATCCGTGATATCGATACGTTTTTCCTAGCAACACAAAAGGATATCCGCATTTTCGCAAATCGTGGGACGAACGGTATTGACGGCGTGACTTCTACAGCACTTGGCTTCAGTACGGTTCATAAGCGTCCAACCTATTTACTTATTGGGGATTTAGCCTTTTTACATGATGCGAATGCGTTTGTTGCTTCACGTTATCAAGTAAGTGATTTAACAGTTGTCGTTATGAATAATGATGGCGGCGGCATTTTCTCTTATTTACCACAAGCGAGTGTAGAGGCGCATTATGAAAATTTATTTGGTACGCCAACAGCTTTAACGTTTAGGGAGCTAGCAGCAATGTATGATGTACAATATGAACGTTTAGAAAAGTTGTCAGCGTTTGAAGCAGCGTTACAAGCAAATAAACACAAGCCACTGCGTTTGTTAGAGGTAATGACAGATCGCACTGTTAATGTCGCATCACATCGTGCGTTATGGCAGCGCATTGGTGAGGAGCTAAGCGCATGGTTACAGAAATAAATGGTGTAAAGGTGTATGTGCGTAGTTGGAATGACCATCTATCGCCAACTCTCGTTTGTTTACATGGCTTTACTGGTAGTGCGAGTACTTGGCAGCAGCTGGCAGCTGAAGTACAGGCCCGTGTAGTAGCGGTTGATTTAATAGGACATGGCTTAACAGATGCCCCAGATGATGTAGTACATTATACGATGGATGCACAGGTAGAGCTGTTAGAAAAGCTATTTGACGAGTTAAATTTGCATTCGATTGTTTTGCTCGGTTATTCACTTGGTGGTCGTGTAGCGCTTTCTTATGCTGTGCGATATCCAACTCGAATTCAACAATTAATTTTAGAGAGTGCGTCGCCAGGGTTAGTACAAGAAAGTGAGCGAAATGCTCGTCAAGAAGCAGATAATCAGCTAGCACAAGGCATTGAGCAAAATGGGCTAATAACCTTTGTGAATCACTGGGAGAACATTCCGCTATTTGCCTCGCAAAAGCAATTACCTAAAGCGGTGCAGCAGGCTGTACGTGAGGAACGCTTGCAGCAGCGTGAAAAGGGCTTAGCCAATAGCTTGCGTGGCATGGGCACAGGAGCTATGCCACAGCTATGGGATAAGTTAAATGAGCTAAAGATGCCTGTTACACTTATAACTGGACAGCTCGATACAAAGTTTGTTGCAATTGCGGAGCGGATGCAGGAGCGTATCCCACAAGCAAAGCATCGAACAATTGCAGATGCTGGACATGCAATACATGTGGAAAATCTCGCAGAGTTTGCTACAATAGTAAAGGAAGCATTCCAAGAAATTTAGGAGGTAACTTTTATGACACGTGAGTGGACTTCATTACATACGTATGAAGATATTAAGTATGAATTTTATAACGGGATTGCAAAAATTACAATCAACCGTCCAGAAGTGCGCAATGCATTCCGACCAAAAACGGTAGTGGAATTAATTGATGCATTTACACGTGCGCGCGATGATAAAAATATCGGCGTTATTATTTTAACAGGTGAAGGTGAGCATGCATTCTGCTCAGGCGGAGACCAAAAAGTACGTGGACATGGTGGCTACGTAGGCGACGATGAAATTCCACGCTTAAATGTACTTGATTTACAACGTTTAATTCGCGTTATTCCAAAGCCAGTTGTGGCGATGGTAGCAGGCTATGCAATCGGTGGCGGTCACGTATTACATGTCGTTTGTGACTTAACAATTGCAGCTGATAATGCACGCTTCGGTCAAACAGGACCAAAAGTAGGCTCATTTGATGCAGGCTACGGTTCAGGCTATTTAGCTCGAATCATCGGTCATAAAAAAGCGCGTGAAATTTGGTATTTATGCCGTCAATATGATGCGCAGCAAGCATTAGATATGGGCTTAGTCAATACGGTTGTCCCATATGCAGAGCTTGAAGATGAAACGGTAAAATGGTGTGAGGAAATGCTGGAAATGTCACCGACAGCTCTGCGCTTCTTAAAAGCAGCAATGAACGCTGATACAGATGGCTTAGCAGGTCTTCAACAAATGGCAGGCGACGCGACATTGCTTTATTACACAACGGACGAGGCGAAAGAAGGGCGCGATGCATTTAAAGAGAAGCGTAAGCCTGATTTCGGTCAATTCCCAAGATTCCCTTGATTTTTAAATGAATAATTGAAAATCCGAACTATTCACGAGGTGCTTTAAAGTGGGCCTTTCGTAGAAGAGTTCGGATTTTTTTAACTAAAATACAATATTTTTATGCTTTAAGACCTAATAAACTTTCAAATTTCTACTTTTTATTATAAAAAATACGAAAAAGCTCCTTTGAATTATTATATTATTGATAATATAATGAAACTACTAAATTTAGTAAATAAAATTTATAATTAGTTAAAATTACTTACTATACCTCTATATATTATAAATTCCATTTTGTTAAGAAATTGTTTATCTGTAAATAATAAAATATAGTATATCACTAGCGTCGCATAAATTTTAACTGAATTTTCTGTTTTCTTGTTTTTTCGTCGGAAACGAAAAACGAAGACAC
>NZ_JAMBIZ010000051.1 GCF_025291715.1 Metasolibacillus sp.
TTGAACCGCCGTATACGGATCCGTACGTACGGTGGTGTGAGAGGACGGGAGTTAATCGCTCCCTCCTACTCTATTATCATTTCTGTTGATAAAGTAGAGTTGTATTTATTTTTTAATAAATGTAGTTTTTGGTAGCATGCTTTTCAGGGTCAAGGTATTATTGGAATGTGAAACTATATTTGTTACTAAAAAAAGATTGGGGGATTTAAATGGAAAAGTATTATTGGGATACACAACTGGAATACCTCAAAAGAACAAGGGATTTATATTATAATGACGACTATTTAGAGTTTTTAGTGAGCAGGGTTTGGAAAATTACTAAACCTGTACATATTATTGATTTTGGCTGTGGATATGGCTATCTAGGACTTAAATTGCTACCGCTTCTACCAGAAGGCTCTAAATATACAGGAATAGATAAAGGACAACAATTGATTAATCAGGCGATAGAATATTTTCATCATCTTCCATATGATGCGGAATTTCTTGTAGCAGATACGAACGAAATAGCGCTTGAAAGAAAGTATGACATTGTGGTTTGCCATGCCTTTTTATTGCATATGTTTGAACCTAAAAAAATGCTTCAAACAATGGTCAACGCTATTGTTAACGATGGAAAAATAATTTGCTTTGAGCCACATTGGATTTCAAGTATGTCCTCATATGAGCTTGAAGGGTATGAACAATCACAGATTGTTCCGCTTGGCATTCTACAGAAATTATTTGAAAAGAATAGTGGGAAGGATGGCAATATTGGAGCAAAAGTGCCTCGATATTTATCTGAATTGGGCGTGAAAAATATCGAGTGCCGAATCAGCGATAAGGTTAATTTTTTCCACTCTGATATGAATCAGCAAGATAAACAAAAATTGTTTCACTCACTCAAAGAAGATGGAGTAGGTGGAGAGCCTGTTAATAAAGATCAATTTATTGAAAGCTTACAAAAACGGGGAATCACCATTAAGGAAGCGCATGAACAATTTGAGGCTGAGCTACTGTTTTCACAGCTCTTTAATATCGACTCCTCTTTCATATATGCACTTAGTATGAAAATTACTTTTGGAGAGATTAAAAAATAGATATCTTCTATAGCCTTAAAAAGCCTTTAGAAATCTGCTTTCCAAAGGCTTTTTCTAGAAGAAATTTAATATAACCTATTTAGATAAAAACTCAGGCTTTTGTTGCTCATGCTTATCAAGAATAATTTGCTCTGGCTGGATGCCTTGCTCACGCAGCACTTCAATGTTCTGCACAAGGAATTCATCGCTACCAACAACATAAAATAGTCCATCTTTGTCCGAAGCAAGATTTTTCACAGCTTCATAGTAGTCTTTACGATTATCGACAAATTGTGCTGTGAAATTTTTATCAGGTGCAGATTCAAAAATAGTAGTGAATAAGAAATCCTTTGATGAATCAATGTTTAAAGAATGCATTTGCTTAACGTTGTCAGCACGTTTGAAATAATCAAGTACAAGCGGTCTGAAAGTTGCTAGACCGACACCTGATGATAGCAAGTAAATATTTTTATTCTCTCTTTTCAGTGGTACATTTGAATGTGTTTTAAAGATGGCTACCTCATTGCCAATCTCAAGATTTCTTAAAATTGTTTTAAATTCAGAGCACTTTTCTCGGATACGTGTTGTAATACCGATTGAATTTTCATGCGGTAAAGTAGAAATAGACATATGGCGGATTAAGCTACGATTCGGTTTATCTCCCTCATTAAAGCCCTTTAGTGCAAAATGAGTGTGAGAGCCTTCTTCCCATGTAAAGCCTTCTGGAAGGTCAAGCATGTATGTTTTAACCTCAGGTGTTTCCTCAACAATTTTATTTATTTTAGTCCAATAGATTTGCATTTTATCTTCTCCCTACTCCGTTGTATGTAATTCATTATACTATAATTGATAATGTTTCTCAATTAACTGGAGTGATTATTTTAAAAAAAATATTTGACAATTAATTTCTATACGGTATGATGAATTTGAAATTAAAATATAATTCTTTTTCTACTAGGGGTGCCAAATGATGGCTGAGAATTACTCTTAGAACCTGATCTCGTTAGGACGAGCGGAGGGAAGTAGATGGGAAATGAACTTGTTGTGTATAACATTTCATTTAAAAAACACACCCCTTCTATGCGTTCCTTTTAGAAAAAGAACAATTAGGAGGGTTTTTTATGAAATTTACTGATGAATTACGTTTAGCAACAAAGGATAGCTGGGAAAAAAGCTTACATCACCCATTTGTCCAAGGAATTGTGAAAGGGGATTTACCTTTTGACATCTTTAAAAATTACATTTTGCAAGATATTTATTATTTAAACCATTATGCAAAAGTACATGCATTGGCAGCGGCACAGGCGGATGACTTTGCCATTACTTCAATGCTTGCTGAAACAGCGAGCAGGACGGCACAGGCTGAGCTAGGTGTGCATGAACAGCATGCAAAAATTTTAAATATTACAGATGAGGATATGGAAAACTTTAAACCAGCGCCGACTGCTTATGGCTATACATCGCATTTATATCGTTCAACAATGCACGGCAATTTAGCATACGTGATTTCCGCGATGCTGCCATGCTATTGGTTATATGCAGATATTGGCAAGACATATGAGCATGCAAATCCAGAGCCTGAAATTTATCGCAACTGGCTTGCAACATATGCAAGTGATTGGTTCCAAAAGGCAACGCAAGGACAAATTGATTTATTAAACTCACTTGTTGAGGATATGAGCGAAAAGGAAAAAGAGAAAGTGAAAGAGCAATTTATTATCGCGAAGGAATATGAGCTAGCATTTTGGGAAATGTCTTATACATTTGAAAAATGGCTATCACAATGCGATGAGAAAGTGAAGCTGTAATAGGGGGATATATTGATGAAAGCAATGATAAGATGTTTGTCATTTTTAACGCTGCTCCTTCTTTTAGTCGGATGTCAGTCGCAGGAAAGTGAAGGGAAGGAAAAGGTTCAGCTTTTCTTAGATTGGACACCAAATACGAATCATACAGGAATTTATGTAGCGAAGGAAAAAGGCTTCTTTGAGGAAGAGGGGCTAGATGTTGAAATTATGTTGCCTGGTGAGGTAAGCACAGAACAAATAATTGGCTCTGGAAAAGGGCAATTCGGAATTAGCTTCCAAAGTCAGGTGACACAAGCACGCTCAGAAAATCTTCCTATAGTTTCAATTGCAGCGATTATACAGAAAGATACGAGCGGCTACTATACGCCAAAATCGAAGGGGATTGAAACACCAAAAGATTTTGAAGGGCGTGTCTATGGTGCATATGGCTCTGAGCTAGAAAAGGCTTCTCTCCAAGCTGTGATGAATAAAGAAGGTGGAGATGCTTCAAAAATAAATATGGTGCAAGTCGGCAATACAGATTATTTTATTGCGATGGAGCGAGATATTGATTTTGTCAGTATTTTTTATGCATGGACAGGTATCGAAGGGGAGCTTCGTGGAGCAGATATGAATTTTATTCAGCCAGCTGATTTTGCGCCAGAGCTAGACACATATTCACCGCTTATCATTACAAGCGATGATATGATTGAAAACGATCCTGAAACAGTGCAAGCATTCATTAATGCGGTGTATAAAGGCTATGAATTTGCGATTAACAATCCACAAGAGGCTGCAGATATTTTAATTGAAGCAGAGCCTGACTTAAATCCTGAGCTTGTGCAACGCAGTCAGGAATGGCTATCTCCGCGCTATAAAGAAGGATCAGAGGCTTGGGGTGTACAAGAGGCAAGCCGCTGGGAACGCTATGCGAACTTCATGATAGAAAACAAAATAATCGAGAGTGTAGACATTCAAAAAGCATTTAATAATGAATTTATTGAGAAGGCTATGAAGTGATGAAAATTAAAAGTATATGGAAGCCAGCTCTTGCACTTTTAATTGCAATTGCGCTGTGGGAAGCGGCAACAAAAGTATGGCAAATTGAAGTATGGCTATTGCCATCACCTTCTACGATTGCGAAGGAAATGATTATCGTTTTCCCGGCCTTTTTACCACATATGCTAGCGACGATTAAGCTTGTTTTAGTTGGTTTCTCATCAGCTATTGTGATAGGGATTATCGTTGCAACATTGCTACATATTTTCCCGACAGCACGGGAAATTGTCATGCCGTTTCTCGTTATTTCTCAAAATATCCCAACAATCGTACTAGCGCCGCTTTTTATGATTTGGTTTGGTTTAGGGGATTTTCCAAAATACTTAATTATTGCAATGACAGCCTTTTTCCCAATTGCGATTGCTACGCTTGATGGATTTAATCAAACAAATCGTGAGTGCCTGCACTATATGCAAATGATGGGGGCAACGAAAAAGCAAACATTTTTTAAATTGCAATTGCCTGATGCGATACCGAGTATTTTTTCGGGTATCAAAATTGCTGCAACTTATAGTGTAATGACGGCAGTTGTCGCAGAATGGTTAGGGGCACAAAAGGGAATCGGTGTTTTTATGACATTATCCGCATCGTCGTACAGAACGTCTCGTGTTTTCGTTGCGATTGTCATCACCATTATTTTAAGCTTAGCCTTTTTCGGTCTATTTTTAGCGCTTGAAAAATGGTTTACACGCTGGAAACGAAATGAGGGAGCACAATGACTTTACAAATCCAACAGTTGCACCATTCATTTGGTGAGAAAAAGGTACTTTCCGATATTTCCTTTACAGTAGAGGATGGACAATTTGTTTCGATATTAGGACCTTCTGGTAGTGGGAAAAGCACGTTATTTCATTTAATTGGTGGTATTTTAAAGCCTGAGAGCGGAAAAATATTGTTAAATAACCGAGAAATTACGAATGAAAGCGGGCATATGAGTTATATGCCACAAAGCCCCTCGCTTTTTCCTTGGCGGACAGTTTTACAAAATGCAATGCTTGGCAGTGAGTTAGTTGGGGTGGCTGATGAAGCAAAGACGATTGAATTATTGCAAAAAGCAAATTTAGGCGAGATGATGGAGGCTTATCCAAGCCAATTGTCAGGAGGGATGAAGCAACGAGTAGCATTTGTGCGAGCATTGCTCAGCCCACAGCCACTCCTCTGTTTAGACGAGCCATTTTCTGCACTTGATTCTTTTACTAAAAAAGAAATGCAGCAATGGCTGTTGAAAACATGGGAAGATTATGACAAATCCATTTTATTCATTACACATGATATTGAAGAAGCGCTCTTCTTATCAGACCAAGTGATTATATTATCAACAAATCCAGCGACGGTAAAGGCTTCTATAAAAATACCTTTCCAACGTCCACGTGATGAACAGTTATTTTTAAGTGAAGAGTTTTTACATTGGAAGCGAAAAATAGTTGAAGCACTTCAAGAATAAAGAATGGCTATCGAGGGAACTCGGTAGCTTTTTTTAGTATATTTAGTAAAAGTATTTCTTTCTCTTGCGCAATTATTAGTTTATTCTGAATATAAATCCAGTCAAAGGGGTAGTGATGATGGAATTAGGAAAAGTCTATTTAACGGTTGTGTATGAACGTTTTAAAGCTTTGAAGGGTTTAGGAGATAAGGCGATAGCTAGATTATCCGTGGAGGAGCTTCATTGGACAATCCATGAGTCCTCCAATAGTGTCGCAATATTAATTCGCCATATGAGTGGAAATATGATTTCAAGGTGGACTGATTTTTTGACAAGTGATGGAGAAAAGCCTAACCGAAATCGGGATGCAGAATTTATAGGTTCGATAGCTACGAAGGAAGAATTATTGGCTATATGGGAAAACGGGTGGGACACTTTATTTCATACCCTCGAACAGCTTTCCGCTGAACAATTGCTATCAACAGTATATATCCGCGGAGAGGCACATACGGTAATGGAAGCAATTGAACGGCAGGTGGCTCATTACGCAATGCATGTAGGACAAATTCTTTTTATTGGCAAGCAAATTAAACAAGACGAATGGGAAAGTTTAAGCATTCCAAAAGGACAATCAAGCACATATAACGAAACGATGTTTAATAAATAGAGGAGCGAGTGCGATGAATGAGCTCACATTAGAGATTGCCAATGCAGCAAGAAAAGCCTTTCAAAGTCTTTTTGCCAATGGCGAATCCTACTATTATTGTACACTGTTCACAACAGGGGAAGGTCATGAACCTTATATATCGGCTTGGTCGTGGGAAGCATTAGAGCGTGAAGCTGAAAACCCAACAACTTGGTCATTTCAGCAAGGGCAATCTAATAGGAGCACAGCTGAAAGGAAAGCATTAATTAAATGGTCTTATGCCGATTCACCATATTATTGTGTAGGTGAGGAGCATTTTCAGCATCTGAAGGCACTTTTCCAAGCACGTCCATTTGATGAAGAGGAGTGGCACTTGCGTATTGAGGCCATGGTATTAGCGATGGAAATGCTTGATCAAGAAGGATTATTTACACTAAATCAAGCAAGGGAATCTGTTTGTATTGTAGTAGAGGTCATGCCACCAGACGAAATGAATACGCAAATTGCTAAACGTTTGAACAAAGCAGATTCTTCAGCATTGCAAGCTTGGCTAATAGAAGCTGCTGAATAATTGTCTATAGTTTTCATTCGCTTATTTCACGATATGTCCAGTAAAATAAATAGTAAGTGAAATTATGAAGCAGAAGGTGAAACGATGAATACAAATATCCAAATCAACAAACTAAAAGTGATGGCAGATGAACTGAAAAGATTTATGCTTATTTATAAATTTGCATTGGATGAAATGAACACAAAAATTAGCATTTTAAAAGAAGAGTTTCAAATGATTCATGACTACAATCCAATTGAGCATACCTCCTCACGCTTAAAATCACCTGAAAGTATTTTAGGCAAAATAATGAGGAAAAATATGAAGCCATCCTTGCTGGCAATTAGAGAGAATATGCGAGATATCGCTGGTATTCGTATTACATGCTCCTTTAGATCGGATATTTATCGCATTAAAGAGATGCTGTGTAATCAACAGGATATTGAGCTAGTGGAATGTATAGATTATATAGAAAGCCCTAAGAACAATGGCTATCAAAGCCTGCATCTAATTGTGAAAGTACCTGTCTTTATGTCGGATCGAGTAGAGAAGGTATATGTTGAAATTCAAGTTCGAACAATTGCTATGGATTTTTGGGCTAGCTTAGAGCATAAAATTTATTATAAATATGATAATGCAGTGCCGGAAAGGCTGACAGCAGAATTAAAAGAGGCGGCCTTAGCTGCTACTGAATTAGATCGGAAAATGGAAGCACTCCATCAAGAGGTGAGAGAGTTAAAATCTGATGATGCAACAAAATTAACGAAGCTTCATTTGGAAAAAGAACAATTTACGATTCCGATGCAGCTAATTGAAATGATTGGTGAGGAAGCTCATACAGAAGAAGAGCCTGAAACTAAATAATAATTGTAAGGAGCTAGCTGACAAGGGATTATCTTTTCAGCCAGCTCCTTTTCAACGCATATGCACGTCCACTTTTGCGTATAGTAAGACAAAGGTGGTGTGCATATGAAGCGTTGGTTAGCGCTAATTGTTATTATGTTTAGCTGTATGATGATTGTCGTTTATGAAACAAGTGCCTCCGATAAACGCTTTTTTTTACCTGAGCCACTAGGTGGGGTGAAAATCGTGCTTGATGCGGGGCATGGTGGAATTGATGGCGGTGCTTCTAAAGGAGAAGTAATTGAAAAAGATATTACGCTCGCTATTACAGAAAAAGTTGCTCGTCAATTGAAGCGGTTAGGTGCTGAAGTCGTTATGACGCGTACTACAGACGAGGATGTGCTGGCAGAGCATGCACCGAATGAGAAATTTTCGACATTGCGAGAACGTAAAAAACAAGATATTTTTTTACGTGAATCAATTGTTCAAAAGCAGCAGCCTGATTTATTTATTACCATTCATGCGAACGCGATTCCAAACAGCAAATGGCGCGGTGCACAAGTTTTTTATCATAAGGAGGGCGATGCACGAAGCGAGCTTTTAGCAAAAACAATTCAAGATTCGATTCGTGAGCATTTGCAAAATACAGACCGTGAAGCATTGTCAATTAAGGAAGTATACTTATTAAAAAAGACACAGGTACCAGCAGTTTTAGTAGAAACGGGCTTCTTAAGTAATGATGAGGAAAGAGCGTTATTAGCGGATGCAGGCTATCAAGAAAAGATGGCTTTAGCAATTGCGCGCGGTATTGAGAACTATTACTTCATGGAACTCCAATAGCTATACTACAACGATAGGTATGTTATACTACTAAATGGATATAAAAATAGAGGAGTGTTTTACGAAATGAACGAACAACAAGTCAAAGAATTGTTGGGACAACTACAAGATCCTTTTTTACATAAAACATTAGCGGAAACGAACGGTATTGTAAACGTAAGTATTAAAGAAGAAAAAGGGCACGTAAGTGTAAAAATCGCCATTGCGAAAACAAATACACCTGAACAAATGACACTTCAAATGAAAATCGTTGAAGTATTGAAGGAAAATGGTGCGCAATCTGTAGGCATTCGCTTTGAGGAGTTATCTGCAGAAGCTTTAGAAGCATTTCGTGGGCAAGCAACAGAGTCAGAAGCACAAGATATTTTATCACCTTTATCATCTGTGCAATTTATTTCAATTGCCTCTGGTAAAGGGGGCGTAGGTAAATCAACAGTATCCGTTAACATGGCTGTTGCATTATCACGTCTTGGCAAAAAGGTTGGCTTAATTGATGCTGATATTTATGGCTTTAGTGTACCCGATATGATGGGCATAAGCGAAATGCCTGTTGTGAAGGACAACCGCATTTACCCTGTAGAGCGCTTAGGTGTAAAGGTGATTTCAATGGGCTTCTTTGTTGAAAATAATGCACCAATTGTGTGGCGTGGGCCAATGCTTGGTAAAGTATTAGATCAATTTTTCCGTGATGTAGAATGGGGAGATATTGATTATTTATTATTAGATTTACCACCAGGTACAGGGGATGTAGCTTTAGACATTCATCAAATGCTTCCATCTTCAAAAGAGATCGTTGTCACAACACCACATCCAACAGCAGCATTTGTAGCAGCAAGAGCGGGTGCGATGGCACTTCAAACAAACCACGATATTTTAGGTGTTATTGAAAATATGGCATGGTATGAATCGAAATCAGGTGAGAAGGAGTATGTCTTCGGTCGTGGCGGGGGTCCGAAATTAGCGGATGAGCTACGTACACAGTTACTAGGTCAGATTCCATTAGGACAGCCTGACTGGACAGGGGATGATTTCGCTCCATCCATCTATGCAGAAGACCATGCGACAGGGCAAATTTATTTAGCAATTGCTCGTCAAATTGTCGAGAAATTACAAAAGTAATAGTAACTAAAACATTGCCTACAAAGCGGCGGAACACCCCATTTGTAGACAATGTTTTTTATCATGATTCTGAAAAGAATATGGACACAATGGATATGCTAGAAAAAATACATTTATTGCTGTCCTTGACTATCTTGTTGCTTACTATCTTCTTGCTGCTTGTCAGATCCAGACCCAGAGTCACTTGAGCTTGTACCTTCCCCACTTTGCATAATCAATTGCTGCCATTTTGCTTGTAGTAAAGGATTATCGATTGTTTCCATCACAATTTGCTCCATCTGTTTGCGTAGTGGTGCGCTTTTTAAAATAGACTCAAGCTGCTTTTGCATATCAGCCTGGCCAAAGAAAGATTGTAAATCCTCTTGATAGGAAGCATCTTTCATTAGCCCTTTTAAAATTGCCTCTTGCTGCTCCTGCATACTCTTTGCTAAAGCCTCTTTAAATTTTGGATCTTGAAATGTCTTTTTCCAAAAATCCTCGGCTTCCTTCGATAATAAAGTTTGCTCTGTTGCTTGCTTTATTTCATCGCTATCAAGTATAAGAAGCTCACGAAACTTTGGGTCCTCTAACACTTGCCGAATTGCTTTTTTTCCATCCTCCGTTTGAATGGAGTCAACCATAATTTTTTTCACTTCATCATAGGACATCGTTGCTGTTTTTGATTCTGTGCATCCAACAAGTAATAGTAAAGAGGAGAAAATAATAAATCCAATTCGATACATAATTTATCAGTCCTTTCATCATTGTAGGTGTGAAAAAAGCGGTATAGCAAGGCTTAATAATACATAATGAATTGCAAAGCTCTTTCATTTATTGTTCACATTTTTACGAATAATATGTATCGTATTTATTTGTCCATTAGCTTTTTTATGTTGTCATTGCTAAAATGGGAATGGAGAGTATCGGTTAACATAACTGAATTCAAAATATATAGTGAAGCGTTCATCTCATTAGAGATGTACATTTTTTATGAATCAAAATAAATTGGGGGACATTATGTCGTGACAATACGAAATTGGATTAAATTTTTCTTTATGTCGCTGTTAATAGGTGGAGCCGTAACAGCTGTTGCAAGTCTTGTTATACGTTGGGACTTCTTCAAGCCATACTTAGTAAATGGAGAATTCGGTGAGTTTATCGCAGCCTTTGCTTGGATGATTTTACTAGGCTTTACGATGAGCGTGATTGCTCAAGCAGGGTATTTTGGTTATTTAACATTACATCAAGTTGGTGTTAATATTTTCCGTACATTAACATTATGGAATTGGGTACAAGTATTATTAATCATAGTTGTGTTAGTTGACTTAGTTATTTTCCGCTTTGCACCAGGAGCAGAGACGGCAAAGGATTGGTTGTTTTACATTGGCTTGCTAGTCGTTTTAGTATTTGGCGCTATTGCAACAGCTATTCAAAAAGTAAAAATGACAGGCAAAAAACATGTATTGATTTCATCTATCTTTTTCATGATTGTTATTACATCTTTAGAGTGGATTATTGCATTGATGGGACGTCAAGATAATATCAACACATATGTGGCTTTATTATTATTCCCATTAATTGCAGTTAATGCATACCAATTATTAATGCTGCCTAAATATAATGCTAAGTCTGAAGAAGATCGCAAAAAATTAGAAAAGCGCCGCAAAGCACGTAAGCAAGCAGCGCAAAATTAAAAACGATGGGAAGCCATCGTTTTTTTATTGGGGAAATCGTTTTGTCTTGATTTGATAACCAAATAAGTTTTCTTCTATAGAAGTGATGCGATGCTGTTGCATGAATAACGTAAGTTGTTCAAAATCAATTGTAGAATCAGCATGAGCAGGAACCGACAAAATCATCCCTTCTTCAAGTGCCAATTCAGCATGCCAAAGGACAGACGGAGTAAGCATATTGATGCGATGATTAAATATTAATTGCTGCAACTCTTTAGGGAATACGTAATCTCTTGTCATAAACCAGAGTGGATCTTTCTCAAAATACTTTTTATAAGTAGCAATTTCGTCTTTTAATAATTGGTTATTCGTATAATCTGTACTATAATGACCAAGGAGCGCAGTCGGTATACGTTTTTCTTTGATTATTTCAATCATTGACGGTGAACGTTCAATCCAAGCACTATCGACCATTAGTAAAGGATAGGGTGCCTGTAAGTTGCTAAGCCAAGTTTCAAAACCTTCATGAGAAAAAGTTACTTCAAGCATTAAAGTTTGTCCATAATGCCCTTTTGAAATAACTGTTGGCTCATTTGTCGCATTAAATGTCGGCAAAATCGTAGAAATCCCTTTCTGATAAAATAGTAAAATTAGAAATAAAAAAGCTAGTAATAGCAGTATTCGTCGCACTTTTTACTCCCCTTTATTTACAGTGATTTTTTATAAAAAATAGTTTTCTATAAAAAAGTTATGAAAAAGCGTTGACTTTAATGAATAAATGATGATATTATAAGTAAGTCGCCAAGAGGTGACGCAGTAATGAACGAAAATGAACCTTGAAAACTGAACAAGCAAGACGTGAATGAATAAAACGTTTCATTTAATAGATGAAACATAATTTTG
>NZ_JAMBIZ010000052.1 GCF_025291715.1 Metasolibacillus sp.
AGGCGAGCAAGCGATAGCGCGATAGATTCAGAGCGAAATCTCAATTTCCTCTGTCCATTTTCTTGACATAGTATCAAAATTATTCAATTATCGCAAGTATTCAATAAGCTACAAGTCGAAATGGTGCATACACTTTTGTAGCTAATAAAACTAAAACAGTTGCTTTGAACGAAACAGTTTCTCTTTCTACAGGCATTATTACTACTACAAATTACTGGAAAATTGACTCAATGGCATATGCTAATTATCCAGATATATCTTATAGAGCAGATGCTAAAGTGGAAGGACCTTGGTTATTAAATAAAAAAGGAGTTTTATATCCTGAATATACAGACAAAAAAAGTAATAAAGTAATGATTGAACCTGCCACTACAACTTGGTCTGCTTCATCTAGTTCTTCATGTCCTTTGTCTTCTAGTGATAGAACAGCATATAGAACATGGTATGAAAAGAATTATGGAACTTTAAATTGGGATAATTATGAAATCCATCATATTAGACCTTGTAAATGGGGAGGAACTAAAGATTATAGCAATCTAATACCATTAGATAGTTCATTCCATAGAGGTATTGTATCTCCTTGGTGGGCTGCTTATTAAAAGTTAGGAGAATTTAGAATGTCCATTGAATTAATCTTAACAGCATTAAAACAAAGATTTGCTAAAGAAGATTATATAACTCTCCACAGGGAAAACGGAGAAATTATAACCAAAGTAACATGTGAATGGAATAATCCAGCATCAGATGAAGAACTACAAGAGTTTGCATTAAAAACTCAACAAGTGTTACCAAAAGAATTATATTCATTTTTAAAACAGACAAATGGGGCAAAAATATTCAGTATTGATGGTTTAGATTACCTTGAAATATATGATTTACCTGAAATGATAAATTATGTTGATGAATATAAAACAAATATCTATTATCACGTATACGATAAAAATTGGTATATGATTGGGCGTTATCGGGGATATGGTGACTATATATTCGTTGACTCACAAAAGGTGAAAAATGGAGAAGAAGATTATCTAATCTATGTGCAAGTGGGAGATATTCAAAGATTACCTATGAATTTTGAAACATTCCTTGATAGGTTTATTGTTGCACAAGGGGCTAGGTATTGGTTATGGTAGGTGCACATTAAATCAAGAGGATGTTAGACCGATTATATTTCAGTCTAACATCCTTTCTTTTTGATTAAACACTATTCTCCAATTGAGGGTAGTGTTTTTCAAGATTTTTATCTATGTAATTGTTATTCAAAAATTTAATATTTGGAATAAGTACAAGACTGTAAAAAAGCTATCTCAATAGTCAAGCAAATTGGCTTTTGATGATAGTTCTTTTATTTTAAAGACATATTAATAGAATATGATTAATTAATTTTTACCGTTTCAAATTTAAAAAAACTTTATGTTTTTTAGTGTTTTTAGAAAGTAATTGTTGAAGGTTATGGAATGAGAAATTGTCAACACCTTTGGAATAGTGAAGGGAGGTCAACACATTATTCATATCGAATGGAAGCTCACTGCATGAATAGATATGTAATTTGTCTATAATAATAGACTGAAATTTATATCCCAATACCTATAAATTATTCATTTTTTTGTATCTTATTTATTATTTTTTAAAATAGCAATCCTATTCTTGGCATTTCAGAAAAATAATTGTTGAAGGTTATGAAAGGGGAATCACCGACACCTTTGCAACAGCGGAGGGAGGTGAGCGCATGGAATCTATTCGTACTGAGTGGCAAGTGCGGTGTGCGTTTAATAGCTTTTGTAAACGAGTATTGAAGCATGAAGCTATCAATATTTATTACAAAAGGCGTAAACAACAATCACAAGAAACATCCTTTTCTAACCTCACATCCGAAGAAGCAAGTCAGCTTTATATAGTCGATAACTATGAGGAAGATGGGGACACACAAGTTTTTCAAGTAGCAGGCAAGGAAATTACTGCCAAATTACTTGAACTGTTTGAGTCTATATCTCTAGGCAATGGAGATTATAATCTCAATTCTGAGGGTGAAATTGTGATTGATGATTAATTGTGTGTAATGATCGAAAAAGCATTATTCAAAGATATGTATTGGTCTTTGAAGAGATTTATTGAAAATAAGGGAGGTAAGGGAATGTTAATACCCACAAATAAAATAAGTATTGCAAGTACATCTACAACATCCAGTATATATTCAGATTTTACAGCTTCTTTAGCTACATTAAATTGGTTAGAAATTGAATCAATTTTAAAGAAGATACAAAAAATAAATTTTCATAGTTTTGAAGCGTTAAATTTCAAGGGACAAGAATTAGAATCGTTGAATAGTTTGCTAGAAGCGAATCTAGGAATTCTCTACAATCCTACGGCTCAAAAAATAATCAATAACATAGTCATCTCATCTCAACGTAAACATATTAAAACTGGTATTTCTTTATTGGAGGATATTGTTAAAAGGAAAGGGAAGTTAAGAGTTTACTCAGGAAATTACATTTAGTCATTTTATCTTATAGGAATAGTAGAAAGAGCTGTCTGAAAGTTTTTGAGACAGCTCTAGTTTTTTATTTGATTGAGCGAATTTTTACTTTGTGATGAGGTGAATTTAGTAAAGCATTTTGTTAAGTTTATTTTCAATCTTGCTGAATTTAACTATAGTTAAAGTTTATCAGTTGAAATATACCCAACCTTTTCAAGCAATTTTACTGTTGTATAATTTAATTTTGGAAGCTGATTCAAAGCGAAATATTGTAAATCTTTGCTTTCCTCATCTATTTTGAGTGCTCCTGTTACAGTAGTAGCCTCAAAAATAGCGGTTGCATTATAGATTTCGTCACCGTGGGGGAATTGATAGTAGAGCTCTTTTCCAGAGGCTAGGCCAATCAATTTCATTTCTTGTGCGATTAGTCCTGTTTCCTCAAATAATTCCTTCTGTGCAGTTTCTTCAAAGCTGTCGCCCATTTCCATTCCACCACCTGGAAGTCCCCAATCATTTGTATCTGAGCGTAATTGTAATAGAATTTCTTTGTGCTCATTTAATACAATAATAGCTGAGCCCGGCGCAATAATTGGCTTTGTTCCAACATATTGACGTATGTATTTAATATAGTTCATATTGACCTCCATTGCTCTTAATAACTAAATATTATCTCATTTATTAGCAAATAGACTAGTACAAGATTGCTGGTCAAGTCTTACATATAGTAAACTGAAGAAATAGGAAAAGGATGAGGGAATGGGGGATTATATTGGAAAAGAATAGAGCAACAATTTATACACTTGCTATCGGTATGCCAAAAGAATTGCGTTATGGTGATGGGCGTTCCATGGTTACAGGGATTGCAAAACAACAAGTGCCAAATGTTTATTTAGCAAGTCGTGGATTTGAGGGGGACGATGTAGCAGATAAAAAACATCATGGTGGACCTGATCGCGCTATCTGTTTATATCCTTTGGAGCATTATGCACAATGGCAGCAGGAGCTAGGGAAAACATTGCCAACAGCAGCCTTTGGTGAAAATTTAACCGTAACAAATATGCTAGAGGCAGATGTTTATATTGGCGATATTTACAAAATTGGTGATGCAGTCATTCAAATTACACAAGGACGTGTTCCATGTAGCACGATTGATAAATACACAGAGGCGACTACATTATTGAAACGTTTGATTGAAACTGGTTATACAGGATACCTTGGGCGAGTGTTAGAGGAAGGAACGATTTATGCAGATTCGCCAATTGAACTAATCGAAAAAGACTCTGCAGGCATTTCTGTATTGTATTGCAATGAAGTGTATTTCCAAAATAAAGATGCAGATGCAATGCAGCGTATTTTAGCCGTAGAAGCACTTGCAGATGAGTGGAAACAAAAATTGGAGAAAAGAATTCAAGTGTTGCAAAGTCGCGCAGTTGGAAAAAGTTAATCAATATATTTTGGAGGAATAAATGATTAGAGATGTGCTTTATTCTAAAAAGTGGATTATGGAATGGTATAAGCCAGCAACAGTAGAAGAAATTCAGCAGGTTGAAAAAGAGCTACAAATCGTTCTCCCAAAAGTATATAAAGAGCTTTTGTTTCTCTCAAATGGAGTGCTTGGCAATTTAGCTAAGCTATATACAACGGATGAATTAATCGAAATGAATAAAACATATGAAGTGCAAGCTTATGCCCCAGGATATGTTTCGATTGGAAATGATCATAGTGGCTACCATCTTTTAATGAAAACAGAGGAAGAGGCTGTTCATTTCCAATTAGTAAGTGATGGATATGGTATCCCTGTAGAAAATGATGTAACAGACCATTTTCTGTCATGGCTGAATAGTGATGAGGGAGACCCATGGAGAAATGAATAATTTAGAAAGACTGTTAGAAAAATATGATGATATCTATATTTTCTAACAGTCTTGTTTAACTACTTGTGGAATAAACCTTTTTAAAGCGCTCGCAAACGACAAGCATATCAGGTGTAAATTTTAGGTCATATGCCTTTAACTGCGATGTAAAGAAGCGAACATGGGCATCCCACCAATATTGATAATCTCCTTCACCTTCTGCCAAAGCAAAATCCTCTGTTACTTCGTTCATAGGCACCACTTCAACAGATTGTATTTCAATGATGGCGACAGGTTCATCATGACTATTTAAAACAATTGAATATTCACCTGCTTGCGGCAATGCTGCATTTTCAAGCTCGTAAAAAATATGTCCTGAAGTGGTAGCTGTTTTCTTACCTTGGCAGACTAAATCAGCTAACCAATCAGCCTCTACACCAAATTGAAATGCATCCGTGTAGACAATATTTTGCAAATTTTTCTCTTGGCAAAATGCTTCCCAAAAAAGCTGTATTTTGTTCATAAATCATACTCCTCTAATCTTCTATCAAATTATTAGGTAATGCAAATATCATAAGCATATGAATCGTTAAATAAATGATGGCAACAAAGCATAAGAAAATGGGTATTTGTAAAATTTCATGGATAGGGAATGACTGTACCCAGTCGATAGCAACTGAGCCAATGCCAAATATCCCCCCCATACCAATTGTGTATACAAGCATAGTTTGTGGTATTTTAGTTAATTGTTTCCGCTGTAGAAAATGCGAGCGGTTTCAATAAACATACCGATGACAACCATTTTTATCACCCTTCTCCTAAAAATCGATCCATTTCCTGCTGTAATGCTCTCTCAGTCTCGTGCATTGCTGCTATTAGATTATCTAAATATTGTAATGTGATCAACTCATCATCACAATAAATATGAACTGTTGCACCTGCCGTTATTAAGTTTACTAAAAGCTGTCTAAAACGGGCAGTGTGGTCAATTTCTAGTAGCTCATCTACAACATTGTAAGCATATAAATCGTGACTAACAACATAGTGTCCATTTTTGATATTGCTTTTAATTGTTTGAATCGGTAGTGCACTATTAAACTTGCGGATAAGGGTAATGTATTTGAGTATATTTGCATCATTGTCAATTTTGATTTGCACAATGCTCATATGCGTCAGCTCCTTATATAAAGCGTTTTGTTTTCATTTAGAGGGAGATCAATTTCAAGAAACTCCTTAATTATAAAAAAACGGCTATCTACTTCAGCTATTTCGATTCTTGCGCCATAGGTTGTATAGGCAACAAAATAAGCTGCACCTTCAAAAATGCATTGTCCTACATGGTCATACATTGGTTTTCCTATTTCATAAGTAATTTCCTGTATATCCTCAAATGGTAAGCTGAAAATTTTGGCGATTTCCTTCATCATTACAGCCTCCTTTTCGTTAACTTTATCATATATGGTAAACTGAAAAAAACAAAGGGGGCAGGGGAAGATGCGAGAGGATTGGCGTAAACAAGCGATTGTAGATGTATTAACTAAATCATCGTTAGATGAAGTGAATATGTGCTGGTGGGACGCAGGGTACTTAGAATTTTTAATTGATATTGAAGATTTAAAAGAAGGTCGCTTTGACAATACATATCTAAATTTAGCGACAAGTTAAAGGGAGGCGCTTTTTAGGCGCCTCTTTTATTTTGTACTTTCTAAAAATACCTTTTGTGCAGCAAGGATACCTGCACCTGCTGTGAAATCATAGTTGAAATCTTGTAGGGCAGCTTCCATTAATGAAACAGCCTGCAATACATCGCTTGGGAAACAGTAGCCCATATGGCCAAAGCGGAAGATTTCTCCTTGTAATGAGCCAAGTCCACCTGCGAAGTCTAGATGGTATTTTGCTTTTAAATGTGCAACAAAATCAGCTAGCACGATACCTTTAGGCACTTTAATAGCAGTAACTGTTGGTGAAGCATACGTATCCTCTGTTAGTAATCCAATATTTAATGCAGTCATCGCAGCACGCACCATATTTCTCATTACTATATGACGTTTTGCTGTTTGCTCGATGCCACCTTCCTCATTAATTAGCTTACAAGCTTCATTTAAGCCGTATAGTAGCATAATGGCTGGAGTGTTTGGTGTCATGCCCTTTTCAGCCCAATTTTTATAGCTTAATAAATTTAAATAATAGCTTTGTGTCTGGTTCGCTTCTATAACTTTCCAAGCCCGCTTGTTAACAGC
Source organism: Metasolibacillus sp. (assembly GCF_025291715.1). Taxonomy (GTDB): domain Bacteria; phylum Bacillota; class Bacilli; order Bacillales_A; family Planococcaceae; genus Metasolibacillus; species Metasolibacillus louembei. The sequence goes on from NZ_JAMBIZ010000052.1 coordinate 6,570, forward strand.
AACAAGTGCTAAACCAGGGGGTAACATTAAAGCCTTTTGTGAGCCAGTTACTAAAATATCAATACCCCATTCATCCATTTTCGGAGCGACACCACCGATGCAGCTAACTCCATCGACGATAACAAGCGCATCTGTTTTTTCATGTACAACTTTTGCTAATTCCTCGATTGGATTTAAAATGCCTGTAGATGTTTCGTTATATGTCATAAAAACGGCTTGTATCGACGGTAAGTCTTGTAAAAATTCGCTTAACTCCTGCGCTGTACATGCCTCGCCCCAATGCTTCTCTAGCTTGTGTACTCGGAAGCTATGTTGCTCACAAATATTGACGAAATAATCACCAAATGCCCCTACTGTAATTACGACAACATCTTCCCCAGCAGAAACAGTATTGATTGCGGCTGCTTCAAGTGCTGCTGTGCCCCCTGATGGTAAAAAAAGAATATCCTCTGTCGTACCAAATATAGGCTTCACTAACTCCACTGTTTCATTGTATAGTTCAATAAATTCAGGTGTACGATGACTTATAATGTTTTTACTCATTGCAAGGTCGACACGTTTTGGAATTGGTGTTGGTCCTGGATGACGTAAAATATTTTCATACATAATGCTTCTCTCCTTATAAAAACTGAATTTTCCAACTATCTATTATCATAAGGAATATTTCAAGAGATTGACAGCATTTCGCTTCAAGTCATCAATTATTACGGTGAATCTGGTGAAATAACCTCCCATTGACCAAACAATGTCAATTCACATGCCTTTGCTAGAGAAATGGATGCTGTATTATCTAGCTGACATCGATATTGTGGCTCATAGCCTTTTTCATAAGCATATTGGCTAATCGCACGTACTACTTTGCGAGCATGTCCCTGTCCACGAAACTGTGATAGAGTTAAAACCCCTAAATCAGCAAGCTTTGTGTTGTCTGACCAAGGGTACATGCTAGAGGCACATGCTAAGCGCTCTTCTGCAAAGGAGCCGAACACAGCCCAATGGTCTAATTCCACATAAGCATCATCTAAATCTTGATCTGATGCTGAATTTTCAAATTCTGAAAATACTTCTACATCCTGTTCTGTGAGTTGACGTATATTTTTAGTAGCAGTTTCTGTGCACACTTTCTCCTTTTCTTTTTCCGTAAAATAAAAAATGTGATCTGCACTATGCAATAGGATTCCTATTTCCTCCAATTTATTCCGGAAGATTTCTTCAGATATAGGCTGTTCCTTTACAAGCTGTAGCTTAGTTGCGATAGTAGGTGTCATAACAGCGGAAACTTTACCATTTGCTGTTGTTAGCACCATAAGACGGCGACTTTCCTTTAAATGTGGGTTAATAATGCAACAAAAATAATCATCGTTATAAAAAATTTCACCATTAAATGAGCTATCCCAAAAGTCTATAATTGTTTGTGAAAATAAAGTCATTACTCTTCCTCCTTTTTAAATACTGTAAAGCACAACAGCTGTCAAAACAATATTTTCAAGCAGCATTAAAATAAAAATAAGAGGTGATATATGGATGAAGGATGTCGTACAAAGGATGATTGATTGGACAGAAGACCATTTATTTGAAGGCTTTTCGTTACTTGAAATGAGCGAAAAAATGGGGTATTCCCCTTATTATTGCTCGTTTAAATTCCATCAAATAACAGGGATAAGCTTAAAGCGTTATATGGCATTAAGAAGAATTTATCTTTCTTCGATTGCTTTAAGGGATACGGAGGAAAGAATATTAGATATTGCATTAAATCACGGATATTCTACGCAGGAGTCGTATACAAGAGCCTTTAAAGAAATATTCGGTGTTAGTCCAAATAGTTACCGTCAAAAACCGATGCCATTACAATCATATGTAAAACTCGCAATCAGAACAGAGGAGATGTATATAATGGATATTTCAAAAAAATTACGAATTGAAGATTTGCAGTATGGGCTGAAGGAGCAATTTGATACAAGCATATTAAATATTTTAAATGGTGAGGATATGTTTAAAAAATTCAAGGAACAACAGTTCATGGAGACGAGTGATTATGCACCATTTAATGAAGCGATGTGTGTTCATGAAACGACTTTCCCAATTTTCAAGGATACGTTTAATGAAATGAGGGCACAAGGGCATAAGGTGGCACTTCACGATTATGAAGCTATTACATTAGCGCCTTTAAAAAATACGCTGTTTTCTAAAAAATATGACTGTATTGTACTATGGTTTGGTGAAGATATGTTTTGTCAAATGAACCTATTAACGATGCTTGCTTATTTGGAGCAAATAAACTATGAAGGTATAATTTATTATTACGCCGTGCAGGAGCAGACATATGATGTGAATGAAACGATACTACCATTAGGAATTTATCAGGATTTATACAAAGCGGTGTTAATTGAAAAATGCATGCCAAATGAGAAGGTGATGCCTGTGATGTACCAGGGAATTAAATTATATTTGGAGCTGCAAAAGGAAGCGAATGATATAACGAAGTATATTGATGCACATAAACAACTGATGACAGAGGAATTAGTGCGGAATTTGCTAAAGGTATTTCCACAGTATGGCTTAGGGGATACGCAATATATTGAAATAATAAACAAAATTTCCCGATAGATTGTTATTTGTTTAACAGTAATTTGATTTTCTAAAATATTTTTTACGAACTTTATCTGTGTAAAACAAAAAAATGTTCGGAAATGAGTTGAAAAACAGAAAGTGAGGTGATATATTATTGAATGTAAATTAAATAATGTCGTCGTATAATAGCGGGAATAGGCTCGCAAGTATCTACCAAATCACCGTAAATGATTTGACTACGATTGAAGCAAATTTGTATTGTAATATACAAATACTTTATTCGTAGACATGTCACTAAAAGACATGTCTTTGTTTTATTTCCTACGATTATAGACGATTAACGGAGGAACAATTCACAATGAAAAAGTATTTTGAGTTTGATAAACTTGGAACAAACTACCAAAGGGAAATCCTTGGCGGATTCACAACATTTTTAGCCATGGCTTATATTTTAGTCGTTAACCCTATGACGTTAACGCTACAAGATGTGCCTGACTTACCAGAAGCACTTCGTATGAATTATGGAGCAGTGTTCGTAGCAACTGCTGTTGCAGCAGCAATCGGCTCATTTATTATGGGGATTTTCGCTCGTTATCCATTGGCACTGGCACCAGGCTTAGGATTAAATGCATTTTTTGCATATACAGTTATTTTAACGAATGGTAGCCCTTGGCAGCATGCATTAGCAGCAGTATTTGTGTCAGGTGTATTTTTCTTAATCTTAACGTTAACAGGTTTACGAGAAAAATTAATTAATGCAATTCCAATGGAGCTAAAATTAGCAGTTGGTGCAGGTATCGGTTTATTTATCGCATTTATCGGTTTAAAAAATGCAGAAATCGTTGTAGCGAATCCAGCGACATTTGTAGGCATTGGTAATTTAACAGATCCAAAAGTGTTATTAGCAATTTTCGGTATTATTATTACAGTTATTTTCTTAGTTCGTGGTGTAAAAGCAGGGGTATTTTTGGGAATGGCGATTACTGCAGTGGCAGGAATGATTTTCGGCTTAGTTAATTTGCCATCAGGCGTTGTTGCTATGCCACCATCTATTGCACCAACATTCGGCTCATTATTCTCAGCATTTGGTGATACAGAGTTTTACACATTATCAATGCTATCTGTTATTTTAACTTTCTTATTTGTTGATTTCTTTGATAATGCAGGTACATTGATGGCTGTTGCAAATCAAGCAGGCTTTGTGAAAGATAATAAACTACCACGTGCAGGCAGGGCATTAGTTTCTGACTCAATTGCCACAATTGTAGGTTCTATTTTTGGTACATCAACAATTACATCATTTGTAGAGTCTTCATCAGGCGTTGCAGCAGGTGCTCGTACAGGCTTTGCTTCTATCGTAACAGGTGTATTATTCCTATTATCATTGTTCTTTTTACCTTTATTGAGTGTTGTAACACCAGCAGTAACCGCACCTGCTTTAATTGTTGTGGGGGTATTAATGGTAGCTTCGCTAGGGAAAATTGAATGGGGCAAGTTCGAAGTAGCTGTGCCAGCATTCTTTACAATGCTGATGATGCCATTGACATTCTCTATCGCAACAGGTGTAGCAATTGGCTTCGTTTTCTACCCATTAACAATGGTTGTTAAAGGTCGTGCAAAAGACGTTCATCCGATTATGTATGTATTCGGTTTAATTTTCTTACTATATCTTGCAACAGCAACCCATTGATAGTCGTAAAATGAATATTTAATAATTGAGTTAAGGCTGCTTAGAAAGTGTATTTATATATCACTTTTCGGGCAGCCTTTTAGCTGAGCTAAACAAAGATTCTTCGCGTACAAAACATCGCTCCTTTGATTGAAAGTAATTGTTGATTCAAGTTAATCCTCTGGTGGATGTCACAGATTTTGAAAAGGAGGTCTGCATGATACAGGTCAGCTAAGAATTTGGGGGAATTTAGATAAACTTACATTTTGGTGTAATGGATTTTCAAAAATGAAACTCTCAAGCTGATTGTTGCGTATATTATAGTAAAAAGTGGAGGTAAAAGGTATGAAAATAAGGTACTTTCTCTATGGGATTATGCTAGCTTTAGGATCAATTATCATTGCGTTTATTTTAGGTGATGTACAAAAAGTGATTCGAATAGCAGGAACAATAGGTGGTATTTTATTAATACTTACAATGTTCTTTTCGGGTGTGTTCGTAAATGGAGATCGTTTACGTGCTAATTTAGCTACAGAATCAAGTGAGCAAAAAAATAGGCGCCATAGATATGAAGAAATATTTTTATTTATGTCACTGCCATGTTTGATTGTCGCAGCTATATTTTATTATATATTTTAAAACTTATTTATTCCATATAAATAGGAAGAGATTCGTTTTTGTGAAATCTGAATATTTTTTCTTTAAATAAAGGGTTGCAATCTAAGGTCTTATAGGTGTATATTAATAAACGTTGTTGCGAAACAATCGCAAAACAAAAATAAAAAAGTAGTTGACTTTTCGAACTACTACATGATATTATATTAAAGTCGCTTCTGAACAAGAAGTGGTGAAGATATAAAAATGAACCTTGAAAACTGAACAAGCAAGACGTGAATGAATAAAATGTTTCATTTAAATAGATGAAACACAATTTTGGACATCATAAAGATGCCAGCAAATGTTTTACTGTATCGAAAGCGAAAGCGGTAGATACAAATTTGAGCTT
>NZ_JAMBIZ010000053.1 GCF_025291715.1 Metasolibacillus sp.
TTGGCTAACCTCTACTTCTGTCTTCGGGGTTCGGGACTTGCACCCTATAGTTCATGCGCATGCTGGGCGCACATAAATAGCTGTTTGAAAGTGATTATCTTTCAAACAGCTTTTCTATTAACTCCATTGGTCTAACATCGTGTTTTGTTAGCTCATTTTCGGCGAGCCAAACGGGTTCAAATGTGCCGCTGTACAGCTTTGGCTGACTATATTCTGGACCTGTGCCCGTGCCGATTTTGCCCCCAATGATCTTGGCACGATAATATACTTGTTGTCCATTGAATGAAAGCTCAAAAAATAGTTCTTCCAGTTCAACAATGACACCAATTTCCTCTAATGCTTCACGAATTGCGGCTTGCTCAAATGTTTCGCCCCGCTCTACTTGCCCTCCTGGAAAAACAAAATAGGTTTGTCCCTCTTTCACACGTTTAATCAGTAATATTTTATCATTTTCTTCTATAATAACGGCACTGCGAATTCGCATCCCCTCACCTCTCCCTGTACTTCTTAGTATATTTGTCCATTCTTACTATTTCAACGACTGATTATGCTAAAATATAGCTACAGAAGGAAGTGATTGAATGCAATATTTGTTTGTTGGGCTTGCAGGGGCACTTGGCGCTTCTTTGCGCTATGCACTGGGCTTTCTTTATATTGGGATGTTTCCTATGATTACCTTACTTATTAATTTAATTGGTTCATTATTGCTTGGCTGGCTGACAAGCTTTTTGCCGCGTGTTCCGAAAGTGAGTGCGAATTTGGCAACTGCAATGACGACAGGCTTTCTTGGTGCCTTTACGACCTTTTCAACCTTTAGTGTGGACAATGTGACGTTATGGCGTGATGGGCATATGCTGGTGGCTGCTAGCTATATCATGGTTAGCTTAGTTGGGGGCTTTATATGTGCATTCGTTGGCTTACGTCTCGGTGCGAAGGGGGCGAGCGTATGATATTCGTTGCCATCGGGGGCTTTTTTGGGGCAATTTGTCGCTTCGCCATTAGCAATTGGGTGAAGGCCCATGTGAACACAGCCTTACCATTAGCTACATTTGGCATTAATTTACTTGGCTCATTTTTATTAGGCATTTGTGTCGGTGTGGGACCTAGCTCCTCCATACAATTGCTGGCAGGCACAGGGTTTTTAGGTGCCTTTACGACCTTCTCCACCTTTTCTGTTGAGAGTGTGAGGCTTTATGATAGCCGCGGATTACTGGCGGCAGCTAGCTATTTATGCATAAGCTGCTTGTGCGGAGGAATACTGGCATATGCAGGCTGGTGGCTAGCGGAGCTACTTTTTTAGCCCCGCTCTAGCTTTTTCGTAAAACAGATAATGCGGTTCGCCTCAGTAAAGCCTAATCGCAAATGCATGTTGAGGCTATCTTCATTCGTTAGCTCGCAATCGCTGGCGAATTCTGTACAGCCTTGCTGACGTGCCCATTCCTCACATGCAGTCACAAGCTTTTTCGCAATTCCTTGTAGACGCACTTGGGGCTCTACATATAAACCTTCCAAATAACCGACAGGGCTCGTTTCCGTCCCCTCTACATAATCATAGCGCAATTGGCATTGAGCGAAGCCGATTGCTTGCTCAGCACTGTAGGCAAGCACAATAAAGACATCCTGTTGCTGTAAAAGCTGCTCCATTTCCCCTTGTAAATCGCTATTTGGCCAAAGCTTTTGAGCTAATGCTGCAGCCTGTGGCGCTTCTTCTAGCATCGCTTGTTTAAGCATTGTTACTCACTCTCCGTCACTTTGATTTTCAATAATAGGACGTTCGTGTCATCATGAAGGAGCTGTTGCACCTCTTCCTCATTCGACAAATCATAGCCACTTCGCATCGCATTCTTTAATGAATGGCGGAACGTGCCGATTATGTACTCTGTATTTAACTGCAATGTTTGCTTTTCTTGAAAAGCATATTCCCATGTATACATGCCTGTATCGAGGTTCAAATTTTCTATCGCTTGTGGCTTTGCTTTGACACTTGGTGCGTAAAGAAATAAAGAAAACGCTTCGCCATCCATTAAACCAGCCCCTATATGCCCTTCTTCAAAATCTGATGGGCTCATTCCATATTGTAGGCTCGCCTCAAAATTCTCATCCCTTTGACCATCGCTATATTTCTCCACCCAGAGCTGAACTGTTCGTTGATTTGCTTGCGGTAAGGTAAAATTGAAATCCCATATATAGCCTAGATGTAGCTCTTGAAATGTGCGTCTATACTCTGAGTCTTCAAGCGGCTTAATGGTAATCTCTTCATTCGTAGTAGCTGTACAGGCTGTCAGTATTGCTACTACAGCAATAATTAAAAATAGCCATTTTTTCATTTCTCAACATCTCCCTTTTCCTAATCATACAAAAACTGAGCACAAATTGCATGCTCAGTTTCAAAAATCTACTATTTTTTAAAATCATTTACCGTTTGCGCAATATTGTTGCTTTGGCAAATCGCTGAAATAACAGCGACGCCATCTGCGCCTGCTGCCAGCACCTGTGCTGTACGCTCTGGTGTAATGCCGCCAATTGCAACAATCGGAAAATCAGGATAGCTTGCACGTGCCTTTTGTAAAAACGTCACACCTGCTGGCTCATTGGCATCCGCCTTTGAATTGGTCGCAAAAATAGGTCCGATGCCAACATAGTCTGCACCACCCGCAACGGCGGCCTGCATTTCCCCATCGTTATGAACAGAGACACCGATAATTTTATCCGCAAATTGTGAGCGAATTTTAGCGAGCTCACTATCATCCTGCCCTACATGCACACCATCTGCATCAATAGCTAAGGCAAGTGCCACATCATCATTGATGATAAAAGGAACTCCGTACGTGCGACAAAGCTGTTGGCAGCGTTTAGCAAAGTTTAACAACGCCTCACCTTGTAGCGCCCCCTCACCTTTTTCACGCAATTGGAAAATAGTCACACCTGCCTGTAACGCTTCCTCTAAAATAACGAGTGGGTCGCGCTGACAGTTGGCAGTTCCCATAATAAAATAAATAGCTAATGACTCGCGTTTCAATGTAGCTTCACCTGTCCCTTCATTTGCGCCTTACGGTAGGCAAAATGATTTGTCGGTCCATGCCCATTGCCAATATTTAATGGATGCGCAATCGCTGCCTGAATGAAATGCTTCGCCTCAATAATGGCGTCACGTAGCGCATAGCCCTTTCCTAAAAAGGCTGTTAAAGCAGCTGAGAAGGTACAGCCTGTGCCATGCGTATGCTTCGTATCGATGCGTTCACTGCTCATTGCGAAGAAGGAGCCATCTGCAAAAAATACCATATCGACCGCTTCCTCGCCTTCTAAGTGTCCGCCCTTCATCACAACACATTGCACGCCAAGTGCTAATATTTTTTTCGCAGCCGCTTCAATGTCTTGCACGCTTTCAATTTGAATGCCTGTAATTTCCTCTGCCTCTGGAATATTCGGCGTTAACACTGTTGCGATTGGCAGTAGCTTTGTTTTTAATGCCTGCACCGCCTCTTGCTGCAATAAGCTCGCACCACCCTTGGCAATCATTACAGGGTCAACTACAAGCTGTACGCTATGCTGCTGTAGCTCCATTGCCACAGCCTCAATAATATCTGCTGAAAAAAGCATGCCTGTTTTCACAGCCTTCACTTGTAAATCCTCAAATACCGTCTTGATTTGTGCCACCGTAAATTCAGGCGAGACAGCTAAAATATCCGAGACACCGAGCGTGTTTTGAGCCGTTAAGGCCGTAATAGCTGATGTGCCATAAACCCCTAGCTCCTGAAATGTTTTTAAATCCGCTTGGATACCAGCTCCGCCACCGCTATCCGAGCCTGCAATTGTCATTACAATGTCCATTCTCATCAACCTTTCGAATACTTTTCTAAGCCATTCAATATTTCTATTTGGAACGAGCCAATATACGCTGTGTTGCGCTCCGCATCCTCTGCAATTTGCTTATATGTTTGTAAAAGCTCCGCTAAATTTGCGACAGGCTCACCTTCCACTGTCAACGCAGCAGTACAAAGTGCACTTAATAGACAGCCTGAGCCTGTCACCAATGTCATACGCTCATGTCCACCTGCTACTTTTTTCACAATTGTTCCATCTGTGACAATATCGACCGCACCAGTTACAACTACAATTGTATCATATTTTTTTGCCACTTCCTGTGCAACTGCGATTGTATCAATATTACCTTGTCCACTATCGACGCCTTTTGCTCGCCATTCCACACCTGCGATTGTAGCAAGTTCGCCCTCATTGCAACGAATTAATGTAAACTTCACTTGCTGTAGCAATTGCTGAATCACTTCTTGACGGTAGCTCGTTGCGCCAACACCAACTGGATCTAACACAGCTGGCACCCCTTGCTTGTTCGCCGCTTTTCCGGCTGCTAGCATTGCAGGCACCTTCGATTGATTTAATGTACCAATATTGATGAGTAGCCCACTTGCAATCGATGTCATTTGTTCAACTTCGCTTACTTCATCAGCCATCACAGGAGATGCCCCGATAGCTAGTAGTCCATTTGCCGTGAAATTTGCGACAACATAGTTGGTAATGCAATGAATTAACGGTTGCTGCTGTCTAATTTTATAGATGGTCATAATTATGTAGCCTCTTTCTTTCAATTTTCGACAAAAAAAGCCCTCTAAAAAATAGAGAGCCTCACATACAAGGTTTGGTTGCTCCCTACGCCAGTGTTAACTGAACAGGTTCAAAGGGTCAGGTTTTAACCTTCTCAACGCTGAACGCGTCCCCCTGCAAATCGTCGTTATTTCTTATCGTAGCACTATTTATCATATTTTCCAATACATTCGAATCTTTTTTCTCCTACATTCGTTATAGTAATAAAAGAGGTGATGTTATGAAAAAATGGATTTCAATTGTTACTGCCGTTGCGGTTGTATGCGGTGTAGGCTATTATTTCTTAGGCAAGGAAATAAACAAAGGCACCTCACCACAAGCAGATGGCACAAATGACTATATGGTTATTTTAGGCGCAAAAGTTCGACATACTGGGGAACCGTCTCTCTCCTTGCAAACAAGGCTTGAAACAGCCGCAGTTTATTTGCAGGACTATCCACACGTCAAAGCGATTGTGTCAGGTGGGCAAGGGCACGATGAGCCTGCAAGCGAGGCGTCCATTATGGCGGCTTACTTAATGAATAAAGGCATCGCAGCAGATCGCATTATACTAGAGGAAGCGTCTACTTCTACATATGAAAATTTACTGTTTTCAAAGGAGCTATTACCAGAGGATATTTCTAAAATCACAATTGTCTCCAACGATTTTCACCTGCAGCGAGCAAAATTTTTAGCGGAGAAGGTAGGGCTAGAGGCAGATGTGCTTGCAGCAGAAACACCATCATCTGTAGAGAAGCGAGCCAACAGACGCGAGCGGCTTGCCCTGCTGAAGGCGTATTTGTTTGGGAAATAAATAAGCGGCTAAGAAATCCTCCCTTAGCCGCCTTATATGCTATTTCACCCAAGCAACAAAATTGTCGATTACTTGGTCTAAAAATTTAACTGTTGCTTCGTCTGTTAAGTTGCCTGCCTCGTCAAATTTCGTGTGTGCCGCACCGATATATACTTCGTTGCCTTGTAAAACTGGCGAACCAAGACCTTGTGCGAATAAAATATCGCGCAAATGCATTTGTGCTTTAACCGTTCCTAAATTGCCCATTGATGCACCCATCACGATAGAAGGCTTGCCAATCATCACTTTATCAACGCGTGATAACCAGTCGATTACATTGCCTAACACACCTGGAATGGATGCATTATATTCAGGTGTTACCCAAAGTACCGCATCTGCTGCCTTCACTTTTGCCTTAAAATCAATCACTGACTGCGGCGGATTATTTTCCTCGTCTTGGTTATACATCGGAATATCATGTAATGATAAAATCTCGACCGTTACTTTTTCTGCATAACGTTTTTGAATAAATTCAGCTAACATCATATTGTATGATGCTTTACGTAAACTACCTACGATTGCTACAACGTTCATACTGTTGCCTCCATCCAATTGCTTTCTTCGTCAAATATGCCCGAAAATTATCTACTTCAAACATATTCTTAATATAGCTTACTCGACAAACAAGATGTCTGACAATTTTTTTGCTCATGCTACTAACCTCCTTCATGATCCGCACTCACCTTCTTCTCTTCCAAAGTTATCTTGCTGTGCATTAGAGAAGAAAAAATACTAGATAAGTGTAGCTAAAAGAATTTTTTAAATGGTGCGAATGTGAAGCAAACTTGATTTACTAGAGAGATTCGCACCATTTATGCAGATGATTTTCCATTGAATTGGAGAATAAAGTAGGTTAATATACACATATAAGTCACTTGATTTTCTCTGCTAGCTCTAAAATAATGCCCTCTGGACCACGAACGTAGCATAGCTTATAGCTTTCTTCGTACTGCTGTATTTCACTAAAGATTTCCGTACCCTTCAGTTTAAGCTTTGCTATAATTGCTTCGATATCTTCAACAGCAAAGCAAATATGTCGAATACCTAGTGTATTGGCAGAAGATTGCTGAATGCCTTGTTCGTCTGATGGTGAATGAAATTTAACTAGCTCTATCCATACTTGACCATCTGGCATCCCTAGCCCTACACATGCGGTTTTCACGTTAGGAAGTCCCACGATTGTGTCTAATTGTTCGCCTTGTAATTCCCATTCTGCTTTTACTTCAAGCCCTAAATCAACAAAAAAGGCTTTCGCCTCAGAAAGATTATGGACGTTTATGCTTACATGATCTATTCTGTTAATTTTCATATTCCATGCCTCCTATTGTGTCATTCCTAATTCGCTGAAAACTAGAAAATATCCTTCTAACAGAAAAATGCTAGACGAAAAGCCTAACATTTTCACAATCATTAAATTACGCCGTCACATCACGCTTCATAAACGACCAGTAGCTCGCCACAATGAAAAGTATTGCGTAGGCCGCTAATACTGCAAGTGAAAATGACATCGTCACACCTGGCAGTACATGCTGGCCGCCCTGTGCATATTGCGTTAAGCCTGTATGCGCAAGCCATATATATTTCGTAAACCAATATTGGCTAAGCAGCATGACGACCATGCTACCTGTAAATGATAAAAACATCGTTAACCCAATCGCCAATGCACTTGAACGGAACACTGAGCCAATTAAAAAGGCAAAAAGAATCGACATCGCAAAATCTCCTAATGATAATGCTGCGAATTCTATTAAATTCCCCCATACATCAGCTTCTTGCACCTGCCCATTGACAACCTCTAACACCGTTCCATTACTACTTGAGAATAAAATAAGTCCAACGATTCCTGCTAACACAAAATTCACAGCGAGCATAAAAAAGCCGTAGAGGAATGTCGTAACAAGCTTCGATGTTAAAATTTTCGCGCGCGAAGCAGGACGTGTTAGCAGCATTTTAATTGTGCCTGTTGAAAATTCACTCGATACAATGCTTGCTCCAACAATGACTGCAAACAGTGTCACAAACATTATAAGCTGTGCACTGAAATCTAGAAAGCTCACAGCAGTCATACCATTTGGTGGAGCAATATCATGTACTAATCGGTGTTCAGCTATCATCACTTGCTCCTGTGAATATGCATCCTCTTCCTTAGAAAGCTGTTCGATTTTTTCTTTTTCCACAACATGCCAATCGCGCGGATCGGTTTCTTCATAATATTTATTCAGCCCTCCAACACCAACGATCGCTACAACTAAAATACCTAGCATCACCCATGTTGCTTTTTGATGCCATAATTTCATCCATTCATTTTGTATGAGCTTCAGCAATTTGCCCGCCTCCTGTCATTTCTAGGAATTGTTCTTCCAATGTTTTTTGCTGTGGCTGTACCGCAAAAATTTGAACTTCTTGCGCCACAAGTGCGGTAACAAGCTGCGGCACTTGCTCTTTTGTTATATGCAGCTCCAAGCCTTTTTCTTTCGCACTGTAGTCGATAGCTAATGCTTTTGCTACCTCCTGTACTTTCGTTAAAGGCTCAGCTTCCACATAATAAACTGTTTGTGCTTCATTTTGTACCTCACGTATGTCGATGAGCTGTCCATTTTGAATAATGGCGATGCGGTCACACATTAGCTCCATTTCTGACAGTAAGTGACTCGATACGAACACCGACACACCTTCCTCTGCGGCAATTTTACGTAAATATGTGCGGAATTCGCGAATCCCAGCAGGGTCTAAGCCATTCGTTGGTTCATCCAAAATTAAAAATTTCGGGCGATGTAAAAGTGCCTGTGCTAGCCCTAAACGCTGGCGCATGCCTAGCGAATACGTCGATACCTTTTCATGAATGCGATTTTCCAGCCCGACCTGCTGCACAACCTCATGAATACGTGCTTTGTCAACATTTTGATGCATGCGTGCAAAATGCAGTAAATTTTTATAGCCTGACATATATTTATACATTTCAGGATTTTCTACGATAACGCCTACTTTACTGATTGCTTCCTCATAATGCTCTTTTAAAGACTGCCCTTCAATTAAAATTTCGCCTTCTGTTGGGTGCATTAACCCGGTCATCATGCGGATTGTTGTCGTTTTACCCGCACCATTTGGTCCTAAAAAGCCTGTAATTTGCCCTGGATATAAGTCTAATTGAAGATTATCAATTAGCTTTTTCCCGCGAATCACTTTCGTCAAATTGCGTAGCTGTACAATTGGCTGTTGTGCCATGTTATTTCATCCTCTCTTTCATCCACTCGACTGCATTTTGGTTGTGCTCATCTCGTATCATTTCAAGCTGCCCTTGTGCTGCGATATGCCCATCGCGCAGCAGTAATACCTCATCTAAAATTGGCTCGACCTCATACAATTCATGTGTTGATAATAAAATGGTTTGCGTTTCCATGTCCGTAAATTGAATTAGCCCTTTCAGCAATGACTCTTTCACGAGTGGGTCTAAGCCTGCAAATGGTTCATCCATAACATAGAGGGGTACTTCACGCCCTAATGTTGCCGCCATCTTCACACGCCCACGTTGTCCCTTCGATAGCTGACGCAATTTTCGTCCACGTTCAATTTCTAAAAACTCGCCAATGATATTCGCCTTGTCATAGGAAAAATCCGCAAACTGCGTTTCATAAAAACGGAATAACTGCTCTGCTGTATAAAAATCATAAAATAAATCGGTATCAGGTAAAAAGGCAATCTGGCTCGCACTTCTCCTTGTTACAGGTGCCCCGTTAAGCAAAATCTGCCCTTCTGTCGGTTGTAAAATACCTGTTATTAATTGCAATAACGTCGATTTCCCGCTGCCATTTTCCCCGACAAGTCCAATCATTTGCCCTTGAGCAATATCCAGTGAAAGCTGCTGTAAAACGGGCTTACGCACATAGGAAAACGTCACATTTTGTAGCTGTAGCATCAGGCTTTCCCCCTTTGCTGTAACACTTGAATCATTTCCTCTTGCGAAAAGCCGAGCGCCTCAATTGATGACAAAAAATGATCTGCAAGCTGTGCCTTCATCTCATCGCGTAGCTGATGAATGCGTGCTTCATCCATCGTAATAAATGTCCCTTGCCCTCTTTTCGTTTCCGTTAATTGCATCAGCTCCAGCTCCTTATAGACACGTTGTACCGTATTGACATTCACACCACTCTCGACAGCGTACTCCCGCACGGAAGGTAACTTATCACCTAAACGCAAATGCCCCTTAATAATCTCTCCACAAATTCGATCCACCAGCTGACTATAAATCGGTTTATCGCGTGTAAAATCTGTCATGATCGCGATACCACCTTTTCTAGCCATTTGGCACTAACAAGAAAGCACGCTACCAATAGACAAGCATAAAACAGCTCCTGCACGATATACATTGACCCGATCAATATAAACATCGAATCATCTGTCGGCTGCAAATATCGCTCTAACGGCTCTAATGAAACATAGCCATGATGGAAAAGTGCCTGAAACAAGGCGCTCTCCTCAAACTTCGCCATGATAAAAAGCATCAATGCCACTAGTGGAACGGTCACAGCAATAGCAAATCTCCCGATATAACACTGCATCTGCAAATATAAGCTATAAAATATTTGAATAAAAACTAACAGAAAGATTTGCCAACCCAATACAATTACGCTCATCGCTATACTTGCTACAACAACCTGCGCCATTGACCAGCCAAAATACGTAGAAACGAGGCTCAATCCAATCAACAAAACGGTCAACGTAAAGACAGCAGACACACACCAATTAAACAGCATTTTAGCGCCAACAAGCTGATAAATCGATTGTGGTGAATGTAACCACATCTCCTTGCGCCTTACATCGGCCTTCAAGCTCATCATCAACTGCATCACTACACCCATTGTTGCTAACACAAGCCCTAATAACATAAGGGAAAAAACTACCTGCTCAGGTGGTATCGTCATCTCCATGTTTTTATCAATCAAATAGGGTACAACAAACATCAATAACAGACTTAGCACAAACATCACAAAAATCTGCACCCGATAAACAGTCCATTCTTTCTGCATCAAAGCGAAAAAACTTTTCATTCCATCACCTCGCGTTCTAGTGTAATAGTTAAATAGTACACAGAGATTATAAAAAATGCAACCTTTATTTGGTTAATCATTAAAATTAATGATGTGCAGGCTTGACTATTTGAGCGATTTTCTAACTATTTGATCACTTTTCCCCCTTATTCGATCACTTTTCTCTTTTATTTGATCACTTTCCCCTCTTATTTTTCTCCGACATGTAAAAAACAAGGTAAATGCGCTCTTATGATGAGTGCTTTGCCTTCACGCTCTAAGGCGGCGATATAGCCTGCACTCTAATGTTTTAGATTGACATCGGTGAATGAGCTGCTACCTTCCGGCGTTAGAGCAATAACACTTTGCCCAGTTGTGCGCATGTCATCTTTTCGTTCGGCTGGAATGTACCATGCACTCCGTCAATAATACCTGCTTGCTGTAAAATTTTGATTGCTTCGTAATAACGATGACTCTTTTGTATCATCTATTTCTCGTACAGGCTCTTGTTAGCAACACTGCGACATGTGTTTCATTTGGTCGGAATGTGCGATCCTCATAGCCTTGAATAATGCCTCGGCTGCAAGCATTTCTTTCGCCCAATGGTTTTCGTATCCTTGAGTTAGTTTTTGAAAAAGCAAAAAGAGTAACAGGTACATTTAATATGGTACCTGTGGAGTGGACACTTGAAAAAGAGTGTGCACTTCACAGGTATTTTTTATATACTTGATTCTC
>NZ_JAMBIZ010000054.1 GCF_025291715.1 Metasolibacillus sp.
CCGATAGAAGTATCAAAGTTACTGATAAAACATAGAAAGTTGCTGATAGACTTTGCCATAAACACTAAATGTTCAAGTATTTCATATTGCAAATTATGAAGTAAGGTCTTATTAATTATTTTTAAAAGGTAAAATAATTTTCTTCATGCTGCTGTGCTGCGTTGAGAGTGCCCCTGTGAGAGTAGGGTGTCGTTGTATGGAAAAAATGAAAACTAGCATCCATTTTCCTAAGCAAACTCCTGATAGTCTCCATTAAAGTTATATTCCATAGCTAATACTCCTATCAGGTGGTGGAAAACCGTTATAAAAGTTCACATAGCTACGTAATTTTAACTGTTGGTTGATAGAGCCTTAACCTACACTAATGACAGTTAATTAATAGTCTGAATTATTTTTCTTTTATTAATACCTTGACACCATAAGTGCACGTTGATAACCTTACAATAATATTCTTTTACCTAGGAGGAATTTTCGAAATGTGGGAAACAAAATTTGCTAAAGAAGGATTAACATTTGATGATGTACTATTAGTCCCTGCACATTCTGAAGTATTACCAAAAGACGTGGATTTATCAGTACAATTAACTCCAAAAATCAAATTAAATATTCCTTTAATAAGCGCTGGTATGGATACAGTAACAGAAGCGAAAATGGCGATTGCAATGGCACGCCAAGGTGGTATTGGTATTATTCATAAAAATATGACGATTGATGAACAAGCTGAAGAAGTAGAGAAAGTAAAGCGTTCTGAAAATGGCGTTATTACAAATCCATTCTTCTTAACACCAGAGCACCAAGTTTTTGATGCTGAGCATTTAATGGGTAAATACCGCATTTCGGGTGTTCCAATTGTAAACAATATGGACGACCAAAAATTAGTAGGGATTATCACAAACCGTGATTTACGTTTTATTTCGGATTATGCTTTAAAAATCGACGATGTAATGACAAAGGAAGACTTAATTACAGCTTCTGAAGGTACAACATTAGAGGATGCAGAGAAGATTTTACAGCAATATAAAATTGAAAAATTACCAATCGTTGATGAGAGCGGTAAGCTAACGGGGTTAATAACAATTAAAGATATTGAAAAAGTGATTGAATTCCCTAATGCTGCGAAAGACGTTCATGGCCGTTTATTAGTAGGAGCCGCAGTAGGTGTTTCAAGCGACACAATGGCTCGTATTGCAAAGCTTGTGGAAGCACAGGTTGATATTATTGTTATCGATACGGCACACGGTCATTCACAAGGTGTATTGAATACAATTAAATCGATTCGTGAGGCTTACCCAGCGCTAGAAATTATTGCTGGGAATGTTGCTACAGCAGAAGGTACACGCGCATTATTTGAAGCTGGTGCTGATGTTGTTAAAGTAGGAATTGGACCAGGTTCAATTTGTACAACACGCGTTGTTGCAGGCGTAGGTGTACCACAAATTACAGCGGTGTATGATGCAGCTTCAATAGCACGTGAATACGGCAAAGCGATTATTGCAGATGGTGGTATTAAGTACTCTGGCGATATCGTAAAAGCATTAGCTGCGGGTGGACATGTCGTAATGTTAGGCTCTTTATTAGCAGGTACTTCAGAATCACCAGGAGAAACAGAAATCTTCCAAGGACGCCGCTTTAAAGTATACCGTGGTATGGGCTCACTTGGAGCAATGGAAAAAGGTTCAAAAGATCGTTACTTCCAAGAGGATGCGAAAAAATTAGTGCCAGAAGGCATTGAAGGACGTCTTCCATACAAGGGACCACTTGCAGATACAATTCACCAGTTAATCGGTGGTATTCGCGCAGGTATGGGCTACTGTGGCTCAGCTAATTTACAAGCGTTACGTGAGGAAGCACAGTTTGTTCGCATGACAGGGGCAGGTCTTCGTGAATCACATCCACATAACGTACAAATTACAAAAGAAGCGCCAAATTATTCCTATCAATAAAAAATGCAACTAATTCACTCTGTTAACGTCAATAATTGAGGTTAACAGAGTGTTTTCTTTGTATATTTACCGCATTTACTGATGTTCTATGATAAAATTATGAACGAGAAACTATTTAGTGGAGGTAGCTTTGTGAAAAAGGCAAGTATGAAAAGTATCAGTGTGCTTACGCTGGCGGTTTTGTTATTTAGCATGCTAATAACTGTACCCGTAGCAAAGGCAGAAACTGATTTAGGTTTAACGGTAGACGCAGCGATTTTAATTGACGCAGATTCGGGAAAAATTTTATATGAGCAAAATGCAGACACATCATTAGGAATTGCAAGTATGACGAAGATGATGACAGAGTATTTATTGTTGGATGCAATTAATGCAGGAACAGTGACATGGGAGCAAGAATATCGTGTAACAGACTACACATATAAAATGTCGCAAAACCGTGCATTAAGTAATGTACCACTACGAGCAGATGGTACTTATACAATTCGTGAATTGTATGAAGCGATGGCAATTTATTCAGCAAATGCAGCAACAGTGGCGATTGCTGAAACAATTGCAGGTACAGAAACAGAATTTTTAAAATTAATGAATGCAAAGGCAGAAGAGCTTGGGCTCGAAGGCTATAAATTCGTTAACTCTACAGGTTTAAATAATACAGATTTATTCGGCATGCATCCATCTGGTACAGGTGCAGAGGATGAAAACGTCATGTCAGCTAAATCGACAGCGAAATTAGCCTATCATTTGTTAAAAGATCATCCGGAGGTTTTAGAAACATCTAAAATTGCAAAAAAGACATTCCGTGAAGGGACAAGCGATGCAATTAAGATGGAAAACTGGAACTTCATGTTGCCAGAGCTTGTATATGCCTATGAAGGCGTAGATGGCTTAAAAACAGGTACTACAACATTTGCTGGTCATTGCTTTACAGGAACAGCAGAGCGTAATGGTACGCGTCTTATTGCTGTTGTCATGAAAGCTGTTGACGCAAACGGCGTAGGCTCTTATAAAGCACGCTTTGATGCAACGGCAAAGCTATTTGATTATGGCTTCGGCCAATTTACAAAACAAGAGCTATTACCTGCTAATTATGTATTTGATGAGCAGAAAACAGTGAAAGTGACGAAAGGAAAGGCAGACGATGTAGCAATTGCTACAAAAGAGCCAATTTCTTTCATGATTAAAACAAGCGATAAGGATTTATACAAACCTGTTCTAGATTTATCCAAAAAAGAGCTAGAGGCAGCAGTGGAACAAGGTACAGTTATCGGTAAAGCAACATTAGAGCGCTCAGAAGGCACAGATTATGGCTTTATCGATGGAGAGGAGCTAACAGTAGATGTTGTGACAACGGCCTCTGTAGAGCGTGCTAGCGGCATTTCACTGTTCTTCCAAGGTATCGGCAAATTCTTCAGCAATTTATGGGGAAGCGTGACAGGGTTATTTAGTTAACTTTCAAAAGAGTTATCCAAACGGGTAGCTCTTTTTTTGTTCTACTAACGCAAAATTTTACATATACATACGTGAAGGAGTGTGAAAAATGTGTGGAATTGCGGGTATCGTTAACTTTCAGCAAGTGCTGAAGGATACGCAGCAAATACAGCATATGACGGATGTTTTAGCACATCGAGGTCCTGATGCACAGGCAATTTGGACGGAGCAGCATGTGCAGCTTGGTCACAGGCGCTTAGCGGTCATTGACGTAGCAGGCGGTGCGCAGCCTATGACAAAAATGCATTACACAATTGTTTATAATGGTGAGCTTTATAATACCGAGGAGCTGCGCCAAACATTAATTGCACGAGGCTACACATTTACAACGACATCAGATACTGAAGTTTTACTATGCGCATTTATCGAATGGAAAGAGCACTGTGTAGAGCATCTCAATGGCATTTTTGCCTTTGCGGTGTGGGATGCAAATGAGCAATCTATTTATTTATTCCGCGACCGATTAGGGGTAAAGCCTTTATTTTATACACAAAGTATGGAAGGCTTATTATTTGGCTCTGAAATAAAAGCATTATTAGCACATCAAGCAGTTCGCCCAATTGTAACGTATGAAGGATTAACAGCATTTTTAAGTATTGGTCCTTCGAGAAAGCCTGGTACAACAGTATTTAAAAATATCATGGAATTACCACCTGCCCATGCATTGCGATTCAATCAAAATGGTATTGCAAGTTGGTGTTATTGGGATGTAACGAGCAAGGAGCATACGGATACGCTGGAGCAGACAATTGAGCATGTACGAGAGCTAACTACAGACGCAATTCAACGTCAATTAGTGAGCGATGTGCCCCTGTGTACGCTCTTATCCGGTGGACTCGATTCAAGTATTATTACGGCAGTTGCAGCGCAAACATTAAAGGACCAACTTCATACGTACTCAATCGATTATGAGGATAATGAGCAGTTTTTTGCGAAAAATGATTTTCAAACGACACGTGATGGCTATTGGATTAATATTATGAGTCAGCAATTTAATACGGTACATCATGAAGTTATTGTTAAACAGGAGCAGTTAGTTGCTTATTTAAGGCAGGCATTGCAAGGTAAGGATTATCCGAGTATGGTCGATATTGATAGCTCGCTTGTATTGTTTGGGCAAGAAATTAAAAAGGATTTCACTGTTGCCTTATCTGGGGAATGTGCAGATGAGTTGTTTGGAGGGTATCCTTGGTTTTACAATGCTACGCCATACTTCCCTTGGATTCGTTCAAGTGATGAGCGAGCACAACTGCTGCAAGAGCATTGGCAAAAAAAATTGCCATTAAAGGATTATTTGCAGCAAACATACGATGATGAAATTAAGAAAATACCTGTAACGGATAAAAGGCAGCAGCTCTTTTACTTGAATCGCCAATACTTTATGCAAACTTTATTAGAGCGTAAAGATCGAATGACGATGGCAGCGGGCTTAGAGGTGCGAGTACCTTTTGCAGATCATCGCCTTGTTGATTATGTATGGAACATACCGTGGGAAATGAAAACAATTGGTGGATTAGAAAAAGGTATATTAAGAAAATCTTTTGAAGGTATTTTACCTCAAGAAGTATTATATCGAAAAAAGAATCCGTACCCTAAAACTTACCATCCTAAATATACAAACGGCGTCAAAAAAATATTGCAACAACGACTAGAAAATCAAAACTCTATTTTGCATGAGTTGTTTGATGCACAAAAATTACAGGAGCTAATTCAATCAAGTGGCTCATCTTTCAAGGTTCCTTGGTTTGGGCAATTAATGGCAGGACCACAACTGCTCGCCTTTTTGGTTCAAATAGATATGTGGTTTGAGGAATATAACATTGAGCTTGTAGAGCATTAGCCTTTGCTAATGCTCTTATTTTTGGAATTTTGAGTAGGGTAGTCAAGCTACAGCAATCTTTTGTCCTTTTATTATAGGGAATACCCTAAAATCTGTTAATATAATAGGGAATATGAAGACAGCCTTAAATTATTAACCGGAGGGTTAAAATGGATATAAAAGATATATTATCGATAAACACAAATTGCAACAAAACATATAAACAGGAGCTTCAGGATTTAACGGATAAATTCAATTTAACGTTTGAACAACTCCCTAATCTACTTACAATTTTACCGAAAGAATTGGATGATTTACTCAACCAAAATGTAAAATTAACAGCTAATCAAGAAAGAATTTTAAAATACAAATTAACAATGTTAAATCATGGTTTTTCTTTAGATCTAACAGCAAAAGAGCGTGTACAATTGATAATAGATAGCCTTGTAAAACAATTTGGTTTATCGATAGAGAATATTTCTAGAATAACGAATATCGAAGAAGAAGAAATATTAAGTTTTCAAAAAAATACACCTATTTCAAGGGAAGTTGAAATGAATGTAATTGTAAATATTATGATGCTTAACTCTGTATTAATCCAAAACTAAAAGGAGCCTCACCTTTTAGTTTTTACTAATGCTCCAAGCCATCATTAATGCATCAACATATGCTTCGATTTTTTCGATTGGGATACCGCCGAAGCCTAATAAAAATGTTGGGAACTCCGATTGGACAGGAGTTAATAAATAATTTGAAAGGGGTAAAATCGAAATATCGTTTTCCTTGGCAATTTTTTGTAGTTCCTGTTCATCTTTGTTGTGAGGAACTTGTATTAAGATATGCATGCCCGCAACGTCTCCTGATACTCCGATTGTTGGATAGTGCTTTGTCAATATAGATAGCAGCTTATCGTGTTTTTTGCGGTAAATTTTACGCATGCGATTTAAATGCTTTGAAAAATGACCATCCTTCATAAAATGCGCTAAAATATGCTGATCAAAGCGTGGCACAGTAGCGGAATAATAGCTGAAAATTTTGTTGTAGCGCGCAAGTAATGCTGGTGGTAATACGAAATAGGCAACACGCAAAGATGGCATTAGCGATTTTGTAAATGTGCTCATATAAATTACTTTTTCATTTTGATCTAGGCTATGCAGTGCAGGAATTGGTTTTCCGATATAACGAAATTCACTATCATAGTCATCTTCAATAATATATCGAGATACTTTCCCAGCTGCCCATTTTAATAATTGTGCACGACGCGCAGCGGATAAAACAGCACCAGTCGGGAATTGATGAGAGGGAGTAATATAAACTAAATTCGCCTCTGTTTTTTCTAGTTGGTCCACTAATAAACCATCTGCATCCACATCAACAGGGATAACAGCATGGTCTAACTGATTGCGGGGAATCGCAGAATAGCCAGGGTTTTCTAAAGCAATGCTAGCCTGATTAAATAAGCGCAAAATAAATGGCATTAGCTGCTCTGTCCCTGAGCCGATAACAATTTGCTCAGCGGTACAGTGAATGCCGCGCGATTGGTATAAATAGCTTGCAATTTGGCTTCGTAATTCGTATTCTCCTTGGCGGTCACCGATTTGCAATAGCTCTTTTGAATGTAAATCGATAAGGTCTTTCGCATATTTTCTCCAAATAGTGAAGGGGAAGGAATCCTCATCAATTTTACCCGGTGAAAAATCAATTTTATATGTGTGTTTTTTAGGCGTGTCAGGTGTATGAGTAATTGTTTTTTCAATAAAGGGTAGCTCAGCAATATCCTCGACAAAATAGCCTACGCGTGGCTTAGAAGCGATATAACCCTCCGCTAAAAGCTGTGCATATGCTAATTCAATCGTCGTTTGACTAATATTTAAAAAATCACTGAGTCTTCTTTTAGAAGGTAATTTTTCACCTACAGCAATTTTTTGATGAATAATTGCCTCTTTAATGCCTTCGTATAGTTGCTCGTACAACGGCATATTTGTATCGCGATTTAATGAGAATAGCAGCATGTCCATCGTTCGTCATCCTTTCTAATGTTATTATACTGAATTTTAGGTGCTTGCGAAAAATAATAAGCTATAGTACAATGAATCCAAATTGATACGATAATGCGATGATAGGAAATAGTAACAAGCCTGTTTTTTGTAGAGAGTTAGCGGTTGGTGCAAGCTAATAAAAACACTTGTGAATCCGTCCTTGAGTTGTCTTGCTGAAACATAAGTAGGCAAAGACCGGTAACTAAAGCCGTTATGAATGAAGTGGAATAGGCATGCTCTGTCTATTCAATTAGGGTGGCAACGCGGGTAGCTCTCGTCCCTTTCTATGGGATGAGGGCTTTTTTGTCGTTTTAATGCATTAGCATACTAAAGAATGGAGGAAGAAATATGTTAGATATTAAACGTATTCGAGACAATTATGAGGAAGTAAAGCGCGTTTTGCTTACACGCAATGAGGATTTAGGAACTTTCGATGATTTTGAGGCATTGGATGTAGAGCGTCGTGATTTAATTGCAAAAACAGAGGTATTAAAGGCAGAGCGCAACAAAGTGTCTGAGCAAATTGCGGTGATGAAGCGCAATAAGGAAAATGCGGATGATGTTATTGCACGTATGCGCGAAGTAGGCGATGAAATTAAAACGCTTGATGAGGCATTACGAGCTGTAGAAGAAAAATTCGAAGATATGATGATACGTTTACCAAATATTCCACACGAATCTGTTCCTGTAGGAGAAACAGAGGATGACAATAAGGAAGTATATACTTGGGGAGAAAAAACAGCATTCGATTTCGAGCCAAAGCCACATTGGGATGTAGCGACAGATTTACAAGTAGTTGATTTTGAGCGTGCGGGTAAAGTAACAGGCAGCCGTTTCTTGTTTTATCGTGGGCTAGGTGCACGTTTAGAGCGTGCATTAATGAGCTTTATGATGGATTTACATGCTGAGGAGCATGGCTATGAGGAAATGCTACCACCAGTCATTATTAACCGCGATTCATTAACAGGCACAGGACAATTACCGAAATTCGCAGAGGATGTATTTAAGTTAGAGGAGCTAGATTATTTCTTAGCGCCAACTGCGGAAGTACCCGTAACAAACTTCTATCGCGATGAAATTTTAGACGGTGGCATGCTGCCAAAAGGCTTCGCAGCTTATAGTGCTTGCTTCCGTTCAGAGGCAGGCTCAGCGGGTCGTGATACACGCGGATTAATCCGTCAACACCAATTTAATAAAGTGGAGCTTGTGCGTTTTGTGAAGCCAGAGGAATCTTATGAGCAATTAGAATTGTTAACAGGTCATGCGGAGAAAGTATTGCAATTATTAGAGCTACCATACCGCAAGCTGTTAATGAACACATCTGATTTAGGCTTTACAGCAGCGAAAAAATACGATTTAGAAGTATGGTTCCCAACGCAGGATATGTATCGTGAAATTTCTTCTATTTCAAATTTTGAAGATTTCCAAGCGCGTCGTGCCAACATCCGCTTCCGTCGTGAGTCAGGTGCAAAGCCGGAATATGTACACACATTAAACGGCTCAGGCTTAGCGATTGGACGTACAGTAGCCGCAATTTTAGAAAACTACCAGCAAGCAGATGGCAGTGTGAAAATTCCTGAAGTGCTTGTTCCTTATATGGGTGGTAAAACGGTGATTGTGGCGCCAGTGAAGTAAAATCGCAGAGGACGTCTAAGAAACATCGTGTTTAAAATGAATGTTGCCTGAAAGATTAAATCTTTTAGGCAACGTTTTATTTATTTTAATATAAGATTGATTAATCAATCTTTAGGGGGTATGGAAATGGCAAGCGATAAAGTAATAAGGAATATGGAGCTAAAAAAAGCGCGAATTTTAGAGGCAGCAACAGCTCTTTTTGCTGAAAAAGGCTATGATAGCACAACGATGGGAGATATTGCTAAAAAAGCAGAGGTGGGCTTTGGTACTGTAGCAACACACTTCGGTAGTAAAGAGGAACTATTTTATACATGTGTGATACAGCCTTGGCAGCCTTTAGTTGATGAGCTGCGAGCATTTGATGTGAGTCCCCAATCCTATAGACAAGAAATCGGGGAAATGACGAAAAGACATGTTACGCTTTTCAATGAGCAAAAAACTTACATGCATTTGATTGTGCAAGCAAATGCACAATATGAAAAATTTCCAGACATCTTTAAACAATTGAATGAAGAAACAGAAGTATTGAATCAATCACTGATACAGCTAATTACGAATGGACAAAAGGAAAATCAACTGTTAGATGGCAATCCTTCAACTATTGCAATTTCTTATATAAGCTTCTTATTTGGTTTACGATTAATTTATATTGATAATTTACCAGAAGAGATGCTTCAGCAATTTGCAACGGTGGCGATGCGTTTGTTTGGGATGAAATAAAGCTAGTCTAGTCCTTTTGATAAGAGGGCTAGCTATACAAATATATGGATGAGTAGTTGTTTTATTATAAAGGAAATTAGTTCAATATTATTGTATTACGCTGTCGACAATTGTTAGGGATAGTGGACTTGGATATTTAGCATGAAATAACAGAATGGGACAAGCGGGTACAGTTGAGCAATTTACAACAATAGTATACTGATATAATATTGAAAAATTTATTTTTGGCATCTCTAAAGGTAACAGTACACACTGTTACCTAGTTTTTCTACTACCTAGTTTTAAATAGATAAAAATTATTAGAAAGATTATAGAAAAAAATAATGGAGCAAATGTCACAAAGTTAATTAACTCATTGCTTAGTTGAAACCATTTGCGAATAGGTTCTTCTTGCCTAAAAACAAAATTTGGATTTTCCAATATAAAAACAATTCTATTTAGTATAACTAAAAAGCAGAATACAAAAAAAGATATAATACTACAAATTAACAATGAAAAATGATTAAAATTACTTAATTTCATAAAAATGTCTCCTCGCTATAAAATCTATGTTATTATATTTTTGTAATAAAAATCAAATAATAGGAATTGTTAGAATGAAAAGAATTGGATTACTTTATTTTGGAATGATGCTAACATTTTTGATTTCATTACCTATTTTAGCAGAAGCTTCCGAAATATATCAACCTAATGTAGATTATGGGGTTGGAGATGCACCTGCAGTAGATTTATCTGAAGATAATACAATGTACGAGGCTACTAATGAGGAAATCGAATCGAAAGCTGTAGAGATTAAACCAGCGTATGGTCCTATACATTTTACTTATAAAATTACACTAGCGTCGCATAAATTTTAACTGAATTTTCTGTTTTCTTGTTTTTACTCATGAGAAGAAAAACAAAGACATTTG
>NZ_JAMBIZ010000055.1 GCF_025291715.1 Metasolibacillus sp.
GAGGCGAGCAAGCGATAGCGCGATAGATTCAGAGCGAAATCTCAATTTCCTCTGTCCATTTTCTTGACATAGTATCAGACATGCTAATTTATTTTTTATTTGAATCTGTTGTTCTTATTAGTACATTATTTTATATTTTAAATATTCAACTAAATATAAAACATCTTTTCATATATCTTGTATTGATTATATTACCTAGTTTGTTAATAGCTATTTATGTCTCCCAGTTAGTAGCTATTCCTTTACTCATTCTAACTATTATTTTAGGATTCTATCGATTGACTAAAAGAATTTTCGTTATTTTCGATGTGTTGATTGTTATACTAACTGCTATTTTTTTAGATAATCTTTCACAACTTATTACAAGTAACTTATCTAATTTATTTATCAATCATTTAGTTAGTTATTCACTATTTATTATCTTATTTTTGGGATTTGCTTTTGTTTATAAACAATACATAAGAAGAAAAATGATTTCTTTTCAAATTCCTAACGCATTTAAATGGTTTTTACTATTCATTATCGCTCTCACGCTCACTGTATTTTACATCAATGTTTTTTATATTGATGCCCAAACAAATAAAGAGCTTGTGAAGGCAAATTTCTTTGTGCAAATAGCTTATATTGCACTGTTATTACTTGGAACCGCACTCTTCCTCTATAACTTAAATAAAAACAAGGAAATTAAACAAAGAGAAATTGCACAGCAACAGTTTAATGTGTATATTCAATCTTTAGAAAAGGTCAATATGGATATGCGCAAGTTTCGTCATGATTATAATAATATTTTATTGTCTATGCGTGAATTAATTGACCAGCAAGATATGGAAAACCTACAACAATATTTTTATCAAAATATTTTACCATTGGAACAAAATACATTGTTTGAAAATAAATTGATTGGGCAATTGGGAAAAATTGAAGTAATGGAGTTAAAGAGTCTGTTATCATCTAAGTTACTTTATGCAAGCAGTGCACCAATTCCTATTGAACTAGAAATTCCACAGCCTATTACAGCAATTGCGATGGAAAGTATAGATTTAACAAGAATTATTGGTATTTTAATGGACAACGCCATTGAAGCCAGCCAAGAAATAACGCAACCTCAAATTCACCTTGCACTGTTTCAAACAGAGGAAGAAACAATTATTGTTATTGAAAATAATTTTTATGTACAAGGGTTTGATATCACCTCACTTTTTGAAAACTCCTTTTCAACAAAAGGTGAAGGGCGCGGTATTGGATTGACAACTGTCAGAGAATTACTTTATAAGTATCCTCATGCTATTTTAAATACACAAGTTGAAGGAAATCGTTTTATTCAAGAATTGCAAATTGGAGGGAAGTTATGAGAATTGTGACATGTGAAGACAATACAATCCATCGTCAACGATTGCAAAAGGTAATTTTAAGCTATATTTTTTCACACTCACAAATTGAGATTGTGTTGAATGCTTCAACCCCGAATGAAGTGCTATCATTTATAAAGGAGTATGATGCTGATTGCTTTTTGCTTGATATTGATTTGAATGATACATTAACAGGCTTTGATATTGCTAAAGCAATTCGGGAGCACCAACCTACTGCCTCTATTATTTTTGTGACAACACATGCAGATAAATTAAAAATGACCTTTACTTATCAAATTGCTGCATTAGATTTTGTCATAAAAAATGCAGACACATTTGAAAATGATGTGCATCGTGCATTGCAGGCAGCGATTAAACACCATGACCGTCTCTTTTCTTCCAATGATCAACAAGCATTTGCTATAAAAGTTGGTGAATATATTAAGCAAATTCCTTATAAAAATATTTATTATTTCCAAACATCAGTAAGACCACATAAAATTGAATTGAAAGAAAAAAATGGTATACACACATTTTATGATAAGCTATCGGATATTGAGAAAAAAATAGACGAGCGCTTTGTACGTTGCCATCGTGGCTATATTGTCAACATCGAACATGTACAAGAAATCAATAAAAAAGAGCGAAAAGTCATTTTACACAATGGGCTAACTATCCCAACGTCATTAACATATCAAGGTGGATTACAAAAATGTCTATTAAAACAGAGGAGCTTACAGTAAGCTCCTCTGTTTTTCACTATCGTGAACATTAGCTGTACTCGTTGAACGAATCGCAGCTTTTTCTCCTAATAAGTCAGCTGATAAACAATTTCACCATCAATCACTCGCCCATCTGGTTTAAAGCCTAGCTTTTCATATAACCGTTTTGCTAAATGATTCTTAGGTTCAAAGCTTAAGTAAATGACATGGTGATTCACGTCTTTCTTAATATGTACAATTAGCTTCTCCATTGCTGCTTTGCCATAGCCTTTTCCTTGAAATTTCTCATCAATCATTAAACGGTAAATCCAATATTCCTGGTCATCCTCATCTATACAGTACATCACAAAGCCAACAAGTACCTCTTCTACATATATGGCTTGACAAACACATTCTGGATAGGCTTTTGCCTGTGCTAATGAAAATAAATTTGAAGCGACGAAATTTTTTTGTTTCTCTGCCACCTTTAAATCAATAACATCCCAAAAATTTTTTCTATCTATTTCTTTAAATTGAATCATCATATCTCCCCCTTCCGAAATATTCGCTATAGTGCGAAAGAATTCCTGCTTATAAAAAAGCCTCTATAAACAATTGTTTATAGAGGCTTCATTCACTTTAGCTAGAGCTGTTTCGATTTGGCAGCGGTTCTCAGCATTTGGTTGTGGAGTGTTACCTCCGTTTCACCATTTACTTGAGATTTTTGCTGCTTGTTTCTCGTCCAGTTCTGGTGGATTTTTTGAGATTTCGGATCTAGCTCGTCCTTCTTGCCCATTTGTTCCGCCTCCTCTGTACAAAAGTGAAATCGTTATTAGTATGCACTTATTTGATACGAATAATCACACCATCTGCGGATTCTTTTGCTTCTTTGACTACTTTATAGCTGACATAGCCACTTGCTTTTTCGAAATCACGGAAAATCGTTTTTTCCTCCGCCTGTGAAGGAACAACTTCCTTGAAACGGCGATATTTTGCCATTACTTCCTCACGTTTAATGCCTTTTTCATAGGCAGCCTCGACAACCTCAAAAAAATGTACGACATCGACCATTTCCTTTGTTGTCCAATCTGTTGATAGTGGATAAGAATATTCCATTTCACGTACCTACCTTTTTATTATTCGCTCCATTTTACCCGAATCGCAGTAGCCTGTGCAACCATGCGCTCGATTAGCTCAGCAACTGTGGGCACATCTTGGATTAAGCCTGCTACTTGCCCCGCCCAGCCAAAGCCTGCTGTACTCTCACCATCATAAATAAAGCGTTGATTTGCCTTGCCACTAATCAAATCTTTCAATGCCTCATATGTGGGTGTTTCGCTTTCTACTTGTAAAATACGTTCTGTAAATTCATTGCGCAATGCGCGTGCTGGTGCACCAATCGACCGTTTAATAACAGTTGTATCGTATTCTGCGCTGTGTAAAAGTGCTTCTTTATAAGCATTGGAAGCATGTACACATTCCTTTGTCGCAATAAAGCGTGTGCCCATTTCAATTCCTTCTGCACCAAGTGCGTGTGCTGCCATCCAGCCGCGTCCATCGCCAATGCCTCCCGAAGCAATGACAGGGATGGATACATGGTCAACTACTTGTGGTACGAGTACCATTGTGCCAACATCATCACGCCCTAAATGTCCGCCGCCTTCCTGTCCAACAACCATCACAGCATCTGCACCTAGCTCCTCCGCCTTTTGTGCTTGGCGTCGTGCCGCTACAAGAACAAGCTTTTTACATGGTGCATCCTTTAGCAAATCAAAAATTGGTGCTGGATTGCCACCAGTTATTGTCACAACAGGTACTTCCATTTCAGCTGCAACCCTCACCATCTCCTCATAGTCTTTCCCATGTTGACCGATTGCATAATTAACACCAAAAGGTTTATTTGTTAATGTGCGAACCTTTTCAATTTCCCTGCGTAAATCATCAGGAGTTGCCAAGCTCATTGCAGTAATTTGCCCAAGGCCCCCTGCATTCGATACAGCTGCTGCTAAATCTGCATATGCTAAGTAGGCAAGTCCTCCTTGAATGATTGGGTATTCAATATTTAAAAGCTGTGTAATACGTGTTTCCCATTTCATAAAAAATCCCCCCTTTATTTCCTCGGAAATACTATAAAAAAACAAGCGCAAACAATGGACAAATAAATGCTCCTAACACTGCGCTTAAGCCCATTGCTAATGAGCCAATTGATATATCCTTTTCCCCATACTCTGTCAATTTCGATACGCCAACACCATGTGAGGCACTACCAAGTGAAACACCTCGGCTAATTGCTGTATCAATTTTTGCTAATTTAAAAATGATAGGACCTAACAACGCACCAGTAAAACCTGCAATCATGACAAGCAATGCAGACAATGGCACAATACCACCAATTGTTTCGCTCACTTGCATGGCAATCGGTGTTGTTAATGATTTTGGTAATGCTGTTAATAGAAATGCATGTGATGCCTTAAAGCCTTTCAACAATAAAAAAACGCTAACTAGCCCTGATAGCATCGCTACAAGCAAGCTTGAAAGTATAGAATATTTATATTGAAAAACAAGCTTACGTTGGTTATACAATGGGTATGCAAGTGCTACAACAGCAGGCCCTAGCATTTTATGAATCCATTGTCCGCCTTCCATATATGTAGAATATGGAATTTTAAATATTAATAGTACAGCAACAAGTGTAATTGCTGTTGTCAAAATTGGCAGCATGTAAGGCTTGCTCCATTTTGCATAAAGTCTTTGATAAATTAAAAATAAAATAATTGTACTAAGAATGGCTAAAACTGCTTGCATATTATTGCTCACCGTCCTTTGCTGCTTCCTTTTTCTCAATCCACTGACTCCATTTACCTGTCAATGCAATTGCGACAAGTGTGCTCAAAATAACAGCTAAAATTAAATAAAGCCCAGCCTTCGACAACAGCTCTGGATGGTCAACTACTCCCACTGTGGAAGGAATAAAAAATAATGTTAGAAAGGCTAAGAAAAATGTTGCTCCATCTTGAATATATTGTACTTTTATTAATTTGAAGTATAGCGATAGCCATAATAAAATAAGCCCCACAATGCTTGCAGGGATAAAAATACCTGTCCAATTCACAATGACAACACCTAAATAATAATAAATTGTCAATATACCAATTTGGACAATTGTTCGTATAATTTGCATAACAAAGACCTCTTTTCTTCCCCCATATTGTACGCCTTCCGAAATAATATGTCCACAAGGGCTGAAAAGAAAAGGTGGCGCTATAAAGCCCCACCCGAACCACCATCAATATTTATTGAAGTACCTGTCACATAAGACGAAGCATCAGAAGCTAAAAATGTAATAACATTTGCTGCTTCCTCTGTGTTGCCAATTCGCCCTAAAGGAATCGTTTCACCTACTTTTTGTGAATACTCCTCCCATGTTAAGTTAGGTGCATCATTTTTCCAGCGCTTTTCAATTTGATCACTGCGGATAAGCCCGATGCATACTGCATTGACACGAATATTATATTTTCCTAAATCCTTGCTCATGGCCTTTGTTAAAGCAAGACCTGCCGCACGACTAACTGTTGTTGGCAATGATGATGCAGGTGGCGTTTTTGCTAATACAGCCGTGACATTAATAATCGAGCCACCACCTGCTGCCTTCATATGCGGAATTGCTGCCTTCGCGCAATTTACTGCACCGAACAGTTTTAAATCTAAATCGCTTTGCCACAGCTCACTGCCCACTTGCTCAAATGGATTGGCAGATGCTGTCCCAGCATTATTTACTAAAATATCAAGTCGCCCGAAATGCTCCACTGCTTTCGTCACAACTTTCTGGCATTCCTTTTCCTTTGTTATATCAGCGGGCACGATTAACACCTGTGCACCTGTTTTTTCTTTAATCGCCGCAGCCGCAACCTCCAGCTGCTTTTCACCACGCGCACATAACACAACAGATGCCCCCTCTTGTGCAAGCTGTAATGCTGTATAATAGCCAATTCCTTTACTTCCGCCTGTAATGATTGCTACTTTCCCTGTTAAACCTAGCTCCATCCATAATTGCCCCCTATCTAGTTAATTCATCTATAATTATATGAAAATTCCGTAAATATTTCACCTATTGGAACTTTACGATGAATTGTGTGTAAATTGTGTGTGTGCCTGGCACCCACACAAAAAAACTTGAAAACATAAGCGTTTTCAAGTCTTTGTCATCATAATTGTGTGCGTGCCTGACACCTAACCTTAATCCTCTTCATTCACAATCACTTTACGTCCTGAGAACTTTAATAATAATGGTACTGCTAACCATAAAATTGCAACAATTAAAAATACTAATGATAATGGTTTTGTCACAAAGATGCTCCAGTCACCATTTGAAATCGTTAAAGCACGACGCATATTGTTTTCAATCATTGGTCCTAATACTAATGCTAGTACAAGCGGTGCTACTGGATAGTCATGCTTTGATAATATGTAACCTAGCACACCACAGCCTAGCAATAAATATAAATCGAATGTTGTATATTGTACTGCGTATACACCAAAAAAAGAAATAGCTACAATGATTGGTAATAAGTATTTTTTCGGTGTTTGAATAATTTTTGCAAATACACGAATCAACGGCATATTTAATACAAGTAACATTAAGTTGCCGATAAACATACTTGCAATTAAGCCCCATGCTACATTTGGATGATCCTCAAATAATAATGGGCCTGGCTGAACATTGTACATAATTAATGCGCCCATTAAAATGGCTGTTGTTCCTGAGCCAGGGATACCTAATGTTAATAAAGGAATCATTGCTCCGCCAGATGCGGCATTGTTAGCAGACTCGGGTCCTGCCACACCCGCAATATTCCCTTTTCCGAAAGAATCAGGATTTTTGCTTACCTTTTTCTCCGTGATATAGGAGAAGAATGAAGCAAGTGTTGCTCCTGCACCGGGTAATACCCCAATAAAGAAGCCTAGTAAAGAGCCACGCGTAATTGGCATTGCACTTTCCTTTAAATCTTGCTTTGTTGGCAATACACGGTTAATTTTTGCAACAGGCTCATCAGCTGTATCCTTCTCTAAAACTGTTTTAATCACTTCACCTAAAGCAAATAAACCTACGGCAATCGTTAAAAACTCTAAGCCACCAAATAAAACAGGCTGATTAAATGTAAAACGGGCGATTCCTGAGACTGCATCAATCCCAATTGTACCTAACATTAACCCTGCAACTGTCATAATTAATGCTTTCGTCATCGACTTTCCTGCTAAGCCACTGACAGCAGCTAAACCGAGCAGCATTAATGAAAAATATTCAGCAGGGCCAAATTTTAAGGCAACCTTTGATAAAGGCTGTGCTAAAATAACTAAGCCTAATAATGCGACAATCCCTGCAACGAATGAACCAATTGCAGCAATCGACAATGCCGAGCCTGCACGCCCTTGCTGTGCCATTTGATAACCATCTAATGCTGTCACAACAGAGGAAGACTCTCCTGGCGTATTTAATAATATCGATGTTGTCGAGCCACCATACATTGCTCCGTAGTATACACCTGCTAATAAAATGATGGAGCTTGCTGCTGCCGATTCCATCGGCATACCAGCTGTTAAAGTAGCAGTTACTGGAATTAATAAAGCGACACCGCTCATCGGTCCAATCCCTGGTAACACACCGACCGCTGTCCCAATGACTACGCCGACTAAAGCAAATAAAATATTATGCCACTGAAAAGCTATCGCAAAGCCATCCATTAAATATTGTAATGTGCCCATTAGCTACACTCCTTTCACGAAAATAGTGGGAACTTCGGTAATGCTCCCCCAAGTAAATTGACATAAAATAAATAAACACCGAAGGAAAATACTGCTGATATAATCAATGTATAAATGATTTTTCCGCGTTCCATCGTTTGGAAGGCTATGACTAAAAATAAAAATGTCGCCACAACATAGCCGATAATTTCTAAGAAAAAGGCATAGCCAAGTGCTGCCCCAAAAATAATAGCAAACTTACTATAGTTCAATTTTTCCTTTTCCGTATTACCTTCTTTTACTTTCGCTGTAAAAGCTTCATACAATAAACGCAAACTTAAAATAGCTAAAATAATACCTAAAATTAACGGAAAAGTTTTTGGCCCTACAGTCGAGCCATATGCATTATTTGAAATATTTAAGCTCCCTACAATAAATAAAATACCAATGGCTAAAAAAACAACCCCTGCGATTTTATCAAATTTCATGCTTACACCTCCTATTAAGAAAGGAGCGACCTGCTATTCAGTCGCCCCTGCGCATATTATTTATGCATATCTAAGGCTTTTAATAAATCACCAATAACTGCTTCTTGCTCTTCTAAAAACTTTGTAAAATCTGCTGCATTGCGATACTCTGCTGCCCAGCCATTACGCTCTAACTCTGCTTTCCATTCATCCGTTTCTACCATTTCGGCTAGCTTCTCCTCCCAATATGCCTTTGCACCATCGGACATATTTTTCGGTCCAAATAGCCCACGCCAAATTGTAAATTCTGCATCAACGCCTGCTTCAGCAAATGTTGGTACGTCTGCTAAATCGCCTGCTAAACGTTCCGTTGAGCTAACTGCTAATACTTTTACATCACCAGAACGAAGATACGCACCAATCGCTGAAGCATCTGTTGCAATCGCGTCTGCATTGTTACCTAGCAATGCTGCAATCGCTTCACCACCACCATCATACGATACATATTTCACTGTTTTTGGGTCAATGCCGTATTTGTATGCTGGTAATACTGCTACTAAATGATCCATCGAACCTGGTGCAGAGCCGCCTGCTAACGTTACTGCTTGTGGATCTGCTTTAATAGCTTCTAATAAATCTGTTAATGTATTAAATGGTGAATCTTTACCAACAACAATTGCACCATAATCGCGCGTTAATTGTGCTAGCGGTGTTGTATCTTTATAGCCATATGGGCTATTGCCCTCTGCTTTTAAATTATTAATTAAAATTGGTGGTGATTTTGTCATTAGCATATAATCGTTATTTGCTTCTTTTGTGGCATACTGCGCCATAAATACAGCACCGCCACCACCAGCTTTATTTTCTACAGTAATCGCTTTGTCCACTAATTTTGTTTCAGACATAATTTTAACAATTGATCGAGCCGTTAAATCCCAACCGCCACCAGCCCCTGATGGTGCAACGATTGTAATATTGCTTGTTGGATAGTTTTCCCCTGAATTTTTAGAGCCACTTGAATCACCGCATGCAGCTAATCCTAAACTTAAGACAAGCGCAGCCCCTAAACCACTAAGCTTTTTCCACATAATTAATCCCCCTTAAAACTATTATTATGAATCTATATACACCTTAATTGAAAGCGTATACATTTCACAATATTACGACTATTAGTTCTAAATTGTTTATTAATACATATTCTGTTCATAATGTTCACAGATTGTAAAACGACAAAGAGCTGTCAGAAAAGCCTCTGCTTTTCTAAGAGGGCACTGAAAAAGTCCCTCAGGCACAAGTGAGAGAGTACAGGAACGAATATTCGTTCCTGTACTCTCTTTTTCT
>NZ_JAMBIZ010000056.1 GCF_025291715.1 Metasolibacillus sp.
AATAGCAACTACGTAGTGATGAACAGAACAGCATTAAATGATGAAAGGCTATCGTGGAAAGCTAAGGGCATAATGGCTTACTTACTTTCGATGCCTGACGATTGGGTGTTTTATATGGACGAATTGATGAAACACTCAACTGATGGAAAATCATCTTTTAGGGCAGGCTTCAATGAATTAAAAGATTGCGGTTATGTAGAAAGGCGGCCAATACGCGAAGGGCAGCGTATTAAAGAGTGGGAAACTATTGTCCATGAAATACCAATTGATAATTCTCTACTTACCGATTTTCAAGAAGTAGAAAAGCTAGAAGTTGAAAACCAAGAAGTAGGTTTTCAAGAAGTAGAAAATCAGCCACTACTAAATACTGATGTTAACCAAGTATTGAATAAACCAAATATTGATTATAACCAAATATTGAGAGAAGAGAGAGAGGGGGCTACGCCTCTCCTTCCTCCATCCTCTCAAATCGACGAGTCATTTTTGAAAATCAAAACATACTTCGAGCAGCATATACGACCAACCACTTACAGGGACGCTCAAGACATTAACAAGCTACTCGAATTTTACAAGGATGCTGATTTGATTATCGAGGCTATCAAAATAGCGCTTGATAGGGGCAAGCCGTTTATAAACTATATCGATGGCATTTTAAAGCGTTGGTCAGTAGAGCAAGGCATTAATAGTTACCAAGACTTTTTAACGAAAGGGGGCAACTACGATGCAACCAGTGGGGCACAAAATAGACCAAATACTTCAACGTTTGCGGGAGCAGACGAGGAATTCATGCGTGGACTTAGCAAATTTAGTACCAAGTAAGAGCTATGAGTGTGATAAATGCAAAGACGAAGGCGGCTTTTACGTGAAGAAAAAGGCTGGTGAAACGGTACTCGCTCGGAATTTCGAGGGAATATTGCAAGAAATGATTTTGCAGTATGACACGAGCGATTGGCAAGAATGCACGTGTGCTAGGTTAAAGCGAATTAATCGCTTAATCAAGTCCAGTGAAATTACAGAAGAGTTTCAGAAGATGGGTTTCAAAAACTTTAGACACATGGACGTTGATATTGAAATAAATACAATGTTTCATAAAGCGCTGAATTACTTTGAAAACTTTCAATCTATCAAAAACGAGCGAGAAAACAGCATAACATTTATCGGTCAGCCTGGTTGCGGAAAAACGCATTTACTGACAGCTATTTCAAACGGATTGATTAAAGAGCACCTGGTGCCTGTATTGTATTTTCCGTTCAAGGACGGCATGAATAACATCGCTGCTAATAAATTTGAGCGTAAAAACGAAATCATGCAGCAAATGAAAGATGTTGATGTGCTGTTTGTAGATGATTTATTTAAGCCGATTGGGGGCGAATTGAAGCTTGACCGTTATGGCAAGCCTCAAATAATCGACTGGCAAGCTGACATTATGTACGAGGTGCTTAATTATCGTTACTTAAATAAAAAACCGCTACTAATATCCACCGAGCTTGGTGTGGATGAGTTACTTAAAATCGACGAAGCGACTTACAGTAGAGTGTTTGAAATGTCGGGTAATCATGTGGCGGTTGTCAAAAAGAACGTTCGTAACAATTATAGATTACGGAATTTATATCAATCGGGGTGATGACATGGCTAGACGCGCAAAGGGGTGGACGGCAGTACAAGGTGAGTATGTTATGTGTCCAGTGCCAGAGTGTAAGCACATGGGCTTGGTGATAACCAAAATACACTGTCGGATGGTACATGACATGGAACGTAGTGAGATTGAAAAGCTCTATGGCGAGGCTTACAGAGTGCTCAAAAAGCGAAAGGGGCGAGTGATTAATGACAGGGAAATATGATTTTCAAACACTTGTGAAGTTTGAAAAAAAGGTTTCGCAATTACGAGATGAGCTTGCTAAAACTCAAAGATTGCTAGATGTGACGGAGTTGGCAGAAGCAAAAGCTCGTATTGAAATTGAACGATTGCAAAAATTGGTTGAAACATTACAAGGTGTTCATTTTATGGAGCTTGAGTGTGAGAATGCTGAAAATAGACGATTATGTGAAGCGCTTGAATTTTACGCAGACGCTGACTGGTATCGCCGAAAGCAAGGGGATGAGATTGTCGTTTTGAAAGACGGCGGGGAAATTGCGCGCGAAGCATTGGGATTGGTAGGTGAATCGAATGATTAACTATGTCACGTATTTAGGCTACAACGGACCAGCGCCATTAGCGATTATCTTGTGGTACAAGCCAAATAGAGATAAGCCATCATATCGCACAATATGTTTTGATGAGGGAGACGTAATCAACATGTACGAGCGTTATACAACGCCTAGTGACATGTACAGCAAGCTTAAACCGTCAATCCATATCATTGAGCCTATCGAAATTAAAACGGCTGTACGAGCTTCCTAGATAGGTTTAACGAGGTGATATTATGAATTACATTTTATTCACTGGCGCTAAACATGAATCTATCAAATTTGACTTTACACAAAAGCAAATAGAGTTATTTCGCAAGCTGTGGAAGGACGGAGCAGCGCATAGCAAAATTTGCGAAGAGTTAAAAATCAATAAAAACACATTGGCTTTACTGATAATCGACCAAAGTGTCGCAGGAGCGATTGACAATAGACCAAGCGGCATATTCGGGGATAAATAATAAATCGCGCACTCTCTAACGTGTTAATTATTAGCAAAATCAGTAGAGTGCTGCTAAAAGGGGAGTTGAATACATGAATAGTGTTACGTATGACGGTAAGGCTTACGACTGTAACGGACAAGAGTTGGAACGTGGTGACATCGTTAAAATAATCACTGATAGATTCAAAGGGTGGCATGGTTGGTTAAGGAAGGGTAACGCGCTGAAAGTAGCTTATTGGGAAAATAGACCAATAGGCATGAATGAGCGATATGTAGTTATTTTCTTGAAAACAAAAGGTTTTGAGCCTAAATATGTTCAAGCTGGTGTTTTGGAAAATGATATTGAAATCGTGAAAAAAGGAGCACGCAAATGAACTTACAAAAACTATTCAATATGCAAGCAGAGCTAGACGAGCGCATCATACAACAACACCCAGAATTACGAGGGCAAAACAACCTTGACTGGAAGCTACTAGCACTACAAGTTGAGTTAGGTGAGTGTGCTAACGAATGGCGTGGCTTCAAAAGATGGAGTAATAACCAGGAATCAAGAACAAGTGTTAAAGTGGGGTGCCCTAATTGTGCTGGGACTGGAACGCCTATTGGGATACCGAGCTATGCAGGAATTGATTGTTGGCAGTGCGGGGGAGAAGGTTCTTATTCGAAGAATCCTCTTTTAGAGGAATACATTGACTGCTTGCACTTCATTTTGAGCATCGGATTGGAAATCGGCTACAAAGAGTTTGATGAAGAAGAGATGAATGAATATTTCGCACAGGTAAGTGACGATGAGAAGAATGGTATTACACGTCAATTTATCGCAATCAACTATATTACGTCGTGCATGCTAGAAAACTACATTCACTATGAGCAAGCGCTTTATGAGATTTTGAGTTTAGGTGAGATGTTAGGCTTCACATGGGAGCAAGTAGAAGGTGCTTATTTAACAAAAAACAAAACCAACCACGAAAGGCAGTTGAATGGTTATTGACATATACAGAGCTGTACAAACGTGTTGATCGTGACAAGTTACTAGCCGTGGGAATGTTTACAGCCGAGGAAATCAAACAGTTGAGATATGAGGGTTATAAGGAAATTCAAACTAATAAAAATGGGATTCGAGTGGAGGGGAATCTATGAAACTATGCGACCGCTGTAATAGACCGCTAAAGACGCAGAAGTCAATGGACTATGGCATGGGGCCGGTATGTAAACGAAAGCATGAAAAAGAACTGGAAGACGCTGAATTTGAGCGTAATCAAGTAAACATGGATGAGGCTATCAAGGAGGCTACGGCATGATTAGCTTTACAATACCTGGCAAAGTACAAGCCCAGGAGCGACCACGATTCAGCAGGGCAGGCAAGGGCGTCAGAACTCATGACGCCCCAAAATCCAAAAACTATAAAGAGTGGGTAAGGCTCGTAGCTATGCAAAATAAGCCGCAGGATCCGCTACAAGGAGCATTGAGGCTTGAGGTTGATATTTATGTCATGCCGCCGAAAAAGTATCACACAAAGCCAAAGCAAGCACTTATTGCTTGCGGTGATCTAAGACCAGTGACTAAGCCCGATGCAGACAATCTAGTCAAGGGCATAAAGGATGGGATGAACGGCATTATATGGGGCGATGATGCACAAATAGTCGAGCTGGTAGCCCGCAAGTGGTACTCGATGGAGCCGAGGGCTGAAATTAAGGTACAGCAGTTAGTAAGCATTTGAACCAAAATGTGCAGGAGGATAAATGAATGGCTGAAATCACATTAGAAGAAATTAAAAGTCGCATATTCAAAGACCGTGAAGGGGTTAGTAACTACATCAACGTAAGTATTGAAGAAATGGATTGGTTAGTTGAACAAGCCGAAAAAGTTCAACGCTTAGAAAAAGAGAAAGAAGAAGCCTATCAAACAGGTTATAAACAAGGGAAATTTGATGAATTGATGGATAATTTTTAATTGAAAGTAAAGTAGGTGGCACATTGAAAAAAGATACATTTTACTATGGTTTTGCGGTAATGTTGCTATCTATTATTCGAAAAGAAAAAGTGAATAAAACAGAATTAAAAAAAGAAATCAATCGAATTATAGATGCCATGTACAAAGAATTTACTTGAGGAAAATGAGGTGAATAGGAATGTCATTAATTTTAGCTAATGAAGATGAAAAAAAGAAAGGTTGGAAACTCTCAATTCAGTTTTTGAAAGAGGTTAGACAAAAAGTTGGAGAAATCGAATCGGGCGATGATACACCATCTTTAGAGCAAATTGAAGATGTGATTGTTGCTTATGAAGAATGCAAGAAACTTGAAGGACCGAAAAACATTCTTGTAAACCAAGAGCCTTATTATTATGAAATTGGTGCGCCTGTGCTTATTTATTGGGAAGATAAATGGCAAAAAGGACAAATTACAAATGGTTATCGTACTCGTGATGGTCTTGTACATGTACAAACTGATGATGGGCAAACAGTATCATTTGGCGAAGCTCGTCATGAAGAATATATTAAACAGGCTTAATGAACAATAGAACCATTACACGTAGTAAGCGAGGTGAAAACATGATTAAGCAAAATTATGACGATGGTAAAAAGCATGTACATGTGTTGTCGTTCGGCGGTGGCACACAATCTACAGCATTGTTGTTAATGGCTTTAAAAGGTGAAATAAACGGTGTTATTCCGGATTATATTATTTTTTCTGATACAGGCTGGGAACCATCGAATATTTATAAATGGGTGGATAAAGTTAATGGCTACATTAAACAAAAATATGGGCATGAAATCATTTTCACCAATGGAGGCAACATTCGTGAAGACTTTATAAAGGCTGCTGAAACAGGTTCCAGAGTGGCAACAATGCCGCTATTTACATTAGCTGATGATGGTTCAGTTGGGATGATAAGGCGACAGTGTACGGGAGAATACAAAATCGAACCTGTTAAGCGAAAAGTACGCGAGCTGTTAGGTTATAAACCACGACAACAGGTAAAAGAAGTTGTACACATGTGGAAAGGCATTAGTACGGATGAAATACATCGTGTGAAATCAATTGAAGACAAGTGGATCGAAGCAGAACATCCACTTATTGATGTACGGATGATGAATCGTACAAATTGCATTTCATACGTTGAACGTGAAGGATTGGGAACGCCAGCTAAAAGTAGTTGCATAGGCTGTCCGTTTCACGATAATCAAACATGGCTAGAAATGAAGAGAAACGACCCTCAATCGTTTGCAGATGCTTGTTTCATAGACGAAAAAATTAGACACATGCCAGTTTTAAACGGACAAGCATTTTTACATCGTTCTTGTAAACCGTTACGAGAGGTTGATTTAAACGAAAATCAACTAGAACTAGACTTATGGGCAAACGAATGCGAAGGCATGTGTGGGCTGTAATATTAAGCACAATGACCATTATGAATAGTTAATAAAAAAGCCTGGTTAGATTGCTCTACCAAACTTTAATCAAGAAGAATATTATTCCAACTAAAGA
The DNA here is from genome assembly GCF_025291715.1 of Metasolibacillus sp. Taxonomy (GTDB): domain Bacteria; phylum Bacillota; class Bacilli; order Bacillales_A; family Planococcaceae; genus Metasolibacillus; species Metasolibacillus louembei. The sequence goes on from NZ_JAMBIZ010000056.1 coordinate 6,120, forward strand.
GAGTAACTGTACAATACGTGATGAAAAAATTACTTTAATAGCTTCACCCATGAAATGTATAACTAATAACATTGCAAAAATAACTACAATCAATGGTATTCCAACAGATAATACATTAGCAAAGCCATCATTTAAGAATATTTCTTGAAACATCTTACACCTTCTTTCTTTTTAGAAAAATTATATCAATTAGCTAAGAAAGAAGCACGAAAATATACTCGAAATATACCAATTTTTATACGGAGGCTAAGGATGAATAAAATGTACAAGTTTGAAATGAACGGATGGGCGCTAACGTGGATTGGGACAAGTAGTCTGTACGGTCTAGTATCAATGATTGTCGATATGTTTAGGCCGTTTATCTAAAATAAAAAAAGCAGCCAAGCTCCAGCTCAGCCACCTCAGCAAAATTATACACACTCTATTATAACACATAAATGGGGGCTAAAGCATGGGCAAAGGGCAAACAACTCAAATGGATATTGGGTATATGATAAACAACTATCGGCTGTGGAAAAAAGAGATTGCTAGATTAGAGCGAGCTTTGTATGGTGGTAGTCGTAATATGAGTTCATGGGGCGTGGCTCAATATGGATTAGAGGCTACGATGCCAAAGGGCAGCAGTATTCGTTCAGCGGCAGAAATGGAACGAATGGATGTAAGGGAACGTAGCCAATTAAAGCGGCTAGAGCGCTTAGAATCTTATGTATATGCGTTAGAGG
>NZ_JAMBIZ010000057.1 GCF_025291715.1 Metasolibacillus sp.
ATTGAACCGCCGTATACGGATCCGTACGTACGGTGGTGTGAGAGGACGGGAGTTAATCGCTCCCTCCTACTCTATTAAACACGTTTTAACATACGCTCAAGAGAACTACGAGCTTCTATAGCAGTATTTTCCTCTACTTGAATACGATTTTGTGGTTGACCATCAGCGATGCTTTCTAATGACCATAACAAATGTGGTAAATCAATGCGATTCATCGTCAAGCAAGGACAAAAGTTTTCATTTAAAGAGATAATATGCTTATCTGGATGCTGTTGAATAATGCGGCGTACAAGATTCATCTCTGTACCAATCGCCCATGAGGAGCCGCTTGGCGCATTGCTAATTGTATCAATAATATATTTTGTTGAGCCCGCATCATCAGCCGCAGCTACAACTTCACGACTACATTCAGGATGAACGATAATGCGCATCTCAGGATAAGTTTGGCGAATCATTTCTGTATGTTGGACTGTAAAGCCTTCATGTACAGAGCAATGACCTTTCCATAAAATTACTTGAATATTTTCAGGCGACTGTTGTGTTTCAAGCTTTTGTGTATGAGGGTTCCACACTGCCATATTTTCAAGTGGAACACCTAGCTCAAATGCAGTGTTGCGACCTAAATGTTGGTCAGGTAAAAATAAAATGCGCTGTTTCTTCGAAAATGCCCATTTTACCATCTCCTTCGCATTGGATGAGGTTACACAAGCCCCACCGTATCTACCAGTAAAGGCTTTAATCGCAGCAGTAGAATTTACATAAGTTAAAGGGATCATTGTATCGCCAAACAGCTGCTGCAAAATTGGCCATGCTTGCTCTGTTTGGTATATGTCTGCCATATCCGCCATCGAGCAGCCTGCACGCATATCAGGTAAATAAACATGCTGTTCACTTGTTGTCAGCATATCAGCTGTTTCCGCCATAAAGTGTACACCACAAAAGACAATATGCTCTGCTTCTTTATTCGCTGCTGAAATTTGAGCAAGCTGTAAAGAATCACCTGTAGCATCGGCAAATTGAATTACCTCATCTTTTTGATAATGATGTCCAAGAATAAAGAGCTTTTTCCCTAAGTCTTTTTTGAGCTTTGTGATACGTGTTTCCATTTCCTCTTGTGATAATGTTCGGTAATGCTCTGGTAGTAATGATGTTTGTTGTAGTAAGCTAGCGATTGACAAATCCATTTTCTCCTTTCAAATGAACGAGTGCACTAATATCGAAAGCTTTTACTGAATGTGTAAGTGCACCGAGAGAGATCCACTGTACACCCGATTGTGCGTAAGCTTTCAAATTTTCAAGTGTAATGCCTCCTGATGCTTCCGTTGCAATATGACGAGGAATAGAAGGGAGCCATTGTTGTATTTCAGCAGGTGTACGGTTATCAAACATAATAATATCTGCCCCAGCAGCGACCGCTTCATCCAGCTGTGTTTTTGTTTCAATTTCTACTTCAATTTTGACAGTGTGTCCGATTTTTGTGCGAGCGGTTTGAACAGCTTTCGTTATACTTCCAGCAAAAGCAATATGATTATCTTTCAGCATAATGGCATCATAAAGCCCATTACGGTGGTTATAGCCGCCACCAATACGAACGGCATATTTATCGAGCATGCGTAAACCAGGAATTGTTTTACGTGTGTCGAGTATTTTAGCATCTGTCCCAACGGTCTCATTGACAGCACGTTGTGTAGCTGTCGCAATAGCTGACATTCGTTGAATTAAATTTAAAATGACGCGTTCACCCATTAATAGCTTTTGCAGGGAACCTTGAATATGCGCGATTAAATCGCCGTTTTTAACAGCTTCTCCATCTCGTTTATGTAAAGTAATGACGATAGAAGCGTCAAGTAAACGAAAGCCCTGCTCAATAATCGGTCCACCGCAAAAAATGCCATCTTCTTTTGCATAAAAGGAAAATGCTCCTTGTTGCGTAGGTGAAAAAATAAGTTCGCTTGATAAATCGCCATCTCCTATATCCTCATTGAAAAATTGCTTCAGCATTTCCTCTAGCTTGATTATGTTCATATAAAGAATTCCTCACTTCCATTTGACCTTGTGAAAAAACAATCCAGCGCTTTGTCCATTTTGTATCTGTAAAAGGATAATCGGTGCGAATATGCGCCCCTCGTGTTTCTGTGCGAGTTAGCGCCGCTTTCGCCATTAATATAGCTACAATATGCATCATAGAAAGCTCCATTTGTTCACATGGTAAGCTGTCACGATTCGCAGAAAGTAGCGTTTGTAAAGGCGGCATTTGTTGTAAAAACTCTTGCAACGAGGAATGGTTTCTCACGATTCCTAGTGCTTTCATCATCTTTTGTTGAAGCTGCTCTTTTGTAAATAAATGCGGCATGACTATATCGCTGTTGCTTTGTTCAATCATAAAATTTTGTTGATGTAGGCCTTTTTGGATAATTGTTTGTGCCATACGCTGCCCAAAAGTAATTGCCTCTAATAACGAGTTGCTTGCAAGTCGATTTGCACCATGAACCCCTGTACAAGCGACTTCTCCTACTGCATATAAAGAAGGGATAGACGTTTGCCCTAAACTATCTGCGACAATGCCACCCATTAAAAAATGGCTGCCTGGTGCAACAGGGATTAAGCCATCTTGTAAAGATATCCCATTGTCAGCACATAGCTTTGTAATAGACGGGAACTTTTCCTCAAATTTCTCAATCATCGAAATATCTAAAAAAGTTTCTTCTCCAGCAAGCCGCTTTAAAAATAATGTGTGTGCTGTGATATGGCGAGGTGCCAAATCAAGTCCTTTCATAATCGGCTGTCTTGCCGCATCAACAAAAATTGCTCCTGCTCCACGTACAGCCTCGGAAATAAGCCCCTTTGCTTCACCATTGCACCATAATAAAGTAGGATGAAATTGCATAAATTCCATATCGCTAATAGCTGCGCCTGCCATATAGGCAAGTGCAATGCCATCACCAGTGTTTGTAGAAAAATTAGAGGTACAGTTATAAAGGGCTCCCGCACCACCCGAAGCGATAACGATATGATGAGCAAGGTAGCATTTTGTACCTTGCTTGCCTCGTGTTAATGCACCAATGCAGTCCCCATTTTTATTGAATAATAGTTCATACACCATTTCATAATCATTGATTGTCACAGTAACCGGCAGTCGTTCTAGTAAATAATGAATAAAATACTTACCTGTCTGATCTCCACCAGCGTGTAAAATACGGTGATGGCTATGTGCACCTTCTAAACCGAGGATAGGCTCACCATTTGTATAGCGGTCAACAGGAAGCCCTTGCTGTAAAAGTGTGTCAATGAGCTGTGCGCCATCTTTTATTAATGTTTCAACATTCGATGTGTGATGATATTCACCAGCGAGCATTGTGTCATGAATATGATAATTAATATCGTCTATTTGTGTTGTAACAGCCGCAATGCCTCCCTGTGCCCTATAGGAGCTACTTGTTACTACAGAAGACTTTGTGACAAGCTGTACATGAAAATGTTGCCCTAATATGCGAGCAGCTTGAAGTGCAGCAATGCCACTGCCGATTATAAGAACATCTGTTTTGTACATAATAATACCTTCCTTACAGTTGTCTTGACACATATCTTTACATAAAATAAAAGAGAAAACAAGACTGAAAATTAGAAAGGGAGAAAAAGATGATTTATTTAGATTACGCAGCAACAACACCAATGACAGAAAAGGCGATTGCCGCATATTGTGAGGTGGCTAAAAGATATTACGGCAACAGCTCAAGCTTGCATGATGCAGGGGGGCAAGCCCAATATTTCGTTGAACAAGCAAGAAATGTGATTGCACAAGCACTTGATAGGAATAAAGATGGGATTATTTTTACCGGCAGCGGAACGGAAGGCAATATATTGGCTATTTTGTCATTAGCCCTTGCCTCAAAGAAGGGCAAGCATATTATTTCATCACAAGCCGAGCATACATCTGTTCATGCGGCATTAAATACATTAGAAAAAATGGGCTATCAAATTACAAAGCTAGCTTTACAGCAAGATGGTTGTATTGATATCAAACAGTTACGTGCTGCTATTTGTGAGGAAACTGCTGTTATCACAATTCAGCATGCCAACTCGGAAATAGGTGCGATTCAGCCAATTGAAGAAATCGCACGCATTGCAGAAGAAAATAACGTATTCATCCATGTTGATTGTGTCCAATCATTTTGCAAATTGCCGTTACAAGCCCAAATAGATGCGATTACTGTATCGGCACATAAAATTGGGGGACCTAAAGGCTGTGGAGCTGTTTATATTAACCCGAAGTTACAAATACCATCATTAGTGCCAGGTGTTACGCATGAAAAAGGATTGCGTGGAGGCACATTAGATACACCTGCAATTGTGGCTTTTGCTACAGCAGTAGAGGAATATCATTACAAAAGAAGTCATTATGAAACCTTGCGTCAATACTTAAAAGAGACTTTACCAAAAAGCTGTAAATTAATTGAATCAAAAAAACAATTGCCAAATATTTGTGGTGTCATAATGGACAAGGTTGAAGGGCAATATGTGTTATTGAAGCTTAATGAAGCGGGGATTGGCATATCCACAGGGAGCGCCTGCGATATTCATAGTGATTCAGGCACGAAAGCTATTTTATCTATGGGTTATTCGATGACAGCTGCGCGTCAATTTTTTAGAATTTCTTTTGGAGGAGGCACAACTATTGAAGATTTACAAAAGTTGAGTCAAACACTTTTGGCAATTGAGTGAATCTTTAATTTTTGCATTTTGTGCCGAATAATAAAACAAGAACTTTCTACAGAAAGGAGGAAAAATCGGTGCACATCAAAGGGCCGCAAACTGTAAACTTTGCTATGGATAATGCTGTAATAACAAAAGAAGAGGAGCTGTTAAAGAAAAAGCAGGAATTGGAGCGCGAATTAAAAAAGCAACAAAAGATGGCAGAGCAACTTAAAAGGGAAGCTGAGGCTGCCAAAAAGCGAATGGAAGCAGAGCAAGAAGCATTAAAAATTCAATTAACTTGTTTAAAGATTGCAGGGCGTATTATGGCTGGAGATAGAGTGCCTGGAAAAGACCATCAATATTTGGTGAAGCATGACCCGTCGCTTTATGGGAAAGCTTTCATGATGAAAATTACAAAAGAGAATCCCAAGGAACATAAGCAATTATCAGGGGAGGAAGAGAATAATGCGCGGTCATCTCATCATGCAAGTTCTGAGCTTCAAAATGAAATGGCAGTGGATATTAAAATATAAGTGTTAGTAAGATAAAAATAAGCTATTTTCTTTTAGAAAAGCACTTGCTATAATGAGCAACAGAGCATTGTATTTTAGCAATTTTAAAAAATAATATTTTTTTTAAAAAAAGTATTGCATAATGTGAAATAACGTTATATACTAATTCTTGTCTTGAAGAACGGATAACGTTTTGAGAGAGAAAAGAGTCTAGTAATGATGGCAAAGAGGTCACACCCGTTCCCATACCGAACACGGAAGTTAAGCTCTTTAGCGCCGATGGTAGTTGGGGG
>NZ_JAMBIZ010000058.1 GCF_025291715.1 Metasolibacillus sp.
TCCAAAATTATGTTTCATCTATTAAATGAAACGTTTTATTCATTCACGTCTTGCTTGTTCAGTTTTCAAGGTTCATTATCATCACCGCTTTTTAGTGGCGACTTTTATACTATAACTCATCCTTAACTTGCTGTCAAATACTTTTTTTAATGTTATTTTTTCGCTGTGTCGTTAAGGACAAGTAATAATATATACCATCTAAAACTATAAATCAATAGTTTTTCTAAAAAAACTTTTTATTTTTTTAAAATCTGCTACAAAGAGCAATATTCCAGCTAATACAACGATCCCACCAACGATTTGTGTTGCAATTAAATATTCTTTAAAAATAAAGTAAGCTAATATAGCAGCACCTATTGGTTCAAATAAAATAGCAATCGACAATACATTTGTGCTAACAAACTTTAATGACCAATTGAACAAAGTATGACCAAGTAAATTAGGTATAATAGCAAGCAATATAAACCAAACCCATTCCATTGAAGGATATGGACCAAAAGATTCTCCCTTTACTAATACATAGAAGAAAAGACAAACTGTACTGCTCATATAAACGACCATTGTATATGTAACAAGTGAAATTCTTTTGCGAACGTCTTGTCCAAACAAGAGATAGCCTGTGACTAATGCACAAGCAATTAGCGCTAGTATATCTCCATATAAAGCTGTACCACTAACTCGAAAATCTCCCCAGCTAATCAAAACACTACCTATAATTGCAATTGCGGCCGCAATGATTGTTTTCAAAGAAATCTTTTCGCCGAAGAAAAAATAAGTCCCTACAAAAGCAAATAAAGGTTGCATCGTCACAAGCACTGTAGAACTCGCTACAGAGGTGTAATTTAATGACTCAAACCATAAGATAAAGTGAAATGCTAAAAAAACACCTGCAATAGCAGAAAATACCCAATCTTTTTTCGATAATAACTTTATTTCACCTGTATATTTCCATAAAAAGATTGGAAGCATGAGCACAACAGAAAATAACATTCGATAAAATGCAATAACACCCGCATCGGCACTTGCTAGCTTTACTAAAATGGCTGATAGCGATACTGAAATAACGCCAATCACAATTGGTATATAAGGATTAATCGCCGGTTTATTCATAGTTATTGTTCCTCACTTAAATTTTTCTTGTACATCACTTCATTTTACAGTAATATAACGCATTATCAATAGTTGTTTTAAGGAGGAGAATGATTGTCATCTATTTTAACCGAAGTCTTTTCAATTGAAATTTTAATTAAATTAGCTGTAGCTGCTGGTTTAAGTTTAATTATTGGAATTGAAAGGGAATTAAAGAAGAAGCCAGTTGGATTAAAAACGAGCTTAGTCATCGCAACATTCAGTTGCTTACTGACGATTATTTCTATTGAAACGGCTTATATGACACCAGCTAGAGACGATATTAATATTACGATGGACCCACTAAGGCTAGCTGCACAAGTAGTTAGCGGCATCGGCTTTTTAGGAGCAGGTGTAATCTTACGTAAGGGGAATGATAGTATTACTGGCCTTACGACAGCTGCCATGATTTGGGGAGCAGCTGGAATTGGTATTGCTGTAGGAGCAGGTTTTTATGCAGAAGCCTTTATGACAGTAGTGATTGTTGTCATTGGTATTGAGCTAATTGCTCCCTTTTTAATGACGATAGGACCTAAACGCTTAGCTTCACGTGAATTTTCATTGAAAGTACAGGTGAAGCATCACGATGATATTTCTACACTCCTTTCCTATATGCAACAGAACGAAATGTATGTTGAAAACATCCGCATAAGCGATACGGTAATAGCAAATGATACAATTGAACATGAAGTAACGATTCGCTTTGCTACAATTCATCAAAATACGTTAGCACTTTATCAAGATCTACATACTCAATCGTATATAGAACAAATTGAAATTGAATTATTATCTTAAAGGAGAGTCTCTATGAAAGAATTTTTCGCACTACTTAAAGACGGTAACAAACCTTCCTTGCTCGCTGCGTGTGTCAATGCATTTTTAGGTATTATTAAAGGAATTGCCTTTTTCTTTACTGGCAATGTGGCGATGTTTGCGGAAATGATGCACTCCTTAGGGGATGCCGCTAACCAGCTTTTCGTTTATATCGGATCTGCATTATCCAAAAAAGCGCCAACTAAACAATTCCCTAATGGCTTTGGTCGCCTTATTAACCTAGTTTGTTTAGGAGCTGTTTTAATCGTTGGTATTTTATCTTATGAAACAGTAAAAGAGGGCTGGCATCATTTTGTCTCCCCTGCTACTGAATCAAACGGTATGCTTATTGCACTTGGTGTATTAGCTGTCGGAATTATATTGGAATTAACAGTTTTGCATAAAGCAGCAAAAGAAGTTTTGCATGAAGTAGGTGTTGAGAGTGCTGGATTTACATCCATTGTCAAGTCAGCAAAATATTTAAATCGTGCAAAGCCTGCGACAAAGCTTGTATGGATGGAAGATTTAGTTGCAACAAGCGGTAATGTTCTAGCATTTAGTGCCATTTTAATCGCTCACTTCACTGGCTTTTACCGACTTGAAGGACTTGTCTCAATGATTATTGGTTTCATGATGTTTTATGTAGTAGGTCGCGTATTTTTAGATAATGCGAGAGGCGTTATCGGGGAAACCGATCAAGAAATGCTAAACCATATAGCCCATTTAGTAATGGAAGAACCGAATGTAAAGGATATTATGCGCTTAGAAGTGATTAAAGAAGGGGAATTTTTGCATGTTGAGCTTGTTGCAGAAGCTGACCCGAACCTTTCCTTGGCTTACTTAGATGATGTGCGAGATCATTTAACACATCTTATTTTGAGCCAAAAAGGCGTAACTGAGGTTGTTATTTTATTTGACGAAGATGATGGTCAATTGAGCTGGCAGCACGTTGGTGAAAAGCCCGAATAACTTAAAAACAGACTGGAAGGCAACAACCTCTCCAGTCTGTTTTTTTATAGTGCATTTTCTAAAATTGTACGTACATCGTCCGCATGAAGCTTTTTAAAGTTGCCAAATGGACCATTGCACATCGTATGCTCAATTATTTTCTCGAAATGTGTTGTATCAATATTGTAATCTGCTAAGCGCTGCGGTGCACCTAAAGAAGTCCAAAATGCAGCTAAGCGCTCAATTCCCTCAAGTGCAACATCCTCTACTGATTTGCCATTAGCCTCTACATCGAATACGCGTACAGCTAAACGCGCAAAGCGCTCTGGATTTTCTGAAACGACATGGCGCATCCAATGTGGCTGCAGAATTGCTAAACCACCTGCATGAGGAATATCGTACACTGCTGATACTGCATGCTCAATATTATGTGTAGCCCAATCACCACGTGAACCCATCGATAAGAAATTATTTAAGCCAATTGTGCCTGCTAATAAAATAGTTTCACGTAATGCAACATTTTCTAAATCCTCTACTAGCTTTGGTCCAGCCTCCATAATCGCACGTAAAACACCTTCACACATACCATCTGTAACAGGTGTATTTGTTGCGTTATGGAAGTATTGTTCAAAAATATGCGACATCATATCAACGATGCCATATATCGTATGATTTTTCGGTACAGTCACTGTATAGGCAGGATTTAAAATTGAAAATTTCGGGAATACCGCGGGACTACCCCAGCCGAACTTTTCTTCTGTATCCATATTTGTAATAACAGAGCCTGAGTTCATTTCAGAGCCTGTTGCCGCTAAAGTTAAGACAACACCTAATGGCAATGCTTCCTCTGCTACAGCCTTTTTAATAACTAAGTCCCAAGCATCGCCATCGTATTTTGCAGCAGCCACGATTAATTTTGAACAGTCAACTACAGACCCTCCACCTACTGCTAGTACAAGATCGATACCTTCTGCTTTACAAATTTCCGCACCACGACGAGCTGTTTCGACACGTGGATTTGGCTCAACGCCTGCTAATTCAAATATTTGCTTATTCGCCTGCTGCAATATCGTTATAACATCGTCATAAACACCGTTGCTTTTAATGCTTCCTCCGCCGTAGACAATCAATACTTTATCACCATATTTGGCAAGCTCCTGTGGCAATTTCTCCATTGCGTCCACTCCAAAATGAAGCGTTACAGGATTATAAAATGTAAATGGATTCATGTTCTCTCTCCTTTCAAAGCTATTTTTATTTTCTCATGTTTCATGAGAAAATAGCAAAGAAAGTCTATTCACATATGCCTAATCTCATCTGTTATCATAAATGTCAGCAAGAAGTCTTCCTCTAAAGTTATTTTGACACCATTATAGCGAGACACAATTTTTGAAAATCTTAATGTCGCAACACGATTGGCTAGCGCATATTCCTGTCTATTTGTTAATGGCAGACCATTTACATGACACCCTAAAATAAAGCAGCCACTCATGGAATGATCGATTACATTTTGATGCAATGACTGGTAGTGAACCTCTTCAATTAAACTGTCTTGATACACTTTTCCTTCCGCAATTAAATAGTTAGTTAATGCTCCCTTTAAATCGATTGCAATGGCAGTTGCACCTAAAACTCTTTTAAAATACACAGGTACTATCTTTTTATTTTTTAAGCAAGGTGTAATTTCTGTCACAATTTCTCCTGAGCTAAGCACAGTAAGTTTAATAAAAGCCCTATCTTCCTGATTCATCAATGTGAGTATCGTTTCGCCAGGGTGCAAGCTTTTAAAATAAATTTTATCGTCTGTAATATAGCCAGTAGCAATGCTTTGTTGTTGTATTTTTAACGTAGTTGCTTGAATGCCTAGTACATCTATATCATTTGGCAATTCAATTAATCTACTCTTAAAATAAACAGATATATTTTCATTATGAACGATTCGTTCTTGTAATAAATTTTTCAGCATTCCTTAGTCCCCTTCCTCTTTTTGTCTAGTGTAAAAAAGAGAACTATACAATTCCTAAACAAAACCCGACAAAATCTGCGCTTTTTCATCAAAGCCTCAACTATTTTTTCATATTAGACAATTAGTAATTTCTTTTCTTCTTTTTACTTAATTGATTGTTGGGATTTGATTTTAGTAAAGTATCTAAACGCTGGCACTAGTGTCGCATTAAAATAATTCAACGCTTTATAAAAATCTAAATTTTCAGTAATTTTATCTTTGCATAAAAAAA
>NZ_JAMBIZ010000059.1 GCF_025291715.1 Metasolibacillus sp.
TTGAACCGCCGTATACGGATCCGTACGTACGGTGGTGTGAGAGGACGGGAGTTAATCGCTCCCTCCTACTCTATTTCCTCTACATTGCCATTGTGAAATAGCTTTAACAGCTCACGTGCCTCATCTGTTGAATTAACGTTCATGAGCTCATTTCTTAAATGGCTTGCGCCTTTAAAGCCACGCACATAAATTTTAAAGAAGCGCTGTAATGCTCTAAATGAGCGTGTTTCAAATTCCTTTGAATAATGGTCGTATAAATCAAGATGTAGGCTAAGTAAGCTCAAATACTCCTCTGCACTATGCTCTTGTGGCTCTTTTTCAAAGGCATATGGATTTGTAAAAACACCGCGTCCAATCATTACCCCATCAATGCCATATTGCTCCGCTAGCTTAAGTCCTGTTGTGCGATCAGGAATATCTCCATTAATCGTCAGCAATGTGTTAGGGGCTATTTCGTCACGCAATTTTTTAATGTCTGCAATGAGTTCCCAATGTGCGGCAACTTTGCTCATTTCTTTGCGTGTACGAAGATGGATTGAGAGATTGGCGATATCTTGCTTCAAAATATGGGATAGCCATTCACGCCATTCGTCTACCTCTGTAAAGCCAATTCTTGTTTTGACGCTAACAGGCAAGCCACCAGCTTTGGCAGCTTGAATAATTTCAGCAGCTAGCTCAGGGTGCAGAATTAAGCCCGCTCCTTTTCCGCGCTCTGCTACATTATCAACAGGGCAGCCCATATTAATATCTACCCCTTTAAAGCCACGTTCTTTCATGCCGATACTCATTTGTCGGAAATGCTCAGGATTATCTCCCCAAATATGTGCAACTATCGGTTGCTCGTCCTCTGTAAAAGCTAAGCGGCCGCGTAAGCTCTCGACGCCATCAGGGTGGCAGTAGCTTGCAGAGTTTGTGAACTCTGTAAAAAAGACATCGGGACGTCCTGCTTCAGCAATGACATGACGGAATACAACGTCCGTTACTTCTTCCATCGGTGCTAATATAAAAAATGGCTTTGGTAAATCAAGCCAAAAATTGTCCTGCTTCATAAATAAATAGCCTCTCTTTCAAAACTGTGTCTTGCAAAAAGATAACATATTTATTGGCTAATGAAAATAAAAGAGGGCTGCTGGATTAGTCCAGCAACCATAAATTAACGTGCAGAAATACCACCATCAATGACGAATTCAGAGCCTGTAGAGTAGCTAGATTCATCAGATGCTAAAAATAGCACCATTTTCGATACTTCCTCAGGCTGTGCAACACGCTGTAATGGAATATGCTTTGCAAATTCCTCCACAGCCGCCTTTGTATCCTCTTGTACAACCATTGGTGTGGCAATAACGCCAGGATGTACAGAATTTACACGGATATTGTAGTGAGCACCTTCAATAGCAGCCGCCTTTGTCATGCCACGCACTGCAAATTTTGTATCTGTGTAGCCGATTGCACCAGCCACTAAACCATTTAATGAAGAAATGTTGACGATAGAGCCACCACTCGCTTTTTGCATCGAAGGGATGACCGCCTTCATGCCTAAAAATACAGACACTTGGTTAATTTCTACGATGCGACGGTATTCCTCAGCTGTTGTTTGGAGAATAGATTTTGCCATCGTGATACCGGCGTTATTCACTAACACATTCACTGGACCGAAAGCTTCCTCAGCCTTTGCAATAACTGTAGCCCAATCCTCTTCACTTGCTACATTTTGTTTAACGAAAATGGCATTTTCACCTAACTCTGCAGCTAAAGCTTGCCCGTTTTCTTCATTTAAATCAGTAATAACGACCTTAGCGCCTTCTTCAATGAATAATTTTGCGTGAGCAGCGCCCATACCTTGGGCCGCACCTGTAATAATTGCTACTTTACCTTCTAAACGAGCCATATTTAAGCTCCTCCTTATGTTAATTATTCTATTTAAAATAAACTACATTTGTAAATTAACAGAACTGTCTAGGAAGTGTCAATTTAAAATCCTTATAATCTTGTGATGAAAAGCAACGTTTTAGACAACATGTTATAATTTGTACAAAAGATTGTATGAAATTAGGTGATTTTAGCAATGGCAGCAGAAGATCGACGCATTGTCAGAACGCGCACAAAGCTTAAAGGTGCAATGTTAACTCTATTAAAAGAAAAGAATTTTAAAGATATTTCAATAACAGAAATTGCAAAGGTTGCAGGCTGTAACCGTGTCACATTCTACTCGCATTATGAAGATAGCACAAAGCTATTGGCAGATATTTTTCAAGATTATTTAGATGAGCTTGCACAGTATTATCGCGATAGCTATAAGGGGAAGGAGTCCTTTACACTTGCAGACCCTACGCCAAATATCCCTATCTTCGAATTTGTTTATAACAATCAATTTATTTTTTCGCTTATGCTGATGGGGGAAGTTATTCCAGGCTCACAAAATATTTTTTGTGAAACAATGGGCAGTATTAGCCGTAAAGATTTAAGCTTACAGGATGAGGTATGGTTCGATATAGATGCAGTCAATGCCTATGCCACATACGCATTTTTAGGCTTGTTTATTTATTGGATTAAGCAAGGCTTTCAAAGCTCACCGAAGGAAATGGCGGAAAGGTTAGCATTTTTACATACGACCTCGCTTGGGGAAGTAAAGGTTGTTAGTGATAAATAGATGGCAGCGGTTATTATAATGCTTAATTAAAATGAGGGAGTGATATAAAAAATTTCTACTCCCTCTACTCTCTAATCTTTCTTAAATATAGAATCATAAATGCTATAAATTAAATTTTTATAGGTTGAATTTGGCATTTGCTTTACTTGCTGTCTACTATAGACAATGTCCTCAAAGGCCTGCTCTTCATTACCTAAATGGTAATAGCAATGCGCTCGTATCGCTAAAATCTCATAACCAGCCGCAAGTTCAAGGGGGTGAATAACATATGAAGGGATTGCGTATTCTTTTACTTGCTGTAATGCCTCTGCATAAAAACCTTTTTCCCACAATGTATATGCCAGCTCTTGATTGTATAAAATACTTAGCGACATATTCTGTTGCTGTGAAAACTCCTTAATAAAGCGCTGTATTTCTTCTGACAAATGGGCATTCAAATGTAAACGATTTTCAAAATGGAACTTGCTATAGGAATAATGAATGAAGTCATATATATTTCCTGTAAATTGTGTGTAATGGTAAAGCTTTTGTAGGTTAGTTTGCCCCTCGGATATATTATTTAATTGAATATAAAGCAATAGCTGTAAACGACAAATAGCATCAATTTTATAATATAAGTTTGCTTGTTTCATTAGTTCAAGGCATTTGTTTGTATAAGAGGAGGCTGACGTATAGTTGCCTAATGCTGCTTCGATAATGGCTTTATAATAATAGCTATCAATTAAAACGGTAGACTCAAATACATATTCCCCATTCTCGATTTGCTGTAAAATTTCCGGCATAATCACTTCACATTTATCATAGTTTTGCTGATTAATATAGCTTTTACAAATAAATAATTGAGCTTGGACTTTTTTGTTCATAAGACCGATATGCTCATAATAAGTAATGCTATGCTGCAGTAATTCCAGCTTTAATTCACTGTGCAAGTAAAAATAAGCAATCACATATAGCTCTGTAATTCGAGCTTCCTCAAAGCTGTTGAATTGAATATGTTCTAATAGCGGCTCAATCGCCTCGACTATTTTTTTATCAATTTCAGGATTGCGCTCATAAGGCATAATAATGAGCCTTTCAAATTCAACGAGTAAGTTTCGGTAGCGATCTACCTCAATAGGATTAATTAGCTCATTGATTGGTAAAGATAGTTTCTCTGCTAATTTATGTAAAGTAGCCATTGATGGCTTAGCTTTATTATTTTCAATTTGGCTAAGTAAGCTGTATGAAAAGTCATCTCCAGCAAGCTCCTTCAATGTCAGCTTTAGCTGTTTTCTTCGTTTCTTAATTTTTTCACCTAATGAAATCATCTATTTCACCTCTTTTAAAATTATAGCATTTGATTTACAATAGATAAATAATTTTAATTATATTAAAATTTCATAAAAAGTTGAGGGTGATTAAAATGTGCTTGTTGTTGAAAAATGGAAATATATTAAATATAGAATCAGGTATTTTTGTAAAGCAGGATATTTTAATAAAAGATTCCCGTATTATTCAAATTGCAGAAAATATAAAGTCTGACTATCAAGAGATTGATTGTGAAGGCAAGTGGATTATTCCCGGTCTTATTGATATGCATGTGCATATTAAGTATGGCTTTGCACCACTTTTTACAGCAGGAGGTGTGACGACAGTGCGCAATACAGCAGGGAATCTTATTGAGCTAAAGGAGCTCAGGAATCAACAGATTAACCCCCGTATTATTTCGGCAGATCGTATGATTGACGGGCCTCCAGGGCTATGGGGAGAAACGAGCCCTTACAATTTAAATACGGATGATGAAGATGTGGCTCGCAAAGAAGTAAGAAGGCAGGTTCAGTATGGTGCCGATTTTATTAAAGTGTACGGTTGGTTGAATCAGGCTGTTATGGAAGCCGTTATAGATGAGGCAAAAAAATACAACAAAGAGGTTAGCTGTGATTTAATGCATTCTACTTCTGTGACAGCTGTCGATGCAGCAAATATGGGGATTAGGTGGAATGAGCATGGATTAGGCATTTTGCAGGCAATTTTCCCACAATGGACAATGCAAGCAACACAGGATGTTTGGGATGAAATTAATTGGGAGCAGCCTGATGAGGAGAAAATTGCGGAAGTGTGCCAGCAATTAAAGGATAAAGCTGTTACATTATGCCCAACGATGATGGTTTTTGATCAAGCAAATCGATTGCATGATTATTGGGCAATCCGGCATTTCATTATGGATAAAATCAAAGAAAATGAAAGCTTAATGGATCAATGGGAAAGATTTCTTCATTATCCAGATGCATTAAAGCAAATAGGTATACAGCATCGTTATCACTAGCGTCGCATAAATTTTAACTGAATTTTCTGTTTTCTTGTTTTTTCGTCGGAAACGAAAAACGAAGACAC